>JAUSAU010000004.1 GCA_030652345.1 Coriobacteriia bacterium
CGTGCGCAGGACATCGTCATCGAAGCTCTGCACGCCGAGCGAGAACCGGTTCGCACCGGCGGCGATGAGTTCAGCGATCAGCGCGGCGTCGGTCGTCTCGGGGTTGGTCTCGACGGTGATCTCGGCGTCCGGCCGCAGGACGGCGGTCTCGCGCAGCCCGCGCAGAAGGCGCTCGAGCTCGGGACCGAGACGCGTCGGGGTGCCGCCTCCGATGTAGAGCGTGGGAACGTCGTCGAGCAACCCGTAGTGCGACCAGTGACCCGCCTCGAAGAGCACCGCGTCCACGTAGCGGGAGAACATCCGCTCCCCGCCCGCGTGAGAGAAGAAGTCGCAGTACGCGCACTTGGAGACGCAGAACGGGACGTGGATGTAGAGCGAGACAGGGGCCGGGACCTCGGGCGCATGAGCCGCGAGCGAAGCGAGTCGGCTCGATGCGGCCGTAGACATGGCCGCAAAGTCGGCCATGGCTAATCGTCGACCTTCAGGATGGCCATGAAGGCCTCCTGCGGGACCTCGACGTTGCCCACCTGCTTCATGCGCTTCTTGCCCTTCTTCTGCTTCTCGAGAAGCTTCTTCTTGCGGGTGATGTCACCGCCGTAGCACTTCGCGATGACGTCCTTGCGCACGGCGCGCACCGTCTCGCGCGCGATGATCTTCCCGCCGATCGCGGCCTGGATCGGCACCTCGAACATCTGGCGCGGGATGATCTCGCGCAGCTTCTCGGTGAGCATCTTGCCGCGCGCGTAGGCCTTGTCCTTGTGCACGATGAAGCTCAGCGCGTCGACCGGCTTGCTCGCCAGCAGGACGTCGAGCTTCACGAGCTGGCTGACCTTGTAGTCCATGAATTCGTAATCGAGCGACGCGTAGCCCTTGGTGCGGCTCTTGAGCTGGTCGAAGAAGTCCATGATCAGCTCGGAGAGCGGCATCTCGTAGTGCATGTCGACGGTCGTCTTGCTGAGGTACTGCATGTTCACGAAGGTCGCCCGGTGCATCTCCGTGAGCTCCATGATGGCGCCGACGTACTCCGGCGGCACGAGGACGGTCACCTTGAGGTACGGCTCCTCGATGTGCATGATGCTGCCCGGCTCTGGCATGTCCTGCGGCGAGTGGATAAACAGCACCTCGCCGTTGGACTTGGTGACCTTGTACTCGACCGACGGCGCGGTGGCCAGCAGGTCGAGGTCGAACTCGCGCTCGAGGCGCTCCTTCACGATCTCCATGTGGAGCAGGCCGAGGAAGCCGCAGCGGAAGCCGAAGCCGAGCGCGTGGCTCGACTCGGGTTCGTAGATGATGGCCGGGTCGTTGAGTCGCAGCTTGTCGAGCGCGTCTCGCAGTTCGGGGTACTGGTCGCCGTCGATCGGGAAGAGGCCCGTGTACACCATCGGCTTGACGTCGCGGTAGCCCGGCAGCGGCTTGGTCGCGCCGTGCTTCGCGAGCGTGACGGTGTCGCCGACCTTGACGAGCGACGGGTCCTTGAGGCCGGTCACGAGGTAGCCGACCTCGCCGACGCCGAGCTCATCGACCGGCACATGCACGGGCCGGCGGACACCGACCTCCTCCACGTCCGTGGTGGTGTGAGCCGCCATCAGCTTGACCTTCATGCCCTTGGCGATGCGGCCGTCGACCACGCGGATGAGCGCCACGACGCCGCGGTACGCGTCGAAGAACGAGTCGAAGATGAGCGCCTTGAGCGGCGCGTCCGGGTCGCCGACGGGATGCGGTACGTGCTTGACGACCGCCTCGAGCGCGTCGCGCACACCCTCGCCGGTCTTGCCCGAGGCGAGAACGGCCTCGTCGGCGGGGATGGCGAGCGCCTCCTCGATCTCGTGGCGCACGCGCTCGGGATCGGCGGACGGCAGGTCGATCTTATTGATGAGCGGGATGATCTCGAGGTGTGCGTTCATCGCCATGACTGCGTTCGCCACCGTTTGAGCTTCCACGCCCTGAGCCGCGTCGACGACAAGTACCGCGCCTTCGCACGCCTGCAGGGAGCGGGAGACCTCATAGGTGAAGTCGACGTGACCAGGGGTGTCGATGAGGTTAAGCGTGTATTCGACGCCGTCGTCCGCGGTGTAGAGCACCCGGACGGCCTGCGCCTTGATCGTGATGCCGCGCTCCCGCTCGATGTCCATCGAGTCCAGGACCTGTTCCATCATGTCGCGATCGGAGATGGTGTGGGTCGACTGGAGCACGCGATCGGCAAGCGTCGACTTGCCGTGGTCGATGTGCGCGATGATCGAGAAGTTGCGGATGAGTGTGGGGTCAGTCATAGCGGACGTACTATACCAGCATGGTTGGTGTCCGGGGGATGGTTATGGACTCGAACCAGCGGGGTCATGTTCGCGCCGGACGTCTCGGAAGGCTACCTCGGCTGCGACGTAGACTGCGGCATACCCAAGAACAAACGCGGACGCCGACACAATGGACTGGGCGTCCCAGCGAGGTGCGCTGACTGCCGTTGTTGCTGATGCCACGACAATAGCCCCGAGCATCAGACTCCGGCCGATGGCCCTCTCCTTGGGGAATCCCGGCCGCTTCTCGACCCGCCAGCGATCCGCCCAGACCATCGCCACCAGCGCGCCCCCTAGGAGGGGCATGGCTACCCACCACGGTGCGCCATCCCTCATGAGCGATCCAAGAGCACCAGAAGCAACTGGAGCCGTCACACACAGGGCTCCCACGGCGACTAGGACTCGTGCCCAGCGCTCCCACTCGTGCCCCTTCATCGCCAGAACCTATCGAATGAGTGATGCGTGCGCATCCGAACCCCTTCCCCACAGATTGCCGTAGATCATCCGCGGCCTGACGGGTGCCAGTCTGATCGGACTTCTGCTCGCGTACGGGGCGCCGGTCCGCCTATCTTCGAATCGAGTCCGTGTTCCCACAATCGTCCGGCGAGCCACCGTGCTCCACCTTCCCGAAGTGGACTTGCGCTGCAATCGGACCTGAAGCTTCACGAGCCACTGACCCGATTGATGACAGCTGGGGGAGTAGTACGCGAAGTCGCTACGTTCGAAGGTCAGCAGGTCCCCGACTCGAAACCACGAGGCGATTCCAGCAATCTCTTCGACGGTGTCGCGCCACGATTTCGCCATCCACAAGCCCGAGAGAACCATGCGAAGGAGCTTTGGTCCAGCGGCAAGAAGGGCGGCGGCCTTCTCTAGTCCGCGCGTTAGGCACTCCTGAGCGATGAGCTTGAGCAGCCGGATGTCGTGATCCATCAGGACATCGCCGCGGGTCACGTAGTGCGCAAACACCCACGCCCACAGCCCGCTCGGGTCCACCTTCCCCACCGGGTCCCCGCCGCAGTACTGGTAGGCGCTCTCCTCGCCATCTGCCTTGGCGGGGTCTTTCGAGATGAACTGGGCGCTTTGCGGGTCGTAGGTGCGCGCGGAGCAGTAGTAGGTGGCGGACTCGGCGTCCCACGCGTAGGTGGCGTAGCGCAGGATCTGGCGCTCGGCCAGTGCGGCCGCCAGCATGCCTGAGGCCACCACGGTGCCGTTCGGGCGACCGAACGCGTCGTAGCGATACGACACGAGCGGGGTGGCGGAGGCGTCCAGCAGCTCGGTGACGTCGCCGCGATCCGTGGTCACGAGGGCGAAGAGCGTGGGCGCGGTGGACTCGGAGGTGCGGTAGATGCCGGCGTAGGGGCGGCTTGCGGCGTCGTAGAGATAGGTGATCGACCAGGTCGCGCCGTCGGAGCGCTGCGCGGCGAGGGAGAGCAAGGTGAGGCCGTCGTAGGTGTAGGTCGTCTCGGTCGAGACGGCGCCGGAGGTCACGGACGAGTGGGTGCGCTGGCCGGCGGCGTCGAAGGTGTAGCGAGCCGAGATGCCCGACGAGGTGTCGAAGGCGGACAGGCGCCCGGTGCCGGTGTAGGCGTAGGTGGCGGCGTGTCTGTTGGAGGCACGTCCTGCAGCGACTCGCTGGCCGAGGGCGTCGAAGGTATAGAGCGTGGTGGTGGCCACTCCCGACATGCTCACGAGGCGGCTTGCGGCGTCGTAGGTCAGCGTCTCAGGTACCGAGGCGCCGCGCTTGACCCAGGTGAGGTTGCCCGCGTCGTCGAAGCGGTAGCCGGTGGAGGTGCCGGATACGGTGACGGTGGCGAGGCGGCCGCCGTCGGTGTAGGTGTAGGTCGTCTCGATGGCAGGCCCCAGCGTGGGATGCAAGTCGTCGGCGAGCTTGCGGCCGGCCGCGTCGAAGCGATACGTGGTGGTCTCCGCACTGCCTGTCAGACCCGCGCCGGACTGGGCGCGCAGGCGCCCGGCCTCGTCGAAGCGGGCGCTCATGCCCGCACCGACGAAGCTCGCGGCGGTCTCGCGGTCCGCACTGTCGCGGGAAAGCACGGTGCGCGCGGGTGCACTCACGCCGTCCGAGGAGATCGTGCGCGCAGACTCGCGTCCGTCGGCGCCAAGGCTCACGACCGTGGTGACTCCGCCGTAGGTGACGGTGCGCGTGGTGACCGAGGGCGTGCCGATGGCGTAGGTCGAGGTCGCGGCGATGTCGCGGATTGCGTCGTAGGTGGAGCGGGGGCGACCGAGTGAGTCATACGTGGTCGTCACGTCCTTGACCGGTACCGAGCGCGACGTCTCGTGCACCTCGCGCGTCACTCTCCCGAAGGTGTCGTAGGTGTAGAGGACGCGAGCGCCGTCCGGGTCGGTCACGCGGTCCACGCGGCCCTCTACGTATGCGGTGGTCGTGGTCTTGGGGTCGGCTCCCGGGGCCTCGCGCACCTCGCTCAGTTGCCGCCCGCACACGTCGTAGGTCCGGGTGAGCGAGATGCCGTCGGAGTCTGTGGTGCGAAGCGTCCAGCCAAGCGCGTTGACCACGTCGGCGGAAGCCGTCGCCTCACCGGTGGCGGACACCTGGCGATCCATCGCGTCGAAGGCGGCCGATGTCACCGCGCCGTCCGCACTCACCGCGCCGATCTGGCGCCCGCCGATGTCATAGAGCAGCGTGGAGGTCGCCGGGCTCGAGTCGTCGTCGGCCGCGATCTCGGCGATCTTGTTGCCGCCGTCATCGTAGCGATACTCGGTCCACGTGCCGTCCGCGGCACTCTCTCTCAGCACTTCGCCATCCGGGTAGTAGGTGGTGGTGGAGGAGGCGTCCGTGGCGCCCACGTCCCAGGCGCGCCGCTGCCTGCCGTACACATCGTACTCGACGCGGCTGGAGGCGGCCGCATCAGTGTAGGAGGGCACGCCTTGCGCCCACGACTGCGTCGCGTTGCCGCGCGCGTCGTAGTGCGTGTGGGCGCTCAGGCCGCCGGCGACCGAATCGGTGACGGAAACCTCGCGGCCCGAGGCGTCGAAGGTATGCGTCACCGTGCTTTGCACGCAGGCCTGCCCGTTCGCATCGATCATCGTGGTCTCGGCAACCGCACGACCGCTCGCGTCCCGGGTGGTGCGCGTCCAGTCGGCGAAGGTCGCCGAGCCGCCGACGGTGCGGCTCGTCTCGACCACCTGACCGAGCGCGTCGTAGCTCGTACGCGTAACGATGCCGTTGCGATCGGTCTGCGCCACGACGCGCCCGGCGGCATCGAGCTCGTGCGTAGCTTCAAGCACTCCGGAGGCGTCATACGAGCTCAACTGCTCGCCGAAGGCGTTGTACGTGCGCGACGTGGTGATATCGAGCGTCGTTGTGGGATCGAGCGAGACCATCACATCGTGCGCGGTCTCGCTGAGCACCTGGCCGGATGCGTGGTTGGCATAGGTCGTCGTGGCCGTCTCGGTATTCGAGATCCGCACGTTCTTCACCGCGAGCAGGCCGGTGCTGGTCTCGTACGCGCTTTCGGTGAGGGCCAGAGCGCCCCGATGGTCCAGTACGCGCCACTCGCGGGTGACGTTGCCCTCGCCGTCGTGGTTGTAGTACGTGGTCTGCCCGCGAGGATCGGTGGTGCGGACAAGATCGCCGTGCTCATCAAAGGTGTTGGCGGTGCGGTGCCCCGCCTCGTCGAACGAGGCGAGCTCATCGCCGTCGACACTCACGAGGCGGTTGCGGCGGGCACCCGTCGGTGACACCTCGAGTGTCTGCTCGTTGTTGGAGGCATAGGTGTAGGTCCAGGTCGGCAGCGGGCTCGTGCCCGAGGTCGCGGGATCAGACCTGGTCGCACAGGTGCCGTTGGGATTCCACGCGAAGCGCTCGAGGATGTGAGCGTCGGCGTCGCCGCCGGCCACGTGTCCGTGAGCAGTGATGGTGGCTGAGCGCGATGCCGCGGGCGCGTACGAGATGTCGGTGCGGGCGTCCGCATCGGAGCCCACCACCGGAGAGAGCACGCTTGCCAGCGCCCCGGCGGTGTAGGCAAATGTCGTCTGGGCAGTGGACCCGGCCTGTGGGTAGTTCGGGACCGCGATCGATGTGAGTTGACCGCCCGTGTACCCGTACTGCACGGCGTGGGTGACATCGGTCGAACCGCTCGCCGTGTTGGAGTAGGTCACGTTCGGTGTAGCGCCGGATGAGTAGGTCACCGAGCGACGCCCGTCCGCATTGGCGACGGCCGCCGAGAC
>JAUSAU010000007.1 GCA_030652345.1 Coriobacteriia bacterium
GACTCGATTGTCGCGTCAACATCCCTCTACGGCGGCACCTGGAACATCTTCCTGCACACCTTCAAGCGCCTCGGCATCACCGTCCGGTTCGTGGAGCCCACCGATATCCAGGGCTTCGTCGACGCGACCGACGACACCACCAAGGCCTGGTTCGTCGAGACGATCGAGTCGCCCGAACCCGCGAGGTTGAGGAGCGCGAGGTTCTCAGCGGCGTGGCCCGAGGAGACGGACAGCGCGTACGAGCCGCCGTGGAGGGCGGCGAGGCGCTGCTCGAGCACGTCGTTGGTCGGGTTCATGATGCGCGAGTAGATGTTGCCGAAGGCGCGCAGCCCGAAGAGGTCGGCGGCGTGGTCGGCGTCCTTGAAGTTGTAGGCGACGGTCTGGTAGATCGGCACGGCGCGCGAGCCGGTGGTGGGATCGGGGGCGGCGCCGGCGTGTACCGAGCGGGTGTCGAAGCCGGGACGAGTGGTGTCAGACATGGGGACTCTCCTGTCGATTCTGGTTTCGTGGGAACGGAAGTGTGCGTCGCGTCCCTACAGGGACGACTGACGGTCGGGACGCCCGGTGACCGCGCGACATCGCGCCGACCCGGGCGAGGTCATCATCATGTCCATCCCTGTTGCGACTCCGGCCGGGTACTCCATGGCGTCCGTTCCACCTGCTTCCCTTGTCCGAGGGCCCTTCAGGGCCGAATCCCACTTCTCCCATCGGCCGCGTGCCGAATGTGAAGGGGAATCTACCACGCGCCACCCTTCCAATCACGCACCATAGGGGTGCGAACCGGGCGGAGGAGCGCTTCCGGGCTCACGCGGATGCCGTGATTCGTCGCTGGTCTATGCACACGCGCTGGCGTACCATGCACAATCGCCGTGTCGCGCCTGAACCAAGCGGGACGAAGCGGATCTGCCGAGGACCCACACAGGAGGCCCGCATGATCGTCCGTTCCCGCCGCGCGCTCCGCGCCGTGGCGGCCGAATACGTCGAGGCGATCGGCCGGTTCACGCGGAACGCCCGCCTGTTCCTGGTCGCGCTGGGTATCCAGTCGATCGGTGTGGGCATCCTGCTCACCGTCTTCGCGATCTACGTGAAGGGTGCCGGTCTCTCGGAGGCGGTCGTCGGCGACGTCGAAGGGTCGCTCGCTCTCGCCTCGGCGGCCGTGTGCCTCATCGCCCCGCCGCTCGTCGCGGTTTTCGGATACCGGCGACTCCTCGTGGTGGCCGCGGCGCTGTTCGGCGCGGCGCGTCTCGGACAGGCCGGGATGCCCGAGGCGGGGCTCATGCTCGGCTTCGGCATGGTCTACGGCCTCGGCGAGGGCGTCATGCAGTCCGTGCCGGTCCCGTTCCTGACCGAGAACAGCTCCCCCGCGGAGCGGAGCCACCTCTACACGGCCGATCTCATCGTGCGCGTCGGTCTGTGCTTCGTGGGCGGCGTGCTTGGAGGCCTGCTGCCGACGATGCTGACCGGCCTTCTCGGGGAGGTTGACGCGTACCGCGCGACGGTCGCTGTCGCCGCACTCCTCTTCCTCGTCTCCTGCGCCCCGCTCGCCTTGATCCGCGAGCGGGTCGGCCATCCGCGACACGCGTTCCGGACCTACGTTCAGACGATGCGGCAGTTCTCGTCCTGGCGGCACATCGGCAGACTGCTCGTGCCGCAGGTGCTCATCTCGGTCGGAGCCGGACTGATCATCCCGTTCCTGTCGCTGTACCTGAAGCGGCATCTGGGAGCGACCATCTTCCAGGTCGGCCTCATCCAGGGTGTGTCTGAACTCGCCATGGGCGTCGCCGCGCTCGGGGCGCCGCTGCTCGCGCGGCGGTTCGGGTTCGTGCGGGCGACCGCGCTGGCGGAGGCCGCATCGATCCCGTTCCTCGCGGCCATCCCGTTCGTGACGAGCCTGCCCGTGGCCGCGGTGGTCTTCTGGTTGCGGGGCGCCTTCATGAACATGTCGTGGCCCACCTGGAATCAGTTCACCATGGAGCGCGTGCCCGCGCGCGAACGCCCTGTCGTCGCCGGCGTCATCGCCTTCGGGTACAGCGCGGCGTGGCTCGCCGGCAGCGCGCTGGGCGGCCGCCTCATGGCGTACTCGTACACGGTCCCCTATGCGATCGCGACCGTGCTCTACACGCTCGGCGCGCTCACCACCTGGCTGATGCTTCGGCGGCACGATGATGTGCCGGGCTCCGCTCCGGTCTGATCGGGCACCGGTGCGGCCGGCTCGCCGTCGGGAGTGCTACCATCGGCGCCGTGACCCGTACGAGTATCCACACCTCGCAGCCCGCATCGCAGTCGCCGACCCCCGCAGACCGCCTCGGAGAGATCCGGGCGGTGCTCTTCGACCTCGACGGAACGCTCATCGATACGGTCGAACTCATCCGGGTCTCATTCCGCTATGCCACCGAGGCCGTCCTCGGCGCCGCGCTTCCCGACGAGATCACGATGGCCAATGTCGGCCAGCCGCTCGCGCAGCAGTTCCGCGACATGGCCCCCGACCACGCGGACGAGCTCCTGCGTGTGTACCGGGAGTTCAACGCCGCGCAGCATGACCTCCTCGCGAAGGAGTACCCCGGCACCTGCGAGACGCTCGACGAGATCCGGCGTCGCGGGCTGCCGATGGGCGTGGTGACGAGCAAGGGGACGACCGCGGCGATGCGCGGACTGGAGTTGTTCGGTCTGACCGGGTACATGCAGGTCATCGTCACCGCGGATGACGTTCCTCGGCACAAACCGGATCCGTATCCGCTCGAGTTCGCCGCCGCCTTGATGGGTGTCGAGTTGGGGTATTGTATGTACGTAGGCGACAGCCCCCACGATATGCAAGCGGCCCTTTCAGCACACGCCGTCGCCGTGGCCGCCCTGTGGGGAGCTTTCCGCGCCGACGAGGTGCTGATGCCGGGGCCCCCGTTCGCGCTGACCCGTATCACGGAGTTGCCCGCGCTGCTCGACGGAGACGCCGAGCGGTTCGCGGTCGAAGGACGTGCGTAGCTAGCGGACCGCTTCAGGCGGCCATCCGAACGGAGGAGCTTGTGAGCAGGGGCAAGATCATCGCTGCGATCGTCGCGCTACTCGTCATCGGCGGAGTCGTGGCAGGCGTCATGGCATCTGCGAGTGCCGGTGTTCCCGAGGTCAGCGCGGCCAAGGCCGTCAAGGAGACCCTCGACGAGGTCGTGACCGCTTCCGGCAAGGTGGAGGCATCGACCCGGGGCGAGGTCTACGCTCCAACCGCCGGCACGATCGCATCGGTCGACGTCGTGGACGGTGCCGTCGTGAAGGCGGGGCAGTCGCTCGCGATCATGGACACGAAACCGCTGACCGCGCAGGTGCGGCAGGCCGAGGCCGGCTACAAGGGCGCCCTCGCGCAGCTCGACGGCGTGAACAAGGGTATCCCGGCCGCCGTCGACAAGTCCGCTGCGAACGCCGGCGTGTCCGCGGCGTCTGCGGGCTACAGCGCGGCCAAGTCCGCCTACGACTCCTTCTACAGCATCTATCACTCGATGCCGGCAACCGTGCAGCCTTCGATGGAAGGCACACTCACGCAGCTCAAGATCGCCAAGCTCAACGCGTATGCAGGGCTCGAGAACGCCCGCTCGGGACGCAACAAGCTCACCGTCGCCGGCAAGATGGCCGCCGCGAAGGCCTCTGCGCAGGCCGGGGTGAGCGCGGCCTCGGCAGCGCTGGCGCTGGCTCGTGAGACGCTCTCCAAGGCGACGCTGACGGCGCCCATCGACGGCGTCGTCATCTTCAATCCGCTCGGAGCGCCCGGCCCCGACGGGGTCACACCCAAGGCCGCCACCGGTGCCGCTCTCGCCCCGGGCTCCGCTGCCTTCACGGTCGTCTCCCTGGCCGCCCCGACCTTCGACGCTCAAGTCGACGAGGCCGACATCGACAAGATCAAGGACGGGATGAAGGCGACCATCTCCCTCGACGCCTTCCCGAGTGACACCTTCGACGGGACCGTCAAGGCCATCCGCTCGACCGCGATCCAGACCACCACCGGCGGCATCGCCTTCCCGGTGTACGTCGAGATCTCCCCGAAGGACAAGCGGCTCCTTCTCGGGATGTCCGGGTCGGTCGACATCCAGGTCAACGCCGTGTCCGGTGCGCTCACCGTGCCGATCGAGGCCGTCCTCGATGAGAGCGGCAAGAAGTACGTGTTCGTCATCGACGGCGGCGTGGCGAAGAAGGTCGAGGTCACCACGGGCGCCCTCACGGATACACGCGCCGAGATCGTGAAGGGGCTCACCGACGGCCAGACCGTGGCCACCAACAAGCTTTCCGAGCTCAAGGACGGCATGACCGTCCGGGCGAAGTAGCGGCCCCGCAATGACATCCACCTCCGACGCCGGGAGCGCCGCCGGCCGTTCGGCCGGTGGGTCACGCGATCAGGATGGTCAGCCCAAGAGCGAGGACCGCCGCCGGGCGGCATGGACCTGTAGCCCCGGTGGGCGACGTTCGGTCCTGCGCGTGGACGGCGTGTCGAAGACGTACTTCCTCGACGGTGTCGAGGTCCGCGCGCTGTGCAACGTCTCGATCGACGTGTGCGAGGGCCAGATGGTCTCGATCATGGGGCCGTCGGGCTCGGGCAAGTCCACACTCATGCACATCATCGGGCTGCTGGACCAGCCGACGTCCGGGAGGGTCTCGATCGAGGGCGAGGAAGTCCGCGATCTCTCCCCGAATGCGCTGTCGGCGCTGCGCAACAAGCACATCGGTTTCGTCTTTCAGTCCTTCAACCTGCTGGCCCGCACCGGAGCACAGGCCAACGTCGAGCTCCCGCTCGTCTACGGCGGCGTCACCGGGTCGGAGCGTTCGCGCCGCGCCAAAGAAGCGCTCGAGCGTGTCGAGCTCGGTGACCGGCTCAACCACACCTCGTCCCAGCTGTCGGGCGGACAACAGCAGCGCGTGGCCATCGCGCGCGCGCTGGTCACGAATCCCTCGATCGTGCTGGCCGATGAGCCCACCGGCAACCTCGACTCCCGCAGCGGTGTCGAGGTCATGGCGATGCTCCAGGACCTCAACGAACAGGGCATCACCGTCGTGGTCGTCACGCATGACGCCAATGTCGCCCGTCATTCCGAGCGGATCATCGAGCTGCGGGACGGCGCTCTGGTCAGGGACGAGGTGGTGGCAGACCGGCTCGACGCGCGCTCAGAGCTGGTCGAACTCGGGATGAACACCGCGGCCGGAGCGGACGCCGTCGGCCGGGCGGGTGGATCGTGAACTTCGCGGAGTCGTTCCGTATCGCTCTCCGTGCGCTGACGGCGAACAAGGTCCGCAGCATGTTGACGATGCTCGGCGTCATCATCGGCGTCGCCGCCGTCATCCTGCTCGTCGCGATCGGCACGGGCGTCCAGGGCGAAGTGACCGGCGCCGTGCAGGGGCTCGGATCCAATCTGCTCTTCATCTTCCCCGCCCAGATCAACACGGGAGGCGGAGGTGGTGGCGGATCACCATTCGGCGGCGGAGGCGGGGGACGCGGATTCCGACTTGCCGATGCCCGCTACCTGCAGCAGCGCGTGACCGGCGTGGATGCCATCGTCCCGGTGGCCCAGTCCGTCGGTACGGCGAAGTCGGCGAACCGATCCATACGTTCGACCCTGGCCGGTGCGACGGAGCAGGGCAAGGACGTCTTCACGGCCACATTGGGTGCGGGGCGCCACTACAACCGCAGTGAGGTCGACGCAAGCGCACGCGTCGCCGCTATCGGCTTCACGGTCAAGACCGAGCTGTTCCCGACCGGCGACCCCATCGGGAAGACGATGACGATCAACGGTCAGCGCTTCCGGGTGATCGGGTGGTATCAGAAGCAGGGCGGCTCGCTCTCGGGCGACCAGGACAATCAGATCTACATGCCGATCACGACGCTCCAGACACTCACGAGCAACAACCGGGTCGGCATCATCATGGCCAAGGTCACGGACGCGGCCGAGATCGAGAACGTGCGCGCGCAGATCAAACGAGCACTCACCCCTCGGTTCGGCACCGAGTTCACCGTCTTCAGCCAGGATCAGACGCTCGGCATCTTCAACGAGTTGCTTGGGACGCTCACCATCATGCTGGCGGGTATCGCGGGCATCTCACTGCTGGTGGGCGGAATCGGGATCATGAACATCATGCTCGTCAGCGTCAGCGAACGGACGCGGGAGATCGGTATCCGCAAGGCGGTCGGCGCACGCACCTACGACATCCTGAGCCAGTTCGTCATCGAGGCGATGCTCCTGTCCCTGACCGGAGGGATCGTCGGCATCCTGGTCGGCGCCGCCAGCGCGTGGGGGATCCAGACCTGGGTGCCCACGGAGATCTCACCGTGGGCGGTCGCGATGGCGTTCTTCTTCTCGGCGGGCGTGGGCATCTTCTTCGGCGTCTACCCCGCGTGGAAGGCGAGCAAGCTCGACCCGATCGTCGCCCTGCGCTACGAGTAGGGGAGCGCGCGCTCAGGCGTTGAGCTTCTCCAGCGCCCACGCCATGTTCGCGCCCAGCGTGCGCATCGTGCGCATGCCCTCTTCGTCACCCGCGACCTCTCCCGGTGTACGGCCGACGCCGATGTTCCAGTAGCTCGACCCGACGATCACCATCTCGCTGATGAGGAACAGATGGTTGATCGAGTCGAACGCGTGGATCGCGCCGGCGCGCCGCACCGCGATGACGCCGGCACCGACCTTGCGGGCGAGTTTGTTGCCGCCCTGGCGCGAGGCATAGCCGAGGCGGTCGATGAGCGCCTTGGTCTCGGTCGTGATGTCGGCGAAGTAGACCGGTGAGGCGATGATGATGCCGTCGGCCTCGAGCGCTCGCGGGATGCACTCCTCCGAGATGAAGTCGCGTACGCCGGCGCAGGTGCCGTCCTTGGTCTCGGCGCACTTCATGCACGCGGTGCACCCGTGCGCCTTCTTCCCGGCGAGCTGGATGAGTTCGCACTCGACGCCGGCCGCCTCGAGCTCGGAGAACACTTCTCGGACCAGCACGGCGGTGTTGCCGTCCTTGCGAGCGGAACCGGAGAATGCGACGACCTTCACGGGGACTCCTTCTCGGATCTGTTCGGGGACAGGGTCGGACTACGAGTTGCCGAAGTCCTCGGGGTCGACCTGGTCGAGGAAGTCGCGGAACGCCTCGACCTCCTGCTCCGCCTCCTCCTCCGGGACCACGCCGGCGGAACGCATGACCTCTTCCGCCACGAACACGGGGCAGCCCGATCGTACGGCGAGCGCGAGCGAGTCGGAAGGACGCGCGTCGACCGCGATCGTGCGCTCCTCGCCACGGAGGATGAGCGCCGCGTAGAAGGTGCCTTCCTCGACACGGGTGATCTCCACGCGCTCGACGAGATAGCCGGTCGAGGTGACGATCCCGAGCATCAGGTCGTGCGTCAGCGGCCGCGGCGGGGTGATCCCCTGGACGGCGAGCAGGATGGCGGTCGCCTCCGGCTGGCCGATCCAGATCGGCACGACGCGGTGACCGTCCTCCTCACGCAGGATGACGACCGGCTGGTTGTTGTTCTCGTCGAGCCCCAGGCTGTGGATACGAACAGGAACCATGTGTGCGAACCTCCAAGTCACTGTGTACCCCCGACTGTATAGTATGGAGTGGGGGGAGGCCCGGGATGGGGGATTCACCGACAGTCCGACGCGGGAGAGAACGAGCGCTGGCGCCGTTCGCGTGGGCGGGCGCAGCGTGTCTGATCCTCCTGTGCGTGTGGTGGGTGGGAACCGACTGGTACCGCGCGGACCGCGCGGAGGCGCGACGCCTGCGGGCGGTCGAGCAGGTGCGCCACTACGCGCAGGGTCTTCACGCCGCCGTGCAATCGCATGTGTCCCTGGTCGAGGGACTCAGCAGGTACGTGTCCGATGAGGAGTCCGGCAGCGGCCTGACGAAGGCCGGATTCGACACCTTCGCGGCCGGGCAATACTCCTCCAGCCGCGGCATCCGGACCATCCAGGTGGCGCCGCGTGGGGTCATCCGCTGGACCTATCCGCTCGTCGGCAACGAACGCGCCATCGGGCTTGACCTGTACCGGCACGTGAACCCCGAGATCCGGGCTGACGCCCTCGCCGCGGCGAACGGGCGCATGCCCGTCGTATCGGGTCCGCATCCGCTCGCACAGGGCGGACTCGGTCTCACGGTCCGGCAGACCGTCGTCGTGAAGGACTCCCCGTGGGGGATCGTCGCGGTCGTCATCGATGTGCCATCACTGATCCGTGATTCCGGGCTCACCGATCCGACGACGGGTCTGGAGTTCACCGTGCGCGACGCCCACGGGCGCGTCGTCAGCGGTTCGGCGGCCGCCGCGAGTGACTCGGTGACCGCCGGTGCGCGCCTGCCCGACGGGGTCTGGCGAGTCTCGGCCGCCCCGGCGGACGGGTGGGACGCCGCGTCCGCCAACACGGTCAACGCGGTGCGCATCCTTGGACTCGCCATCGTCCTTCTCGGTACGCTGGTCGTGTACATGGTGGCGTCGCGTCAGGACCGGCTCTCGCTGGCCGTCGCGGCGGCGACCTCCGAGCTCCGCGAGAGCGCGCAGCGCTACCGTGCGCTGTTCGAGGACTCCCCGGTCTCGCTGTGGGAAGAGGACTTCTCCGCGGTCAAGAAGGAGTTCGATGTGCTGCGCGAGCGCGGCATCGAGGACTTCGAGGCGCGCCTCACGGGCGATATCGAGGAGCTGCGCCGGGTCGTCGGCCTTGTTCGCATCGTCGCGGTGAACAACACGACCGTCAGCCTTTACGGCGCCCATGACCGCGACGAGCTCATGCAGGGGCTGGACGCCTTCATCACGAGCGAGAACGCACACGAGTTCGTCGAGCAGATGATGGCCGTGGCGGACGGACGCACCTCCTTCTCGATGCTCACCAGGCTTCCGCGGCCCGACGGGATGCGCGACCTCGTCGTGACCTGGACTGTGGTCCCGGGGCACGAGCGGGACTACGCGTCAGTGGTCGTCTCCGTCGTCGACCTCACCGAACGCGTCCGTGCAGAGCAGGAACTGCACACGTATCGAGCGAACCTCGAGCGGCTGGTCTCCGAGCGCACCTCGGAGTTGCAGACGGTCAACGATGAGCTCACCGTGGCCCAGCAGGCGAAGGACCGGTTCCTCGCGAGCATGAGCCACGAGCTCAGGACGCCGCTCAACTCGGTGCTCGGGTTCACGGGCATCATGCTGCAGGGCGATGCGGGACCGCTCAGCGATGAGCAGAGGCGCCAGCTCGAGATGGTCCGACGCTCAGGGCGCCAACTGCTGGCGCTCGTCAACGACATGCTCGACCTGGCGAAGATCCAGGAGGGTCACCTCGGTCTGGAGGTACTGCCGTTCGATCCGGTCGCGGTGGCCGCCGCCGCCGTGGAATCACTGCGCCCGCTCGCCGATGACAAGGGCCTCTCGCTGGAGATCGACGTCGATCGCTGTGCGCCTGTCCGTATCGACGGTGATCTCGACCGGACGAGGCAAGTCCTCCTCAACCTTCTCGGCAACGCCATCAAGTACACGGACGCGGGCGGCGTCCGGATGGAAGTACGGGGCGAGGGCACCGAGGTGGTGTTCGCGGTCCGGGATACGGGCCCCGGGATACCAGCCACCGATCGAGAGGCCGTCTTCCTGCCGTTCCATCAGGTCCAGCGCGATCCCGCCCGCATCTCGCAGGGGACCGGCCTCGGGCTGGCGATCTCGCGTGAACTTGCCGACGCACTGGGTGGGTCACTGCGGCTCGTCGACGGAGACTCGACGGGATCGATCTTCGAGTTCCGGCTGCCCGTCGAGGGCGCGCCGGGTCGGTGATACGTCCTCGACACGCCCGTCCTTGACGCTTCGCGCACGTCAACGCTATGGTATGCGAGCGTTTCGCCCCTTTGGGCCCGTAGCTCAGTTGGTTAGAGCGCACGGCTGATAACCGTGAGGTCGATGGTTCGAATCCATCCGGGCCCACCACACGAACAGACCGAGTGCCCCGCCCTGTGCGGGGCACTCGTTCGTACGGAGGGGTCCCGGCGCCGGGACCGGAGGCTCTGTCGGGCCGTGATATGTCCGAGGATGGCGAAGCGGCCCGGTACTCGCTAGTGTGGTGTCGCCGGAATCCATGGATCGCTGGAGGGCACATGCGGGAGCGGGGCACCACAACGATCGTCAGCAGGGTCGTCTTCGTGCTGGCGGCATTCTCGCTCGTCTGGGCCTCAGTCGCCTTCGCGGTCGATCCTGCGCCGGCAGCGCGTATCACCGTGGTCGGCGGGACGGTGGTCAAGAAAGAGTGGTACCAGAAGATGCCTGTCCTGACGCTCACGCGCGACTCAGGCACTGTCAGCCACTGGTGGTGGGGAAGCGATGCCGAGACGGTCGAGACGGCGACGAGTGCGGTGATCCCGATCCCCGAAGGGGCCAGTACCTTCAGCTACTACGCATCGGACGCGTCCGGCCGGCAGGATACGCAGACATACGACATCAAGGTCGACACGGGTGTCCCGCATGGGTTCGCCACAGCCAACGTCACCGGCGTCGAGGTCTCATCGAGCCCCGTCTACATCGGCGACGTCCGATTCACGGTGGATGCCACCGACGCGGCATCAGGTGTGGAGTTGATCCAGTGGTACACGATCGACTCCCTCAACCGGAGCTCGGGCCTCATCACCGATACCATGACGGTCGAACTGGCGGCGCCGGCGACCGGCTTCGAGCGCTACGAGCTGCACATCCTCACTGCAGACAACGCGGGCAACGCGGACTACCGGATCTACCGGGACATCCGCGTCTTCGCCCCCGGAGCGGACGTCGTACCGCCTGTCTCCACGTTCCTCAGCGCAAACACCTGGACGACCTCGGACGTCTACGTCAACACCATCGCGAACGACGGTGTGGGCACAGGGGTCAAGGAGCGGTGGATCTCCGTCGACGGCGGGACGCCGCTACGGCTCGACGGCGCGGCCGGCGGCATGCCTCCGCTGGTCACAGCGGAGGGCGTCACGCCGGTCACCGCCTGGTCGGTCGACTGGGCCGGGAACGTGGAGTCCGTCCGCTCGACGCTCGTACGTATCGACCGAACGTGGCCGATCCTGAGCCACACGGTCGACGATCCCGCGGTCGGGTCGACGCGCATCACCGTGAGCGCGACCGATACGCCGTCGGGGATCCGCGTTCTCCGCTACTCCCTCGACGGCGGCACGTGGACTGATCTGGACAGGGATGCGGTCAACACGCTCGTCATCGCCGATCCCGGCGTTCACAGCGTCGATCTCGTCACCGACGACCTCGTGGACCACAGCGCTCTTGCGAGCGTCTCGTTCGCCGTGACTCAGGCCGCTTCCGTCAGCATCGGCGCCGACCGCACGAGCGCACCGGTGTCCGGATCGCTGCTGCGGCTCTCCGGGCGTCTCGTGCTGGCGGCCGGAGCCATCCCGCCCGCAACGCCGCTGGTGCTGCAGACGCTCAAGGGCACCAGCCCGAAGGGGAGCGTGGCCAAGAGCGTGCAGGTGCCAGTCGCCGCGGACGGCACGTGGGTGGCGGACGTGGTGCCCGTGGGACGCACGATGTACCGGGCGGTGTACGCGCATCCGTACGTCCTCATGACCGCCGCTGCGCCGGTTGTGCTCGTCACTCCGCCCGCCAAGTTGTCGATGACCGCGCCTGCGCGAGTGCGGGCGGGCCGCGTGCTCACCGTGCGCGGGGCGACCGAGCCGGGGACCGCGTTCGTGGTCCTGGAGCGGACGGTGCGGCGCTTCGGGCGTGACGTCGTCGTGGCTCGCACGCTCGTCTTCCCGGCGTCGGACGGCCGCTTCGTGCGATCGACGACCCTGCCGCTCGGCCAGTGGTCGCTGCGGGTGCGCCGCCCGGCCGATCCCGGGTTCGCCGAGGCGGTCACCTCTCCGCTCCGCGTCACCGCATACCGCTAGTCCCCGTGCTCGCGTTCGCCCGCGTGCGCTCGCGTGCGCGGGCGCGTACAATCGCGCCACGGAGGCCGAGCGGCAAGGTCGTTGGGCCGGGACGCAAGGGGGACATCATGGCGCGGGCCGGATTCTGCAGCGGGTGCGGGACGTACGTCTATCTGCGGCCTGATGGCGCATGCGTCAACGGGCACGATCCGGCTGCCGTCTCGGCCGTCTATGAGGCGCCGGACGAGTTGGCCCCTCCCGCGGCGTTCGCCGCTCCCGCGCAGCAGCCGCCGGCGTACGCACCGCCCGCTCAGCCCTACGCACAGCCCCAGCAGTACGCCGCACCGGCGCAGCCCTACGCACCACCCGCGCAGCCGGTCTACCCCGCAGCGGCCCCGGTGGCCGCACCGCCCAAGAAGAAGCGCGGTGGCCTGATCGCGGTCGTGTTGATCGTGCTGCTCCTCATCTGCGGGGGAGGCGGCGTCTTCGCCGCGGTCTCGGCGGGGCTGATCCCCAATCCTGCCGACATGCTCGCGAGTGCCGAGCACCAGAAGGTAGCGGCGGCGGCTGATTTCGTCGAGGCGCTCAGCACCGCCAACCCGGTGCTCTTCCGCAAGTCCTTGCCGACCGACGCGGCCACTGCTGCCGACCCGGTCTATTGGGTGAAGAAGCTCGCGGAAGCCACCGGCCAGGCGAAGCTCGAATCGAAGTCGTGGCAGGGCGACACGCTCACGATGGTCTTCGTCGCGAGCGACGGCACCAAGCGCCAGTTCGTCCTCAGCGCTGAGCCCGGCAACGAGAAGGTCAAGGCCATCGCGAGCGATGCCGGGCAGGCCGCTTCCGAGGGCGACGGGACGCTGCTCGAGATGACGAAGGAGCTCGCCGGCTACAAGGTCCGGGCACTGCTCGGCTCCGACGGCAGCGAGTTCATCCGCTTCACGCCAGAGCAGATCAAGAAGTTCGAGACAGAGAACCCGTAGGCCGCGCTCAGCGCAGGGCGACCTGCATCACGTCGATCATCCCGCTCGAGAACCCCGCCCGGCAGTAGGCGAGGTAGTAGCGCCAGACGCGCTCGAAGCGTTCGTCGAACCCGAGCGCGCGGACTTCGGCGATCGAGGACGTGAAGCGGCGCTCCCACTCTGCGAGCGTCGCCGCGTAGTCGCAACCGAAGAAGTGCGGCACCTGCATCCGCAGGCCCGCGTCGGCCGCGGCCTGCTCGAACGCCTTGGGCGACGGCACCATGCCGCCCGGGAAGACGTAGCGCTGGATGAAGTCGGCGCGCACGCGGTAGTCGAGGAAGCGCGCGTGATCGATCGTGATCGTCTGCAGGGCCGCGACGCCTCCCGGGCGAAGGCGGTCGCGCACGGTGCGGAAGAAGGTCGGCCAGTACCGCTCTCCCACGGCCTCGAACATCTCGATCGACGCCACGTGGTCGAAGGTCCCGGTGATCTCGCGGTAGTCCTGGAGGCGTATCTCGACCCTGTCCGAGAGCCCCGCCTCCGCCACGCGCGCGAGAGCCCACGCGTGCTGCTCGTCGGAGATCGTCACGCCGGTGACACGCAGGCCGCGAGTTCGGGCCGCGTGGATGGCGAATCCGCCCCACCCGCAGCCGATCTCGAGAAGGTCGTCGCCCTCGCGCGGGTCGAGCAGATCGAGTAGCCGGTCCCACTTGCGGGTCTGAGCTTCGTCGAGTGATCCGCATTCGGCGTCAAACATCGCGCACGAGTACGTCATCGAGGGGTCGAGCCACAGCGAGTAGAACTCGTTCCCGAGATCGTAGTGCGCGTGGATGTTGCGCCGGCTGCCGGCCGGGGAGTTCGGCCGCAGAAGGTGCGCTGCGCGGTCGACGAGTTCCCCGGGGAACAGCACACCGCTCAGCATCGTGTCGGCCGGCATGTTGAGCGTCGCCATCCGAAGGAGCGCTCCGAGGTCCGGTGAGTCCCAGTCTCCGGCGACGTAGCCCTCAGCAAAGCCGGTGGCGCCGTTGTAGAGCATGCGCCGCAGGGCGGCAGCCGGCCGCGGCACGACGATCGTCGCCTTCGGACCGGGGCGCACGCCCCCGAACGACCACCGGCGCTCGTCTGCCCAGCGGACACACAGCGTTCCGGCCTCGATGCCCTCGAGCGCGGGGCGCAGCACCCTGAGCCCCAGAGGGAGATCGGCCGTGCGAGCGCTGCCGGTCGTATCAGTCATGCGTCGTCTCCTGTGCGGTGGTCTGCGGGTGCGGCAACCACTTCACGCCCTTTGCGAGAAGCCTGAGTGCTTGATACCCGATGAGTGCTCCCGCTCGCAGCGGCATCGGACCAAGGGTCGACACGATCGAGCGCAGCGCCTCGTCGGTGGCTTCCCGGGCCTCGAGGGCGATGCCGGCGGTGAGGAGCAGCGATCCCTCCACCTCGTCGTAGATGCGGATCTCGAGCGGGTCGCCCTCCGCGAACGCCAGCCCCGGGTCGGTGAAGTGGAAGCGATAGCGGGCGTCCATCGGTATGAACGGTGACACGTGGAAGACCTTGTTCACGGTCGGTCGGTGAGAGAGGTCCATCGGCGCACCGCCGTCGTGCAACAGGTAGTTGTGGTGTTCGCCGTAGGTGTTCTGCACCTCCACGAGGATCGCACGCAGGCGCCCATCGGCGTGGTAGCAGTACCAGAACGACGCGGGGTAGAAGCCGAAGCCGAGCGACCGGGGAAACGCCAGGAGGAGGACCGAGCCGCCGGCCAGGTCGATGCTGTCGGCTGCCAGCACGGTGTCGATCCAGGGGCGCAGGGGCGTGCCGTCCCGCGGCCCGTGGTCCCGGTCCCGCAGGCGCAGCAGTCCGCGGTCGCGACCGAGCACCTTCGAGCGGGCGGCCCAGTCGTCGAGCTCGGCGAGGTCGGTCAGCAGGAAGTAGACCTGGTAGCGGAATTCGTTGCGGACGGGACGCGTCCGGTGGTGCTCGACCCATCCGGTATAGAGGCGGCTGCGCATCAGGCACGCTCTCCCGGCAGCACGTGCCCTTCGAGAGGTCGCGTGCGCGTCTCATCGAGCTCGTCGCCCCAGGGCAGGTGCGCGCCGAGCGCCTCGGCCACACGCACCGCCGAGAGCAGCCCGTCCTCGTGGAACCCGTAGCGCGTCCATGCGCCGGCGTACCACACGCCGCCGCGGCCCTGGATGGTCGGCAGCCGATGCTGCGCCGCGATCGCCCCCTCATCGAACAGCGGGTGGTCGAAGACGAGCTCGGCGAGCACCTTCGACGGGTCCGGAGTGTGGCGCGCGTTGAGCGTCTCTAGCACCGGCGGCACGCCGAGCGGTGTGTTCTGCAGGCGGTTGATCAGGTAGGTGAGTTCGATGGCGTCCTTCGACATCTCACCGCGTTCGGTGTGCCAGTTCCATGAGGCCCACGCGCGCTCGGACTTCGGGAGGAAACGTCGTGTCGGTCGAGACGAGGGCGTCGTTGGGCTGGTACGCGATCGCTCCGAGGACCGCACGCTCGTCCGGGCTCGCATCGGCGCCGAGCATCGCGAGCGTCTCGGGCGGGTGCGCCGCGATGATGACCGCGTCGTAGTCCTGCGTCCGCGCGGCCGTTCGCACGCGGACGGCGCCGTCGACGCGCTGCACCGACTCCACCGGCTCGCCCGCATACGCCTCGCCCGAGAGCGACTGGAGCGCGGAGGCGACGTAGAGTCGGCTGCCGCCCACGACGCTACGCCAGATCGGCTTGTTCGTGATGTGGAGCAGGCCGTGGTTGTCGCAGAAGCGCAGGAAGGTCGCGGCGGGATAGTCGAGCATCATGCCCGGGGGCGTCGACCAGATCGCCGCGCCCATCGGGATGAGGTACCAGTCTGAGAAGCCCGCCGAGTACTTCTCGCGCGAGAGCAGGTCGCCGAGCGACATCGTCTCGAGTGCCGGGTCCCGGAGCAGGCGCTCCGCGTCGTGGCTGAAGCGCACGACGTCGGCGAGCATGGCGAGGAAGCGCGGCTTGAGCGCATTGGAGCGCTGCGCGAAGACGGTGTTGAGGTTCGTACCTGACCACTCGACGCCCTCCGCCGCGACCGATACGGAGAACGACATGTCGCTTTCCTGCCACGGGGTTCCGAGGCGGTCGAAGAAGCGGATCAGGTTCGGGTAGGTGCGCTCGTTGAAGACCTGGAAGCCGGTGTCCACGGGGAACGACGCGCCACCAACGGTGACGTCGAGCGTCCGTGCGTGGCCGCCCATCCATGCGTCGGCCGAGTACACGTCGACGGTGTGCCCGGGTGAGAGCAGCCACGCGCAGCCGACCCCCGCGATACCCGCCCCTACGACGGCGATGCGCATAGCTGGACCCTTTCGACGACGCGGACACCACGGGATGCGGCGCGCACCGGTGCCGGCGGCGCTACAGGGTACATACCCGACGAAACCGCTCGTCGCATCGGCCGTCCGCCGAATAGCCGCAGGTCAAGGGGGTACACATGCCATCCATCCTCATCACCGGCGCGTCGTCCGGGATCGGAGAGGCGTGTGTGCGCCGATTCGCGCGTGAGGGGTGGGCGGTCACGGCGACCGTGCGGCCCTCGAAGGTCGACGCGGACTACGGCTGGCCCGCCGAAGTGCGCGTGCTGCCGCTGGACCTCGAGGATCCGGAGAGCATCGCCGGCCTCGCAGCGACGGTCCTGGGAGGCGGAGGCGTCCCCGACGTGCTGCTCAACAACGCCGGCTACGTCGTGTTCGGTCCGATCGAGGACCAGCCGACACCCGTGATCGAGCGTCAGTTCCGCGTGAACGTCTTCGCGCAGCTGGAGCTCACCCGTGCGCTCCTTCCCGCGATGCGCGAGCGGGGAAGCGGGGCGATAGTCTTCACCTCATCGCTCGGCGGGCTCATGACCTTCCCGTTCTACGGGGTCTACCACGCCAGCAAGCACGCGCTCGAGGGCTTCGGCGAAGGGCTCTGGCACGAACTCAAGCCGTTCGGCATCCGGGTCAAGCTCGTCGAGCCGGGCTACGTGGCGACGCCGATCTACGAGGCGTTCCTGGGGGATGCCGCGGTCGAGGCCTCGTCGCCCGCGTACCGCCCCTGGGTGAAGAACATCGCGGCGTTCACGGACGGCATCACCGCGCGGACGACCCCCGATGACGCGGCGGATCTGATGTTTCGGATCGCCACCGACACGTCGGACCGGCTGCGCTACCCGATCGCCTCGTACGCGGGATTCCTGGTCAACCTGCGCCGCTTCATGGGCGAGCAGTTCCAGATGCGTCTGGTGAACCGCGACTGGATGGGCTACAAGGGCTAGCGGCTCATCCGCCGAGCATCGCGACGACCACCGTGTGCTCGCCACCGTCTTCGATGAGCGGCACGCGGCCCCGGGGTGCCGGCGACCCATCGAGCGTGATCCGCTCGACGCCGCGGTTGACGCCGCGCGGGTTCTCCACGGTGATGCGCCAGATCGTCGTCCCGATCCTCAACTCTGCTCCGAACGTCGGCCACGACTTCGGGATGCACGGGTCGATCACGAGACTGCGCGTGCCGTCCTCCTCAGCGAGCGGGCGGATGCCGAGGATGCTGCGTGTCGCCACCGTGTGGAACCATGACGCCGAGCCGGTGTACCAGGTCCACCCGCCGCGACCCGTATGCGGTGCGACCGCGTAGACGTCCGCCGCCACGGAGTACGGCTCGACGCGGTAGACGTCCGCCGCCTCGCGCGTCCGGGCGTGGGTGAGCGGGTTGATGAGATCCAGCAGCGCGACGGCCTCGTCGCCGTCACCGAGCATGGCGTACGCCATGACGACCCAGAGCGCCGCGTGCGTGTACTGCCCGCCGTTCTCGCGCACACCGGGAACGTAGCCCTTGATATAGCCGGGGTCCTTCGCCATATGGTCGAACGGGGGCGAGAGCAGCGCGATCAGCCCGTCCTCCCAGCGGACGAGCTTCTCCTCGACGGACTCGAGAGCGCGTAGCGCACGGGTGGGTTCGGCCGCTCCGGAGATGACCGCCCACGCCTGCGCGATCGCGTCGATGCGGCACTCCTGCGCCTCGTGCGTGCCGAGCGGCGTGCCGTCGTCGAAGTAGGCGCGCCGGTACCACGCACCGTCCCAGGCCTCGCGCTCGACCGTCGCGGCGAGCTCGTCCGCCCACGCCCGGTACTCCGTGGCGCGATCGGCGTCGCCCATCGATTCGCACACGGGCGCGAATCGCTTGAGCGTGAGGTTGAGGAACCAGGCCATCCAGACGCTCTCGCCGCTCCCGCCGATCCCGACGCGGTTCATGCCGTCGTTCCAGTCCCCGCCGCCCATGAGCGGCAGGCCGTGCGGTCCGGTCCCACGCGAGCGCTCGAGAGCGCGGATGCAGTGCTCGTAGACGGTCGCCTCGGTCAGGGTCACAGCGGGCACCACGTAGTCGTCCTCGCGTCCCTCGGCGACGGGTGGCGCAGCGATGAAGGGCGTCGACTCGCGCAGGACGGAGACGTCGCCGGTGGCCTCGATGTAGTCGGCGGTGACGAACGGGAGCCAGTTGCGGTCGTCGGTGAAGTGCGTGCGGACGCCGCGGCCCGAGTGCGGCTGCCACCAGTGCAGGACGTCGCCCTCTTCGAACTGGTGGCGTGACGCCTCGACGATCTGCGCGCGGGCGATGTCCGGCCGTGCGAGCGTGAGCGCCATGACATCCTGGAGCTGATCGCGGAAGCCGAACGCGCCCGATGACTGGTAGAGCGCGGTCCTGCCCCAGATACGGCAGGAGAGCGCCTGATAGAGGGCCCGTCCGTTCGCCATCTCGTCGAACGCGGGGTCCGGCGTGACGACGCGCAGCGTGTCCAGCAGGCCGTTCCAGTGCGACCGGACCGCCGCCAGCGCCTCAGCGGCCGCAGTCGGCTGCCGGTACCGGGCGGTGAGCTCCCGCGCTTCGTCGAGGGTGTCGGTCTGGCCGAGCAGGAAGCGGACCTCGATCGTCTCGCCCGGCGCGATCGTCATCGTCGTCATCAGGGCGCCGCAGGTGTCATGGAAGCGTCCGACCTGCCCGCCGAGCTCCTTTCGACCCATCGCAGCCGGCGCCGCCGGTGTGCCGTTGCGGCCGAGGAACTCGGTGCGATCGGCGGTGAACGACTGCAGCTTGCGGTCGCACGCCATGAACGCGACCCGTCCGGGGAAGTCCGGGTTGAAATGGGAGTGGGCCGTGAGCATCCGGCCCTCGGTGTCGTACGCGGTCACCACGCGCTGGTTCGCGCGGCTGCGCGAGTCGCCCAGCACCCACTCGACGAACTGCGTGACGCTCAGGTCGCGCGCGGCGTCGCCCGGGTTGTGCAGGCGCAGGGTGGCGATCCGGATCGGATCCGCGACCGGGACGAACCACGTCAGGGTGTGTTCGATACCGTGACACGCGTGCTCGAAGACGCTGTACCCGCGACCGTGCCGGATAACGTACGGCGCGTCATCCTGAACAGGCAGCGGTGTCGGCGACCACACCTCACCGGTCGCTTCGTCGCGTATGTAGAGGATCTCGCCCGAGCCGTCGGAGACCGGGTCGTTGTTCCAGGTCGTGAGCCGGTTCTCGTGGCTGTTGAGCGCCCACGTGCAGCCGACACCCGCCTCGGTGATCATCGTGCCGAACTCGGGCATCGCCATCACGTTGACCCAGGGCGCCGGCGTGGTCAGCCCGTCCTCCAGGACGATGACGTACTCGCCGGTCGCCTGGTCCACGCCGCCGTAGCCGTTGTCGAATGCGAGATCGGGGCGGACGAAGGGCGGCGCGTCGTCCTCGGGTGCGACGGGCATGCGGGGCACGAACGGGTCCGGCGATGCGGGACGGACCGCCCGGCGGTTCAGCTGGAGCGACACCGGGCCCGCGTCGGCATCGAGGGTCGCTCGCGCGACCGATTCGAGCAGGTTCAGGACCTCGGGCGCCATCTGGTCGGCGTTACGCAGGAACACGCCGCCCGGCTTGTCCATGAGCTGCAGCGCATGACCGGTGCGGACGAGCATGCGGAGCTTGTCCTCGAGCGGGCTCGAGTACGCGCTCGGCTTCGTGTTGAGCACCACCAGATCGCTGACGAAGCCCTTGTGCCGCCAGTACTGGTGCGCGAGGAGGCACTGCCGTACGAACGGCGCGTCCTCCATACGCTCGATCCTGACGAGCATGATCGGGTGGTCTCCCGATATGCCGAGCCCCCACAGGCCCGACATCGGCAGCGTGGTCTCCTGCTTCGTCTTGCGCTTGAGGCGGGAGAACGGGTCGGTGAGCAGGAGTCGGGACGCGAGGCGCTGGAAGACGACGGCGTCTTCCGGCGTGATGCCCAGGTCGCGCAGCTCGATCTCGCTCGTCCCCCAGGCGAGGTCGATCGCCCGCTGAGCGGAGCGGATGTCGTGATACTTCTCGGCACAGGACAGCGCCGCCTCCCGGGTCGCGGCGACACCGGTGGCGAACGCGACGCGGACCGTCTCCCCCGGGCCGATCGTGACCCGGGTCCGTATCGAGCAGACCGGGTCGAGGACGGCGCCGACGGTTCCCGAGAGCGGGCCGGCTGTCCGCGCGGCGGTCGCGGCGTGGACCTGGTTGAGCCGGCCCACGAACCGCGCGCGGTCGGTCTCGTAGCTCCACTCGCACGGTTCGGCCGATTCGCAGGCCAGCGTGTGGAGTCCCCAGTGCCGCTCCTCCTCGTCGCTGCGCGGGCGGCGGGTGAACAGCAGGGTGGAGAGCGGCGCGACCGCCTCGGTCTCGACGAAGAGGTTCGAGAATGCGCGGTGTGCCTGGTCGGCACCCTGCGGGGCGAGCGAGACCTCGAAGTACGACGTCACCTCGAGCACGACCTTCGCGCGGCCGTGATTGGTCAGCGCGACGCGCCGGATCTCGACGTCGTCCTCGGGGGAGACCACGACCTCGGTGTACGTCTCGATCTCGCCGTCTCGCCGACGGTATTCGGCGCGGTCGGCCGACAGGATGCAGTGGTAGTCGTCGGCTTCGACCAGCGTCGGCTGATGCGTCGACGACCACGACCGCCCGCTCGAGACGTCCCGCAGGAAGACGAACTGGCCCCAGCAGTCCCGGGTCAGGTCCTCGCGGTAGCGGCTCACCGCGAAGTCGCCCCAGCGCGAGTAGCCGCCTCCTGCGTTGGTCACCATGACCGAGTAGCGACCGTTGCTCAGGAAGTGCGTCGCAGGCGTCGGCGTGTCCGCCAGCGGGTAGGAGCGGTTGACCGGCGGCGGCGTTTCGCGCAGCGAGCGGACGAACTCCACCTCCTCGACGTGCGGCTGCGCCGGCTTGATGTGGCGCGGCACGCGTTCCTGGAGCAGCAGCTCGGCCGATGCGACGAGCGGGTCGTCGTGGAAGCGGCGCTGCATCGCGTGCCCGGTGAGCTCGTTGCCGATCGCGACGAACCCCATGCCCTGATGGTGAGCCATGTACGTCTTGACGATCGCTCTGCGCGCGCCCGCGGGCACGCGCCCGGGCGTGTAGTCGAGCGCCTCGAAGAAGCCGTAATGGCCGAACGCTCCCTCGCTCGCGAGACGGTCGAGGTTCTCGAGCGCCGCAGCCCGGTCCACGGGGATCGCGAGCATCGTCGCGTAGGGGGCGACGACCACGTCGTCCGAGAGACCTCGCTTGAGTCCGAGGCCCGGCACACCGAACGCCTGATACTGGTACGTGAGCTCGGCATCCTTCGCGTTGAAGGCCGACTCGGAGACGCCCCACGGCACCTTGCGCTCCGCGCCGTACTCGATCTGCCGCTTCACGACCGCGCGGTAGGTGCGATCGAGCAGGGTGTCGGGGTAGGTCCGCATGACGAGCAGCGGCATGAGGTACTCGAACATCGACGCGGACCACGAGAGGAGCGCGAACGTGCCCGCCGTGCGGGTCAGCTGCCGGCCGAGCCGGAAGCAGTGCTCCTGGCTGACCTCGCCCCGCGCGACCGCGAGGTAGCTGGCGAGCCGGCACTCGCTCGCCAGCATGTCGTAGTAGGAGTCGTCGAGGCGTCCCTGCTCGGTGTTGAACCCGATCGAGAAGAGCTCGCGCGGCTCGTCGTAGAGCATCTGGAAGTCGGCGTGGTCCCACATCTCCGTGGCGATGGCGCGCATCAGTTCGAGGCGGGCGTGGAGGTCGCCGCAGGGCTTCCGCGCCTCCCGGATCCCCGTTGCGAGCGCCGAGGCCCACGCCGCTACGGCCGCGCGTTCGACGTCGTCGGTCCCGGCGGGAGTCTCCGCGAGTTCATCGAGGGCGGCGAGCGTCGGGTCGAGGCCGCGCGCGAGGTCGGTCAGCGACGGCACCGCCGCGAGCACGGGCGCGAGCGCCCCTCCGCGCTCCGGGACCGCCGCCGGCACTGAGGAGGCGAGCGACGCCCACGGCGCGTACCGCTCGATCTCTGAGAGCGGGCGGCGCAGGGCTTCGACGGCATCCCGCACCGAGGCCGCCTGCGGGGAGCCCGATCCGCCGAGCGAGCGGGCACGCTCCGGCAGGCCTTCCGCGAGGCGGACCAGCTCGCCGAGCATCGCGGCCCAGGCGCCGAGCGACCGGGGCCGCTCGGCCAGGGTGACGCGGCGCAGCACCTCGTCGACGTCCCGTCGCAGCCTGTCGGCTTCGGCCGCCGGAGTCGCGCCTTCCCGCGCGTCGCGCAGGTCCTCCAGGGCGAGACGGAGCGCGTCAGCGGCGCCATCGAGCACCTGCGCGCCGACGATCGGCGCATGCGCGGCGTCGTCCAGTCCGGTGCGCAGCGCCAGCAGGTGCCCGGCGAGGTTGCCCGAGTCCACGGTGGAGACGTACGCCGGGCGCAGCGGAGCGAGGCTGACCGTGTCGTACCAGTTATAGAAGTGTCCGCGGAACCGCTCGAGGCCCGCCATGGTCTCGAGTGTCCGGGTCACGCGCTCGACCAGCCCCGAGACGGTGATGTAGCCGAGGTCATGCGCTGTCAGATTGGCGATGAGTGCGAGTCCCATGTTGGTGGGAGACGTCCGGTGGGCGATCTCGCCCTTCGGGTCCTCCTGGTAGTTGTCGGGGGGCAGCCAGTGGTCCTCGTCCGAGACGAAATGCTCGAAGAAGCGCCACGTCCTGCGCGCGAGGCGGCGCAGCGAAGCGATCTGCGCGGTCGTGGGCACGTCCTGCGGCTGACGGTGGAACGGCCGTGACATGCGCCAGGCGATCGCGGGGGACAACACCCACAGGAGCGCGCCGACGCCGATGAACCACCGCGAGTCGTGCACGAGCCAGAACGGCACCGCGGCCAGCACCAGTGCGAGGGCCGCCGCGGGCCCCATCAGGCGCACGAAGGACGGGAGGTCGCTGCCCGATGAGGCCTGGGCCTCGGCCGCTGTCGTCCATTCGAGCATCCTGCGATGCGAGACCCGGGAACGCCACAGCGCGCGGATGCCGGCGTCGAGCAGGAGCAGAGCCTGGTGGGGGAGCAGGGCGATCGTCGTCACTGCCCGGGTGAGATCCTCGGCCAGGTCGGCGAGCAGCGGGCGCAGCGTTCCCGCGAGCCCCACTCCGCTCGGCGCTCCGATGACCGCGTCGGTCGCGTGCATGAGGGCGGGGTACACCACGAGCAGGACCAGCCCGGTCGGCCACGCCCAGCCGGTCTCCGGCAGGACGAGCCAGCCGGCGATGGCGAACACGATGATCGACGCCGGCGCGATCGAGCGGCGCAGGTTGTCGAGGATCTTGAACCGGTGGAGCGGGCGCAGCGGATTGTGATATCGCTTCCCGGATTCGTCAGGGACCGTGGAGCCGAGCCAGGGGAGCGTCTGCCAGTCGCCGCGGGTCCACCGATGCACGCGCGAGCACTGCGTCGCGTAGTCGGGCGGATAGTCGTCGAGCACCTCGATGTCGCTGGCGAGCGCGGTGCGCAGGAAGTTGCCCTCCATGAGGTCGTGCGAGAGCAGCGCATTCTCCGGGAACCGTCCCTCGAGGACCGTGTTGAACACGTCGACCTCGTAGATGCCCTTGCCGGTGAACGACCCCTCCCCGAAGACGTCCTGGTACGTGTCGGAGACCGAACCCGAGTACGGGTCGATACCGCTCGCACCGGCGTTGAGCTCGGCGTAGGGGGTCGCGGTCGCCGACACGAGCGTCATCCCGACCCGCGGCTGGACGAGACCGTAGCCGCGCGTGACGATGCGGTCGCGCTCGTCGATGCGCGCGCGGTTGAGCGGATGCGCGATCGTGGAGATCAGCCCGCGCGCCGCGTCACGCGGCAGGATCGTGTCGGAGTCCAGGGTGATGGCGAACGTCACGCCCGGAAGGAACGACGCGTCGCCGCGGTAGCAGGTGATCGAGGTGTCGGTCGCTCCGCGAAGGAAGCGGTTGAGCTCGGTGAGCGCGCCGCGCTTGCGCTCCCAGCCCATCCAGACACCCTCCTCCGCGTTGAAGCGACGCGATCGGGCGAAGAGGTGGAACGGGCCGCCGCCCGCACGCGGATAGCGCTCGTTGAGCGTCGCGACACCCTCCTGGGCGGCACGCAGGATCGCCTCGTCCGCGTCCGCGTGCTCCGCTCCGGCGGCCTTGAGGTCACCGAGCAGGGCGAAGTGGATGTTGTCGTCCGTGTTGGCCAGCAGGTGGATCTCGATGTTGGCGAGCGTGTGCTCGACCGCGCCGGGGGACGTCAGCAACGCGGGGACCACGACGAGTGTGCGGTGCGCGGGTGATACCGGCTGACTGAAGTCGAGCTTCGGCAGAGCGCGCGGCGGCCAGATGGCGGCAGCCGTGCGGTTGGCCACATCCACCGCGACGCTGGAGAACGGCACGAGGGAGAGAAGCGCGAGCGCCGCGGCCGCCCATGGCGATGCGCCGTGACCGATCGCGTACGCGCTGAGTGCAGCCGCGCCCGCCAGCATCACGAGTACGAGCATCCCGATGTAGAGCGTGGCCCGACGCGACATCCAGCCGCGATGCCGGCGCTCGCGCCGCGACGCGGTGTAGCGGAGCGACTCCTCGAACTCGTAGCGTCCCTCACTGATGAGATACCAGCCGACGTGCCCCTCGATGAGGTCCGTGACGTCGGCGCGCATCGCCTCGTCGGCGCGCGCGACGACCTTCCGCGCGATATCGAGCTCGCTGTCGGGACAGCGCTTGGCGAGCGCCTCGAGTGCATGGCGGTAGCGGTCGCGGCTCTTGAAGTCCATCGCGGCGTAGACGCCGGCGGGATCGGTGCGCAGGGTCTGTTCGACGAGGTTGATGCGCTCGAAGAACCCGCGCCAGTCACTGGCCTCGACGAACCGGATCGAGGTGACCGCGTTGGCTATCGAGACCTGGTCCGCCGCGCGGCGCTGATGCTCGTTCGTGACCACCTGCTCGTATGTCGCGCCGAGTCGCTCGACCTCGCGGTCGATGCGCCGGCTCACCGACGCGATGTCGCGGTCCTGGTCCGCGAGGCGTTGCGACAGGCGGACGAAGAAGACGGCGGGGGATCGGGCGATCGCCGGTTCCTTCTCGAGGTCGGCGAGCAGGGCCGATCCGCTCTCGGCGCTCTCATCGAGCGCGGTGATGAGACGATCGGCCCAGTTTTCCGCGGCCCTCTCGGCGTCGAGTTCGGCCACGATGCGGGCGGCGAGCCGGCGGAGGTTCTCGACGAGCGCGATCCGCAGGACGATCGGGACCGCCCACGTCTCTCCGATCGAGAGCGGCGCCACGTCCTGATAGGCGGCCACGAAACGCTCGAGGACTTCCTCGTCGATCCGGGAGTCGGTGTGGGCGACGAGGACGATCATCGCCCTCCAGATGCGGGGGAAGCCCTTGTCGGGACCCTCGATGAGCCGGGGCAGCTCGGCACCGTAGCCCGGGGGCAGGTCCCCGCGCGCCGCCCGTACCTGCTCGTCGATCAGGTAGTAGTTGTCGAGGAGCCACTCCACGGACGGCGAGACGGCCCGGCCCGAGCGAACGGCGCGCGCCAGAGCGAGGTTCGTGCGCTGGAGATCCGCATCCGCACGATCGAGCAGCGCGCCGATCCTGGTCGGGCGCAGGCTCCGTGTCGTCGTGGACCGCTGTCCGTGCGCCTCTTCGCGGGCGCGATCCGCGAGCCGTTCCGGCGGCAGCAGTTCGTCGCGGAACGGCGGCTCATCCGCCCCGGAGCGGGGACGCGCGATGCGGTTCTGCTGGTCCACGCGCACTCCCTCGACCGCGTCAGGCGAACGCGGCCGCTCGTCTGTGAGCGGCCGTGTCGATCAGTCCTCGTTCAGGGGAGGATACCCGAAGGGGAGGTCCTCCATCGGCGGCGGACGGGCCGGGAACCCCCGGTTTCCCCTCCTCGGCACGTGCGTTGCTGTGCCATACCCCACAGGGTATAGTGTCGTCAGACAGGATACGTCGTCCGGGAGGCCGCATGCGCAAGAATGTCCTCATAGTGAGCGCCATCGCCCTGGTCGCCGTCGTGGCGATCGGGTTGATGCTCGCGCCCTCCGGCGGCACGAGCGCCGGCTACTCGTCCACGGGTTGGCCCGAGAGCCGCGATGTGAACAACGCCGAGCTCAAGGATTTCGTCTCCAAGGGAGCCCGGCTCATCGATGTGCGGACCGCGGGTGAGTTCACCGGCGGCCACATCGACAAAGCCGAGAACGTCTCGATCGACGCGGTTCCCACGCAGGCGTCCTCCTGGGACAAGCAGCAGCCGATCGTCGTCTACTGCCAGACCGGCGCTCGCTCGCTCAACGCCTTCCAGTACCTGCAGGCGCAGGGCTTCACACGCGTCTACAACCTCGCCGGTGGCGTCTCCCAGTGGGACGGACAGCTCGTCCAGGGTGCCGCGACCTCGACCGGGGACGCCACGGGACCCGTCACCGCCCTGCCCACGATGTACGAGTTCTCCTCCGAGACTTGACCCTCGTGCATAGCGATGCGCCCCGTGGTCGCGGGGCTCAAGCCGCAGTATGCGGGCAAGGTCGAGTTCAAGGACATGAACACGGACAGCGGCGACGCGCAGGTCAATGACCTCGCCAACCGCTTCGGGATCCAGTACGTGCCAACGTTCGTCTTCGTCAACGCCGACGGCACGAAGTCGGGCCTGATCGTCGGCGAGGTGCCGAAAGAGAAGCTCATGAGCGAGCTGGCGAAGTTGAAGTAGATCCGGCCGCGCACTGCATCGAACCACCGGCGACGGACGCGGGCCAAAGAGGCGCGAGCGTCCGTCGCTCACTTTCAACCGCATGCGACCACCGGGTGACCGTCCGACGCGAATCCATGCAGACAGCACCGCTTGGTGCGACTGCGCGGGGGTATACTCGGTTCAAGTCGGGACGGTCGATGGGGCCGGCGACGACAGCCCTGCAGCCGGAGAGTCGAGTGAGGTGAGTCGCAGGACTTGGACATCACGGATCATCGGGTTCGCACCGGAGCGGCAGATGAAGAGTCCCGACCGGATGGCACGGTTGGATGGTAGGCGGTAACGAGACCGGACGCAGTTCCGGAACGAACGTGGAACAGACAGTCAGGTATCGAGACCGGCCGGAATATCGGGCATAAGCTCCTGGATATCACGCTGGTGAGGCCGAAAGGGACCACTCATTCGGCCGAAAGCCACTGAGAATCCGCCCATTGTAAGGGAACCTCGAGCGGTGCGAAGGCCGCTTCGGTGCACAGAACCCCCGAGAGGCGGGCCCGGAACCACGGGCCCGCCTCTTCGCATCTTGACGTCGCGTGCTTTCATCCGTCAGCGGACAGAGCTACGCTTTGGGGCGGATGCATACCGGCAGAGGGCGGCAGGGGAGCAGATGGACGACAAGCACGCGGTGAGAGTCCTCGCCGGAGGATTCGTGGCGCTCGCCGTCGCGCTCGTGATCGCCGGCGTGGGCTACTACCTGAACGAGGAGGCGCAGGTCCGTACCTCTGCGGAGCAGCAGGTCGGCGCGATCGGTGACCTGAAGGCCGGTGAACTCGGGGCGTGGCGTACCGATCGCCGCGGTGACGCCGGGCTCTTCTACCGCAACGCCGCGTTCGCCTCTCTGGCTCGTCGCGCCATGGTCACCTCCCCCGTCGATCGCGAGGCGCGCCAGCAGGTCGTCGACTGGATGGAGCGCGAGCGGGCCGGGGGCGACTACGACGCGATCTCACTGCTCGCGCCGGACGGGGAGCGTGCGGCGGCCGCGCCCGCGCTCGCGACGCCCGTGGCGACGCAGTCGGTCGCGGGCGCTGCGGAGGCCTTGCGCACCAAGCAGATCGTCTCGATCGACTTCTATCGCGATCCGGCGGACGGTCGCATCTACCTCGCCAACGTGGTGCCCATCTTCGACGATGCCGGGGCGGTCGGGGCGCTGGTGCTCCGCATCGACCCCGAGTCCTATCTCTATCCGTACCTTCAGCGGTGGCCCGTGCCGAGCACGACCGGGGAGACGCTGCTCGTCCGTCGCGACGGCGGGGACGTCCTCTACCTCAACGACGTGCGGTTCAAGACGAGAGCTGCGCTCGAACTGCGGGTTCCCCTGACGCGCACGGACCTGCCGGCGGCGAAGGCCGTCAGTGGCGAGACCGGCGTCGTCTCCGGGATCGACTACCGTGGCGTCCGTGTCGTCGCCCAGGCCCGTCCGGTGCCCGGGACCCCGTGGATCGTCATCTCGAAGATCGACGAGTCCGAGGCGCTGCAGTCGGCTCGCAACCTCGCGATGGGTACGGTACTCGTCATTGCGGCGCTGATCGCGGCCGCGGCCGCAGGTGTCGGTCTGCTCTGGCGCAACCGAACCGAGGCCGCCTATCGGGAGCGCTACGAGAGTGAGAAGAAACTGCGGATGACGCAGGACCTCGTCGCCCGCGCGATGGGGACCGATGTCGTAGGCATGGCGGTCACGCGCTTCTCGGACGGGATGTATGTCGAGGTCAACGAAGCGATGTGCGCGCTCCTCGGGCACCCGCGCGAGCAGGTCGTCGGGCGCACGATGGTCGAGGTCGGCGCGTTCACGCCGGAAGAGCGCGAGATCGCGGCGGCGCAGATCTCGACCACGGGCCGCATCCGGCAGCGCGAGGCCCGGATCGAAGGAGACGCGGACGCGGGGCGCTGGGTGATCTACTCGGCCGAACTGTTCGACCAGGAGGGCGAACCGCACGTCTTCATGGGAGCGGCGGACATCACCGAGCGCAGGCGCATGGAGGAGCAGGTCATCGCCACCAACGAGCACCTCGAGATGCTGGTCGAGACACGCACCGAGGAGCTAAGCATGACCAACGAGGAGCTCATGGCCTCCAACGAGGAGATCGCGGCCACCAACGAGGAGCTCTTCGCGGCGAACGAGGAACTGCAGTCGGCCAACACCGAACTGGCGGATCTCAACGATCTGATGGGCGAGGCCAATCGCCGCATCGAGACGCAGAACGACGATCTGGCCTCCGCGAACCGTCGCCTGCGGCAGGCGACCGAGGAGGTGCAGGACGCGAATCGCGCGAAGTCCCGCTTCCTCGCGTCGATGAGCCACGAACTCCGGACGCCGCTCAACTCGATCATCGGGTTCTCGGACGTCATGCTTCGGGGCATGACCGGGAAGACCACGGAAGAGCAGCGCCGCCAGCTGAGCATGATCAACGACGCGGGCAAGCACCTGCTCGCGATCATCAACGACATCCTCGACCTTTCGCGCATCGAATCGGGGCACCTGGACATCGAACTCGCCCCGGTCGACGTGGTCGCTCTGGCCGAAGGCTCGCTCGATCTCGTGCGCCCGCTCGCCGAGGCCCGGGGGCTGGCGGTGCGTTTCGAGTCGTCCTCCGGCTCGCAGACCGTGATGACCGACTCGCGCAAGGTCCAGCAGGTGCTGCTCAACCTCCTTGGCAACGCCGTGAAGTTCACCGAGGCCGGCCACATCGAGCTCCGCGTCGCCGCAACAGACGGGACGGTCCGGTTCGACGTCACGGACACCGGGATCGGCATCCCGCCGGACCGGCTGGGCGCGGTCTTCGACGAATTCGAGCAGTTCGACTCACCCCGACTCGCCAAGCCGGAGGGTACGGGACTGGGACTCGCCGTCTCGACGCGGCTCGCTGCGGGACTCGGCGGCCGCCTCGAGGTGGTCAGCGAGTCCGGGACGGGTTCGACCTTCTCACTGATCCTGCCGCTCAACGGTCACCGCCCCGTGTAGGACGGACACTGCGCACCACGGCGAAGGGGCGCCCCGGATCTCTCCGGAGCGCCCCATTTTTCTGCAGTGACGGTGTGCGGCGGCGGGGGTCCGCCGGGGTGCCGCTGCCGTCTAGAGCGCGTCCGTACCCGACTCGCCGGTGCGGATCCGGATGACCTGCTCGACCGGGGTGACGAAGATCTTGCCGTCACCGATCCGGTCGGTGCGTGCCACCGAGACGATGGACTCCACGACGTCCTGCACCTCGTGGTCGTTCACCACCGCGACGATCGAGACCTTCGGTAGCAGGTCGATCGAGTACTCCTGCCCGCGCCAGTGCTGGGTGATGCCCTTCTGGATACCGTGGCCCTTGACCTCGGTGACGGTGAGGCCCGCGTGGCCGAGGCCGGTCAGGGCCTCCTTCACCGCTTCGAGCTTGTCCGGGCGGACGATCGCTTCGACTCGCTTCATGGTCTATGCACCTGCTTCCGCGGGAGACTCGCTGATGGATGCGGCGCCGACACCGGTCGAACCGGTGAAGTCGGGGTAGGCCAGGACGCCCATCTCGGTGGCGTCGAGCCCGGCCAGTTCGTCGGCCTCGCTCGAACGCAGGCCGGTCGTCTTCTTCTGGATTGTGAAGAAGATGTAGTGCAGGCCGAACGACCAGGCGACCACGACGGCGCAGGCGATGAGCTGTGCGCCGAGCTGACCGAAGCCGCCGCCGTAGAACAGGCCGGTGA
>JAUSAU010000014.1 GCA_030652345.1 Coriobacteriia bacterium
GCACTTCTCTGGATCTCCAGCAAGCAGCTCCCGTACTCGCGGGTCGATGGAACGAGTTTCGTCCCCGCGAAGACGGCGTTCACGATGTTCGGAGTCAACATCTCGACGATGCAGATCCTCATCATCGTCACCTCGCTCGTCCTGCTCGCGTTCCTCGACACCTTCGTGTCCAAGACCCGTATCGGACGGGCCATGCGCGCGACGTCGCAGGACCGCGATGCCGCGGGTCTCATGGGCGTCGACATCAACCGCGTCATCGCCCTGGCGTTCTTCATCGGCCCGGCGCTCGGTGCCGTCGCCGGTGTATTCAATGGCATGTACTACGGCTCGGTGAAGTACAACATGGGGTTCATCCCCGGCATCAAGTCGTTCACAGCTGCCGTCATCGGCGGCATCGGTAACCTTCGTGGAGCGATGCTCGGAGGGTTCCTGCTCGGTGTGGTCGAGTCTCTGGCCAGCGGGTTCCTGAGCAACGCCTATCGCGACGTCATCGCGTTCATCGTGCTCGTGCTGGTCCTCATCTTCCGTCCGGGCGGTCTGCTCGGCGAAGCAGTAGCGGAGAAGGTGTAGCGACCATGGCTGATGCGAAGACTCTGGCGGGCACGGCGGGGAAGGTCGCGACGATCCCTCCGAAGAAGCTCGCGCTCTACGGCGTCATAGCGCTGCTGCTGATCCTGGTCCCCACGACCCTGCAGGCGGCGTCGGGCCTTGGATTCCTCGTCCGCATCCTTGTGGTCGTCGGGATCTGGGTCCTACTCGCGCTCGGACTCAACATCGTGGTCGGATACGCGGGACTGCTCGATCTGGGATATATCGCGTTCTACGCGATGGGTGGCTACGTCGGCGTCCTGATCGGGCAGACGGTCTCGAGTTCGCTCGGCAGCGGCACCTACTGGGCGATGCTCATCCCCGCCGCGTTGGCCGGAGCGGCCACGGGGCTCGCGCTGGGCTTCCCGGTGTTGCGACTACGGGGTGACTACCTCGCGATCGTGACACTCGGCTTCGGCGAGATCGTGCGGATCTGCCTGGTCAACGACCTCGGAGGACTCTCCAACGGCGCCACCGGCCTTCCGCGGGGCGTCGAGACGCTCCAGGCGCCGTGGCCTTCGGCGTGGCTCCAGGACAACATCCGGTTCCCGACCCCGATCGGCGAGTTCGTCTTCGGGCCGAACCTCTACTGGTACTTCGTCGTGCTGTTCCTCATCATCGGCGCGATCGTCGTCATCCGCCGCCTGGACAACTCCAGGCTCGGTCGCGCGTGGGTCGCCATGCGTGAGAACGAGGTGGCGGCGGCGGCGTGCGGCATCAACATACGCACGCAGAAGCTGTGGGCCTTCTCACTGGGTGCGATGTCGGGCGGTATCGCAGGCGTGACCTTCGCCTACGTGCAGCAGTTCATCAGCCCCGAGTCCTTCACGTTCATGGAATCGGTGTTCGTGGTCTGCATCGTCGTTCTCGGAGGTATGGGCTCGATACCGGGCGTCATCGTCGGAGCGCTCGTGATCCGCGGTATCCCGGACCTCGTCCAGGGCCTCATGGTCGCCGGCGTCATCCAGCTGTCCGGTGACGTCACCTCGATGATCACCGGCTACCGCTTCCTGGTGTTCGGGTTGCTCATGGTCATCATGATGGCCGTACGACCGCAAGGAATGATCCCGAGCAAGCGCCGTGCGCTGGAGCTTCATCCCGATGATGACCGCATCCTCGCGGAAGAGGACCAGACGCTTTGGGACTTGAAGCACCGGGACCAGTCCCCCGACGACGTGTGAGTGGGGAGCATCGACGTGTCTGTAGTACAAGCTGAGAATGTCACGATGATGTTCGGCGGCCTCAAGGCCGTCGCGAACGTCAACCTGCGCATCGACGAGAGTGAGATCGTCGCGCTCATCGGCCCCAACGGGGCCGGCAAGACGACGTTCTTCAACCTGATGACCGGGATCTACAAGGCGACCGAGGGATCGGTGACCTTTAACGGTCACGAGCTCGGCGGGCGCAAGCCGCACGAGATCTGCCAGATGGGCATCGCGCGCACGTTCCAGAACATCCGGCTGTTCGCCAACATGACGACGCTCGAGAACGTCATGGTCGGTCGGCACAGCAGGACGTCGGCTGGTCCGCTCCAGGCCGTGCTGCAGACGCCCGCGTTCAAGCGGGAAGAGAAGCACACCTGTGACGAGGCGCTCAAGTGGCTCCGGTTCGTGGACCTGGTCGACAAGGCGAACGAACTCGCCGTCAACCTGCCATACGGCCAGCAGCGGCGTCTGGAGATCGCACGCGCGCTCGCCACGGAGCCGAAGCTGCTGCTCCTCGACGAGCCGGCCGCGGGGATGAACCCGCAGGAGAGCGCGGACCTCACGCGCCTCGTGCGTCGGATCCGCGACACAGGCATCACCGTGTTCCTGATCGAGCACGACATGAAGGTCGTCATGGACATCGCGGACCGGATCTACGTGCTCGACTTCGGCGAGCTCGTGGCCGAGGGGCTTCCCGCGGAGATCCAGCGCAACCCGAAGGTCATCGAGGCGTACCTGGGCAAGGGCGCCGAAGCGATGCTGGCTGCGGCGGGGGCGGAGTGACCATGGCGAAGCGAGTCCTCTCGATCAAC
>JAUSAU010000013.1 GCA_030652345.1 Coriobacteriia bacterium
ACGGGGTGGTGACGAACGGGCGGCGCGAAATGTCGTAGGCGCCTGTCGCGATGAAGTCCGTCAGCACGTTGTTCTCGTTGGATGCGCAGATCAGGCGACCGATCGGCACACCCATCTTCTTGGCGTAGTAGCCGGCGAGGATGTTGCCGAAGTTGCCGGTGGGGACGCAGACGTCGATCTCATGTCCGGCTACGACCCCGCCGCTGGCGACCATGTCCGCGTACGCAGAGACGTAGTAGACGATCTGCGGCAGAAGGCGTCCCCAGTTGATCGAATTCGCGCTCGACAGCTGGAGCCCGTCCGTTTCGTGCAGATCGGCGTTGAACGCCGAATCGGCGAACGCCTCCTTGACCGCGTTCTGGCAGTCGTCGAAGTTGCCGCGGACACCGAACACCGCGACGTTGTCGCCGCGCTGGGTGACCATCTGTTTGCGCTGGATGTCGGAGACGCCGTCCGCAGGGTAGAAGACGACGATCCGCGTGTGCTCCCGGTCGGCGAATCCCTCGAGCGCCGCCTTGCCCGTGTCGCCCGACGTGGCGACCAGGATCAGGTAGTCGTCGAGCTGCTCACCGGCCGCAAGACGCATCGAGATCGCCTCAGAGAAGAAGAGCGGCATGCACTGGAGCGCCATGTCCTTGAATGCGCTCGTGGGCCCGTGCCACAGTTCGAGGACGTGCATGTCGGCGTCGACCTCGATGACCGGCGCGACCGCCGGGTGGTCGAAGTTCGCACCGTAGGCTTCCTCCATGAGGGCCTCGGCCTGCTCCGGGTGCACGTCGACTCCGAACCGACCGTAGATGAACGCGGCGCGGCGCGCGTACGGAAGCGCCGACAGGCGGACGATCTCCTCGAGGGTGAGTGAGGGGAGGCGCTCCGGGACGTAGAGGCCGCCGCCGGGAGCGATGCCCTTGATGACGGCGTCCGTGAACGTCCGGGGCATCGTGTCGAGTCCGCGCGTGTCGCGGTAGAAGATGGTTTCCATGCGCAGGATGGTACCAGAGCAGTGTGTCGAGCCGCCCCCGATGGGCTCCCCGCGCTTCGTGATGCGCGTCATTGCATCCATTCGCTGGCAAGCGGACAATCTTCATTCGCACCAAGGCTGTCCCGCGACCCGCGGGGCGGCACGCGCTTCTGCCGATCGATCCGCTCACGGAGGGCGACGCGAGAATGAAGTACTGCATCGTCATCCTGGACGGCGCCGCCGGATGGCCGCTCGACGAGCTGGGGAGCAGGACGACGCTGCAGGCGGCGCGGACTCCCCATCTTGACGAACTCGCACAGCGCGGCCGCGTGGGTCTCGCGCAGACCGTGCCTCTCGGCGCCGAACCCTCGTCCTCCGCCGCGTGCACCTCGATCCTGGGCTATGACCCCGTCGCCGATTTCGTCGGCCGTGGGGCGATCGAGGCCGCGAGCATGGGCATCACGCTCGAGCCCGGCGAGGTGGCGCTGCGCATGAACCTCGTGAACACCGAGGGCGGCGTCATGGCCTCGTACTCATGCGGCCACATATCGAGCGCCGAGTCCCGGGCGATCGTGCTGGATCTCGGCGAGGCGCTCGGCGACGACACGTTCCGCTTCTATCCCGGCGTGAGCTACCGACACATCCTGGTGGTCAAGGGCCATCCGGAACTCCTCGATGTCTCATACACGCCGCCGCACGACTTCAGTGGCAGACCGCTGACGGGCCGGACGCCGACAGGAGCCGGTGCGGAGATCCTCATCGACCTCATGGAGCGCGCGCGACCGGTGCTCGAGCGCTCGGCGCCGAACAGATGCCGACGCGACGGCGGCGAGGTCGCGGCGACCGATATCTGGCCGTTCTGGCCCGGAGCGCGCCCCTCGGGCCTGGTACCTTTCGGCACGTTGCGCGGAGTCCGCGCGGCGATGACATCCGGCGTCGACCTTCTGAACGGCCTCTCCGTGATGACGGGGATCGACCGACTCGACATCCCGGGCGTGACCGACGGACCCGACAATGACTACGCGATGCAGGCGGAGGGCGCTCTCAAGGCCCTGCGTCACTACGACCTGGTGATCATCCACGTCGAGACGCCTGATGAGGCGGGGCATGCGGGCGACGTGGCGGCCAAGATCGCCGGTATCGAGGCGATCGATCGGGAGGTCGTCGCGCGGATCGGCCACTTCGGCGGCGACCTGCGGGTCCTGTGCATGCCGGACCATCCGACGCCGATCGCGCTCAAGACCCACGTCGGCGAGCCTGTGCCGTTCGTGCTGGCGGGCACCGGTATCGCACACAACGGAGCATCGACCTTCGATGAGGAGGCGGCGAAGGCCACCGGATCGCTCGTCGATCCGGGACACCTCCTGATCGAGGCGCTCCTGTCGCCGGAGGCGTCGGCCTAGGCCGACCGCACCGCCGGCAGGGCGACCGCCGCCGGCAGGGGCACCGGTTCCGGCACCGGAGCGACGGGAGGCGCGGTCATCGGCGCGCCGGCGGCCAGTACGCGTCCCAGCCGGCGAGCCCGCTCGCGCGTCCGGTCCCAGACGTCCGGCCCGGACCAGTGCGTCCCCACCGCGGTGCAGCCGACGACGTCGACACCTGCCCGGTCGAGCACCCGCCAGACGCTCCCGAGTCCCGCCGGCAGCAGTCCCAGCAGTGCAGGGAAGCCCAGGAGCGGCGGCGCCGACGATATGAGCGCCGCACGTTTGCACGCGCCCGCGCGTGAGTTGTGGCGCCCGAATCCGCGGCACGTCTCGACGTGTGCGAAGCCTCCGACGAGCCGCCGCAGGAGTGCTTCGCATCGGGGATCCCGTGCGTGCAGGTGGCCGGCCGTCCCGACCACGAGACAGTCGGAGGACCCGAGAAGGCGCAGCGCGTCATCCAGCGGTGCGATCCGGCGCGTGCACCGCCCGCTCACAGCGCATGCCGTGCACGTCGAGCAGCAGGTGACGAACAGGTCGTAGACGCGCAGCCGCGTGACGTCGCCTCCGACGTGTCGCGCCTCCGACGCGGTGCAGTCCAGCGCGCGGGTGACCGGTCCGCCTCCGATCGGCGACGCGTCTATGACCGCGAGCTTCATGGCGTCCCCCTCGTGTCGTCCGCGGCGACTTCCGCAGCCGGCGGGAGGCCGCCGCGCATGTCGTCGAGGCAGTCATCGATCCAGTCGATCGAGGAGCGGACGCCGGCCATGGCGGCGCCGAGGGTCATGCGGTGCAATGCCGCGTCGCGCGGCGTGGGGGCGGCGCACGCCGGGGTCTCGCGGATGCTCTCTCTCCGGAGTGACTCGAGGCGTCGCATGTATGTGTCGCGTGCGCCCGTGAGGAGCACCCGGATCTCGCCGTCCGGCAGGCCTGCCGAGAGCGCCAGCTGGAGAAGGAGCGGGTCGCGGAGCGGACCGGGGTCTTCCGGTCGCCGCAGCCAGTCGCCGAGCGCTGCGCGACCGGAGCGCGTGATCGTGAAGACCCTGCGGTCCGGTTTGCCGCGCTGCGGCACCAGCTTCGGCTTGACGAGTCCGCGGGCGGCGAGGCGATCGAGGGTCCGGTAGACCTGCGCTTGGTCAGCCGTCCACACGTGGCCGACTGCGGCGTCGAAGCACCGCGTCTTCAGGTCGTATCCCGTCATCGGCTCCCGCTCCAGGAACCCGAGTATGGCGTGTTCGAGCGCCATTCACCCGTCCCTCGGGTCATATATGACAAAGCGAGTATATGACACAACATATAAAAAGCAACATGAATAACAGGTCGAGGGTTTCGGGTATCGCCGCAGGTAGGAGAGCCGACCAAACACTCAAGTCGGGATGGAGGGCGTCAGAGCCTGCGAAAATGGCTCAGGACATGAGAAAGCGGCGGGACCCGGGGCCGGTCCCGCCGCTCTCTGGTCTCCGGACAGGGGCTGTGTTGGCCGGAGACCCGCAGGGAGGGGAGGAAGGTGGAGATGTGAGGCGTGCGAAGGGCTTACACGGTGCGGGTCAGTCCCGACACCAGGCGGCTGTACTCCTCGGCGTCGATCTCGCCGCGTGCGAAGCGCTGGCGGACGATCTCGACTGCCTCATCGATGCGGGATGCCCGGGCGGGCGTCACATCGGGAGCCTTGGCTGCAACGAGCACGAACCACGCGATCATCGCTGCTGCGAGGGCGGGAAGGAGAGCCGTGAGGCCCACCATACCGAGGGAGCCGAGAAGCCCGCTTCCGAAGCCGAATGCCGTCATCGCGAGCACCTCCCGTCTCCGTCGTCCGATCCGTCATCGCTGCACCGAAGGGCGCACGCCCATCTTCAGGCCGCAGGGTGAAGGCATCATGTTCCGCATGTGGAGAAACGGTGGAGCCGATCCCGACGCGGGCGCGGACCGCTACGGCGACGGGATCTCGGGGAGTCCTGCGGCGTCAGGACCGACCGGATCGCGCTCGGCCCGCTTGACCGGAGCGCTCGTCGCCAGCGCGACACCGCCGACGATGACAGCCATCCCTGCCACTCCCCAGACGTCGAGACGCTCGGGCTCGGCCAGCAGTCCGACGACTCCGGCGAGGTAGCCGAGCAGGACGGCGACGACCGGGTTCACGTACGCGTAGGTCATGACCTTCGATGCGGCGATGTTCCGTATGAGCCACATGAAGGCCGTGAAGGCGACGGCGGAGCCGAACACGGAGAGATACGCCAGCGCCCCGAACGCAGCGGGCGAGATCGAGAGCCCCACGTGTTCTCCGCGCACGAGGCCCACGAGGAGCAACACGCCGCCTGCGATGAGCATCTCGTAGCCGGTGGCGACGGTCCCGTCCGTGGTGAGCGGCCGCTTCTTGCTCACGATCGATCCGCCGACCCACAGCCACGTCCCGACGACCTGGATGCTCATGCCGATGACATCGGTCAGCGTGCCCGACACGCCGGCGAGCCGGGGCCCCACGAGCAGCGCCAGCCCCGCGAGTCCCAGGACCAGCCCGAGGATGCCGCGGCCGGTAGGCCGGTCCATCCCGGGCAGGACAGCTTCGGCCAGTGCCATCCACAGCGGCGCCACGGCCACCACGAGCGCGGTCAACGACGAGGAAATGAACCCTTCCGCGATCATGGTCGAGTACATGCCGCCGCACAGGAGACAGAGCCCGACGACCGCCGCGGTCGACAGGTCGCGACGCGATATGGCGAGTGAGGTGCCGCGTACCTTCGCGAAGGCGAGCAGGATGAGTCCCGCGGGGACCAGTCGCAGCCCGCCGAAGAGCGAGGGCGGCAGAGCCTCGTTCAGACCCACCTTGATCGCCAGGTACGTGGAACCCCAGACGACATAGACGGTCGCGAACGCGATGATCGTCTTGGCTCTGAAGGAGAGGCGGGGCATCGCGGCCAACGGGTGTCCGATCCGGCATGATTCGAATGGGAGGACAGAGTACACCGCCCACCGGCGCGGTCCCGCGAGCGGCCCGAGCTGGCCCCTGTCGACGGCGAAGTGCGATACTGACGCCATGCCGACCTACGACTTCCCACGCCCGGCACTGACGGCCGACGTCGCCGCGTTCCGTGGCGCGCCGGGGCATCGCGAGGTGCTGCTCATCCGGAGGGGCTCACCGCCGTTCGAGCAGTCGTGGGCACTCCCTGGAGGCTTCGTCGAGGAGAACGAGCCGCTGGCGAGCGCGGCACTTCGCGAGCTCATCGAGGAGACGGGGCTCGAGCCCCTCAACGACCTGGCTGAGGTCGGCACCTACGGTGATCCGGGCCGCGACCCGCGGGGGTGGACCGTGACGGTGCTCTACGCGGTCACGCTGGGCGACGAGGAGTCGGGTGCGGTCGCCGGCGGGGACGACGCGGACGATGCCGCCTGGTATCCGGTCGGGGAACTCCCGGCCCTCGCGTTCGACCATGCGTTGCTCGTCGCCGATGCGCTGAACAAGGTCTCCTTCGGCCTCTGAGCGCGGCCGCACATCCTCTGAGCGCTGTCGCACATCTATACTGTGCGCAACGGAGCATCCCGCATGCGCCGGCGACCATCCCGCCCACCCCGGAGGAACGCCACGTGCCCGACATCCTGAACAGGCTCGGCCGCGAAGTGCTCGTCGTCGACGGTGCCATGGGCACCATGCTGCAGCGCGCGGGTATGCCAGCGGGGCAGTGTCCCGAGCAGCTCAACGTCACGAACCCCGAGATGGTGCTGGACGTGCACCGCTCCTACATCACGGTCGGCGCCGAGTGCATCTCGAGCAACACGTTCGGCGGCTCGCGTCCCAAGCTCGCGGAGTACGGTCTCCAGGACCGGGTCGTCGAACTCAACCGGGCCGGCGTGCGGCTCGTCCGTGAGGCGGGCGCTCAGCACGTGATCGGCGACGTCGGCCCCACGGGACTCGTGCTGGAGCCGCTCGGCTCCGCGACGTTCGACGAGGTGTTCGCCATCTTCGTCGAGCAGATCACCGCATTGGCGGCCGAGAACCCGGACGCGATCGCGCTCGAGAC
>JAUSAU010000020.1 GCA_030652345.1 Coriobacteriia bacterium
CCACCGAGATGGGCGAGCTGCAGGAGCGCATCACCAGCACCAAGAAGGGTTCGATCACGTCGGTCCAGGCCATCTACGTGCCTGCGGACGACCTGACCGACCCGGCGCCGGCGACCGCGTTCACGCACCTCGACGCCACCACGGTCCTCTCGCGTCAGATCGCCGAACTCGGCCTGTACCCGGCCGTCGACCCGCTCGCGTCCACGTCGCGCGCGCTGTCGGCCGAGGTCATCGGCGAGGAGCACTACCGCGTGGCGCGCGCCGTCCAGCAGGTCCTCCAGCGCTACAAGGACCTCCCGGACATCATCGCGATCCTCGGGATGGACGAGCTGTCCGAAGAGGACCGTCTGGTCGTCTCCCGTGCCCGCAAGGTCCAGCAGTTCCTCTCGCAGCCGTTCTTCGTCGGCGAGGTGTTCACCGGCCTCAAGGGCAAGTACGTCAAGCTCGAGGACACCATCAAGGGCTTCGACATGATCGTGAAGGGCGAGTGCGACGACCTGCCCGAGCAGGCGTTCCGCTACGTCGGCGCGATCGAAGAGGCGTACGAGCAGGCCGAGAAGCTCAAGCAGGCGTAAGGAGACCCGATGGGACGCACTCTTCTGTGCGAGGTCGTCACGCCGGAGCGCATCGTCTACACCAATGAGGTGGAGATGGTCGTCGCTCCGACGATCGACGGCGAGATCGGCATCCTGCCGCTGCACGCCCCGCTCGTCGGTGCGCTCAAGGCCGGTGAGGTCCGCGTCAAGTTCGGCGACACGACCGAGTGGTTCGCCATCTCGGGCGGCTACATCCAGGTCCACGAGGACAAGGTCATCATCCTTGCGGACCAGGCGGCCGTGGCGTCGCAGATCGACGTCGAGCGCGTGAAGCAGTCGCTCTCCCTGGCGGAGGCCGAGTTGGCCACCGTCAAGGCGGCCGGCGGCGACGTCGATGCGTTCGAGCGGGACCTCAAGTGGTGCCAGGTGCAGCTCGATGTCGGGAGTACGCGCCGATAGTCCCGGCGCTGCATCGCACGACAGGGAATCGAAGGGCCCGGAGCTCGACCGCTCCGGGCCCTTTCGTCTGGTCGTGTGATCTTCACGGCTGGGTAACGCAGCTCCACCCGCGTTGCCCCGCCCATGCGGCTCGGATACCCTGTGACCTTGTCCGCAGCACGTCGTCCCATGCGCTCCGCGCGCTCGCGAGGTCCCCACATATGGAAGCGATCGTCGTAGAAGGCGGCCGAACGATCACCGGTACGGTGCGCGTCGGCGGAGCCAAGAACTCGGCACTCAAGCTCATGGCCGCCGCTCTGCTGGCCCCGGGCATCACGACGTTGCGGAATGTCCCCGACATCAGCGACGTCGGAGTCATGGCCGAGGTCCTCGAGCGCCTCGGTGCCGCCGTCGTCCGCTCGGACCACACGCTGACCATCGATGCCACGAGCCTCACCGGGCACGAGGCGCCCTACGACCTCGTCGTGCAGATGCGTGCCTCGACCTGCGTGCTCGGCTCGCTCGTCGGTCGCCTGGGGCGCGCGCACGTCGCCATGCCCGGCGGCTGCAACATCGGTTCGCGCAAGGTGGATATCCACATACGCGGGCTGATGGAGCTCGGCATCGCCATCGAGACGGAGCACGGCTACATCGACGCGACCGGTCGTGCCCGCGGGGCGACGGTCTTCCTCGACTTCCCCAGCGTCGGCGCCACCGAGAACATCCTCATGGCTGCGGTCCTCGGCGACGGCACGACGGTGATCGAGAACGCCGCGCGCGAGCCGGAGATCGTCGACCTCGCTCACTTCCTCTCCGAGATGGGCGCGTGCATCCTCGGCGCGGGTTCGCCGACGATCACGATCGCCGGCGTCGAGCGTCTCTCGCCCGTCGACCACACGGTGGTCGGCGACCGCATCGAGGCGGGTACGTTCCTGGTCGCCGGCGCCCTGGACTCCGGTCCTGTGACGGTCACCGGATTCGATCCGGCGCACCTCGATATCGTCCTGCAGAAGCTCGAGCAGGCTGGTTGCACGCTCGTGGTCGGCGCCCGTGAGGTCACCGTGTCGCGCACCGGCCCCATCCGCCCGGTCGACGTACAGACACTCCCGTATCCGGGCTTCCCCACGGACATGCAGGCGCCGTTCATGGCGCTGATGGCCCTGGCAGAAGGCGACTGCGTCATCACAGAGAACGTCTTCGAGAACCGCTTCATGTTCGCTGACGAGATCGGCCGCATGGGTGCGGACGTGCGCATCGACGGTCACCACGCCCTCATCAGAGGCGTACGGCGGCTCTCGGGCGCGCCGGTGCGGAGCCCCGATCTGCGAGGCGGCGCGGCGCTCGTGCTCGCCGGCCTCGCGGCCCAGGGCCGGACGGTGGTCACGGACATCCACCACATCGACCGCGGGTACGAAGGGTTCGTCGACAAGATGAGATCGCTCGGAGCCGAGGCGGTCCGCGTGGAAGTGACCGATCCTGAGGCCGCGTGACCGCCGCTGCGAAGAGGGGAGACTCACATGCTCGACCGTGATGCGATCAAGGTCATCATCCCGCACAGGGAGCCGTTCCTGCTCATCGACCGTATCGAGGAGTTCGACCCCGGCGTCTCGGCGGTGGGCACGTTGCACGTGACCTCCGAGATGTTCTGGGTGCCGGGCCATTTCCCCGAGTACGCGGTCATGCCCGGCGTTCTGATCGTCGAGGCGCTCGCGCAGGTCGGCAGCGTGGCGATGCTCGCGATGCCCGAGAACGCCGGCAAGATCGGCTTCTTCGCAGGCATCGACAAGGTGAGGTTCAAGCGCCAGGTCCGCCCGGGCGACACGCTGCGCCTCGAGTGCGTGATCACGAAGCAGCGCGGCCCGATCGGTTTCGGATCGGCGAAAGCGTGGGTCGGCGACGAGCTCGCGTGTTCGGGAGAGCTCATGTTCGCGATACAATAGGTCATTCGTGGGGTGCCCGCTGGCGAGCAGCCGCCGGCCGTATCGCGGCCACACGGATCGCGGGAATGGGAAGGTGGAGGATGGGACTTATCGAGCGCATCGAGGATGGCAGTGCCGTGTTCGGCGTCGTCGGACTCGGGTACGTGGGGCTTCCGCTCGCTGTCGAGATGGCGAAGGCGGGGCACAAGGTCATCGGCCTCGAGGTCTCAGATGAGAAGGCCGCCCTCGTCAACAAGGGCGAGTCCTACATCCCCGATGTCCCCGCGGATGACCTGGCCGACCTGGTCAAGCGCGGCCTCATCGTCGCGACGACCGACTTCGCCCGCGCGGCCGAGGTGGACGCGATCGCGATCTGCGTGCCGACGCCCTTGAACAAGATGAAGGAGCCGGACACGTCCTATATGGAGTCCGCCTCCCGGACCATCGCACCGTACCTGCGCAAGGACACGCTCGTCACGCTCGAGTCCACGACCTATCCCGGTACCACCGAGGAGATCGTCCAGCCGATCCTCGAGGCGCACGGCCTCAAGGTCGGAACCGACCTGTACCTGGCGTTCTCGCCGGAGCGCGTCGACCCGGGCAACCCGGTGTATCAGACTCGGAACACCCCCAAGGTCGTCGGCGGCGTGACCCCGGGTTGCACGAAGCACGCGGTCGCGATGTACGAGCGGTTCATCGACACCGTCGTCCCTGTCTCCTCGACCCGCGCGGCCGAGATGACGAAACTGCTCGAGAACATCTTCCGGTGTGTGAACATCGCGCTCATGAACGAACTGCTCCAGGTATGCGAGCGCATGGGCATCAACATCTGGGAGGTCGTCGAGGCTGCCAAGACCAAGCCGTTCGGCTTCATGCCCTTCTACCCCGGGCCCGGCCTCGGGGGGCACTGCATCCCGATCGACCCGTTCTACCTCTCATGGAAGGCGCGCGAGTACGACTTGCACACGGAGTTCATCGAGCTGGCCGGTAAGGTCAACGAGAACATGCCGTACTACGTCGTCACCCGCCTGATGGAGGCGCTGAACACGCAGCGCAAGTCGCTCGCGGGCAGCACCATCCTTCTCTTGGGCGTCGCCTACAAGAAGGATATCGATGACATGCGCGAGTCCCCGGCCATCAAGATCGCCGATCTGATCGCCGACAAGTCCGGCAACTTGGTCTACCACGATCCGTGGGTGCCGACCTTCACCGCGGACGGCCACACCGTCCCGAACGTCGAACTGACCGAAGAGGTGCTCTCCGGCGTCGACGCGGTCGTCGTGGTGACCGATCACAGCAACGTCGACTACCATGCCGTCGTCCGCCACGCCCCGCTCATCCTCGACACCCGCGACGCGCTCAAGTCCTATGACTGCAACAAGGTAGTGCGACTGTGAGCCCGAGCGTGGGCAAGCCGGTCCGCGTCGGCGTCGTCGGGTTCGGCTACTGGGGCCCCAACCTCGTCCGCAACCTCGACCGCCTGGGTGACGCCCAGCTCGTCGCCGCGTGCGACCTCTCCGCAGCAAACCTCGCTAAGATCGCCGCGCTCTACCCGTACGTCGAGACGACCACCGACCTTGCGTCGCTGCTGGCCGACTACGAGCTGGACGCGGTCGTCGTGGCCACGAGTGCTCCCTCGCACTACGCGATCGCGAAGCAGGTCATCGCGGCGGGCAAGCACTGCTACGTGGAGAAGCCGCTGACGCTGAAGTCGAGCCACGCGGAAGAGCTCGTTCGCATGGCCGACGACGCAGGCGTCGTGCTGTTCACCGGGCATCTCATGGAGTACCACTCGGCGGTGAACTGGATCCGCGACTACATCGCATCCGGTGAACTCGGGGACGTGCTCTACCTCTACGCGCAGCGCCTCAACCTCGGCAAGGTCCGTACCGAGGAGAACGCGTTCTGGTCTCTCGCCCCGCACGATGTGTCGATCGTGCTCTACCTGCTCGGCGAGGCACCCGACTTCGTGTCCGCCAGCGGGGCCGCGTACGTCAACGACGGCGTGCAGGATACCGTCTTCGCCAATCTCCACTTCCCGAGCGGCAAGATGGCCAACATCCATGTCAGCTGGCTCGACCCCCACAAGGTGCGCAAGTTCACCATCGTCGGCACGAAGCGCATGCTGGTCTTCGACGACATGGAAGCCACCGAGAAGATCTGGATCTACGACAAGGGCGTCGGCGCCCCGACCGACGCGATGTCGTTCGGCGAGGATCTGACCTTGCGTTTCGGGGAGATCGTCGCGCCGTATATCGCCATGAAGGAGCCGCTCTCGCTCGAGGTCCAGCACTTCCTCGATTGCTGCATGAGTGGCGAGACGCCGCGCAGCGACGGCCGCGACGGTCTTCGCGTCGTGCGTGTGCTCGAAGCGGTCGACGAGTCGATGGCTGCGGGCGGCGCGCCCGTGAACACCGTGGTGGAGGTCTAGATGTCGTCAGGTATCCTCGTGCATCCCACGGCGAAGATGGGTGAGCGTTTCGCTCCGTCGCCGTTCTCCGTGATCGACCAGGACGTCCGCATCGGCGACGACGTCACGCTCGGCTCGTTCGTCCACGTCCATCCGGGTGCCGTCATCGGCTCGGGGACGGTCATCGGCGATCACGTGACCATCGGCGCCGACGCCAAGCTCGGCGTCGGCTGCGTCATCGCGGACTTCGCCTACATCGGCAAGCGGCCGAAGCTCTCGCCGACCTCGACGGCGAAGGTCGGCGAGCTCAAGGGCCTCGTGCTCGGAGACGGCTGCGCCGTCGGGAGCCATACCGTCCTGATGGCCGGTACCGTCTTCGGAACCGGCTGTGTCGTGGGCGACAACGCGGGCGTGCGCGAGCGCTGCCGCATCGGCGACACGGTCGTCGTGGGCCGCTCGGTCACCGTCGAGAACGACACGGAGATCGGGTCGCGCACCAAGATCCAGTCCGGCGCCTACGTGACGGCGTACGTCGTCATCGAGGAGGACTGCTTCATCGCGCCGATGGTCGTCACCACCAACGACAACTACATGGGACGCACCGAGAAGCGCTTCAAGTCCCTGAAGGGCTGTACGATCCGCCGCGGCGCACGGGTCGGCGGCGGTTCGCACATCCTTCCGGGCATCGAGATCGGCGAGGAGGCGTTCGTGGCGACCGGTTCCGTGGTCACCCGCGATGTCCCCGCCGGCAAGCTCGTGATGGGCGTTCCCGCCAAGGTGGTCAAGGACGTCCCCGAGGACGAACTGCTCGACAACGCATAGAGTCGCCCGAGACGCCGCTGCCGGCGGCAGACCGATGAAGGAGAACTCGCACGTGGGAATCCCGCTTCTCGACCTCAAGGCACAGTACATCGGATTGAAGGACGAGCTCGACGCCGTCTGGTTCGACGTCATGGGCAATGCCGGTTTCATCGGCGGGCCACGCGTCAAGGCGCTCGAAGAGCAGGTCGCGGCGTATTGCGGGACGAAGTACGCGGTCGCCTGCGCCAACGGTACGGATGCGTTGTTCCTGATCATGGCGGCGCTCGGCATCAAGAAGGGCGACGAGGTCATCACCACGCCGTTCACCTTCTTCGCCACCGTCGAATGCATCGCGCACCTCGGGGCGACGCCGGTCTTCGTCGACATCGAGCCCGGTACGTACAACATGGATGTCTCGAAGGTCGAAGCGGCGATCACTGATAAGACCAAGGCGATCCTGCCCGTCCATATCTTCGGTCAGTGCGTCGATATGGACCCGCTCCTCGAGATCGCACAGCGCCACGGGCTCGTCGTCATCGAGGACGCCTGCCAGGCGATCGGCGCCACCTACAAGGGCAAGCGTGCCGGCTCGCTCGCCCGGGCCGCCGCATTCTCGTTCTTCCCGAGCAAGAACCTCGGCTGCGCCGGCGACGGCGGCATCATCACCACCGACGACGAAGAACTCGCGAAGGCCGCACGCAAGCTCGCGAGCCACGGCACGACCAAGAAGTACTACCACGACACCTTCGGCACCAACTCGCGCCTCGACTCCCTGCAGGCGGGCATCCTGTCGGTCAAGTTGCCGCATCTGGACACGTGGAACTGGGAGCGTGCCGCAGCTGCCGCCGTCTACAACGAGGCTCTCGCCGAGACCGCGCTCGAGCTTCCCGTCACGCGCGACTTCGGCGACGCGGTCTTCCATCTCTACATCGTGAAGGCGGAGAGCGCGGAGGCCGCCGAGAAGGTCATGGGTGCGCTGGGCGCAGCCGGGATCGGCACCGCGCTCTACTATCCGCTGTGTCTGCACGAGCAGGAGGTCTTCCCGAAGAACGGCATCCCGGTCCCGTCGCTCCCTGTCGCCGAGAGCTGCGACAACCGTACGTTCGCGCTGCCGGCATTCCCCGGTATCACGCGGGAGCAGCAAGACGAGGTCGTTCGCGTCGTGAAGGAGGCCCTGGCCTCCTAGGGCCGGCCGATGAAGGTACTCTCCATAGTCGGGGCTCGGCCCCAGTTCATAAAGGCGGCGCCGGTGAGCCGGGCGCTGCGCGAACGCCATACCGAGGTGCTCGTCCACACGGGCCAGCACTACGACTATGCGATGAGCGAGGTCTTCTTCGAGGAGCTCGGTATCCCGGCACCCGACGTCAATCTGGCTGTCGGGAGCGGCTCGCACGGTGAGCAGACCGCTGAGATGCTCGTGGCCATCGAGCGCCTGCTCGTCGCGGAGCGCCCCGACTGCGTGCTGGTCTACGGCGATACCAACACGACGCTCGCGGGCGGACTCGCCGCGGCGAAGCTCACCATCCCGGTGGCGCACGTCGAAGCGGGACTCCGCAGCTTCGACCGCACGATGCCCGAGGAGGTCAATCGCGTCCTGGTCGACCATCTCTCGGACCTGCTGCTGTGTCCCACCACCACCGCGGTGAAGAACCTGGCCGACGAGGGCGTGACGGCCGGCGTCGAACTGGTCGGTGACGTCATGCTCGACACCGCGCGCTTCAACGCGGAGCGGTGGGACGCGGGCGCGGTGCTCGACTCGTTCGGTGTCGAGCCGGGAGCGTACTTCCTCGCGACCGTCCACCGCGCGTCCAACGCCGACTCTCCCGAGCACCTGGGCTCCATCGTCGACGCCCTCTCGGCGCTCGACAAGCCGGTGATCTGGCCGGTCCATCCGCGCACGGCCAAGAACCTGGCGGCTTTCGGGCTGGACGCACGGATCGCCGCCGCGGGCACGATCCGCGCGGTCACGCCGATCTCGTATCGGGAGATGGTGGGCCTGCTGTCGAACGCGGCTGCACTGCTCACCGACTCGGGCGGCATGCAGAAGGAGGCATACTTCTTCGGCATACCGTGCGTGACCATGCGCGATGAGACCGAATGGGTCGAGACGGTCGAGTCGGGTTGGAACGTGCTGGTCGGTGCCGACGCCACCGCGATCGTCGAAGCGGTGCGGGGGCGGACCATCCCGTCGGAGCGTCCCGAGGTCTACGGCACCGGACACGCGGCGGACGCCGTGGTCGCGGCGCTGGAGCGGCACGACTTTGGCTGATACCCGGGCCCGGGATGCCTTCGCGAAGCTCGTGATCGACTGTAATGCACGTCAGAGAAGGAATGAGCGACGCGCCACACGAGGACGTGCGGCCCGATCGCCGGAGGACACGCATGGATGACCGGACACCCCGCCCGAGGCGATCGGAGCGACACGCGAAGCCGAGTCGCTCCCGCGCGCCGAGGCCCATCAACCGCCTCGAGCCGGCCAGCACGACCCGAGAGACACCCGAGGAGGCACGCCGCCGTCGCCGCAGGTCCTCGAAGATCGTCACGCCCGAGGTGCGGCGGCGCAAGCGAGGGCGCGTCGCGATCATCGTCGGTGTGATCTTCCTGGCTGTCGTGGTTGCCGGCGGGGTCGCCGCGTTCACGTATCTCCGGGGGTTGGAATCGAAGATACGCCCCTTGTCGATGATGGACACCGAATTCGCGAAGCAACTGGATCAGGATGTACCCCCGCCGGGAGAGCCGTTCTATCTGCTCCTCATGGGTGACGACCGCCGCCCTGGCGAGTCGCGCGCTCGCTCGGACACACTCATCGTCGCGAGGATCGATCCGAAGCAGCGCAAAGTGCAGATGGTATCGATCCTGCGCGACACCCGCGTGAAGATACCCGGCTATGGGATGAACAAGATCAACGCCGCTCCGCAGATGGGTGGTCCCGAGCTGGCATTGAAGACTGTGCGTGAGATGACGGGGCTGCCGGTCTCGCGCTATCTGACCGTCGACTTCACGGGGTTCCGCTACATCGTCGATGCGATGGGCGGTGTCTGGATCGATGTCCCCGAGAAGGTGGACGGACGTCCGAACAAGAAGAACAACTCGAAGTGGGAACTGGAGAACCGCATCATCCCGAAGGGGCTGCACAAGCTCAACGGCATTCAGGCCCTGACCTTCGTGCGCGAGCGGCATCAGTTCGCCGATCAGGACTACTCGCGTGTCAAGAACCAGCAGCTGTTCCTGAAGGCGCTCGCGAAGCAGGCGCTCCAGATGTCGAGCGTCTTCCGTGCGCCGCAGATCATCGGAGCCATATCGGATCACTTGCGTACGAACATGTCGCTGACTGAACTCGCGAACCTCGTCAGCCAGTTCAAGTCCATGAATGAAGCGGACTTCGAGACGACGACGCTTCCAAGTTACCCGAAGTTCATCGATGGGCTGTCCTACGTGATCGCGGACGAGGTCGAGGCCGATGCGCTCTTCGCCCGCATGCGGAAGGGTCAGCCGCTCGTGCCGAAGGGCGCGGTCTCGAAGACGCCGACCAACACGGTGGACCCGTCTAAGATCACCGTTTCGATCCGCAACGGCGCGGGCGTCTCCGGTCTCGCCAAGCAGGCCACCACGTTCTTCACATCGAAGAAGTTCAAGATCGGGGAGACCGGCAACACGAATCAGTTCGTGTATGGCAAGACGCTGATCGTATTCACGGCGGCGACCGAGAACAAAGCCGCGGCGGTCGCCAACGCGCTCGGCTATGGCCAGGTCATCCGCGCGAACGGCATGTACACGTTCAAGGGCGATATCCTTGTGATCATCGGCAAGGACTGGCGCGACCCCGCCGCTTCGGCAGTACGGCGCTGATATCCATCCGACGCATCGAACGAGCCCGGAGGTTCCAATGATCTCAAGTGCGGTTACGGTTTTCGGAGCCGGGTACGTCGGGCTGGTGACCGGGGCGTGCCTTGCTTCTGCCGGACATCGCGTCACCGTGGTCGACGTCGACCGATCCAAGCTGGCGCGTCTCGCCGAGGGCAAGGCGCCGTTCCATGAGCCGGGCCTCGATGAAATCGTGTCCGATGCGATCGCGACGGGTGCGCTCACGTTCGCGCACCCGTCGGAACTGACCGGATTCGGGGAGTTCATCTACGTTGCGGTGGGCACTCCGTCGACGCCGGGCGGTGCGGCCGATCTCCGGTACGTACGCTCCGTCATCGATCAGATCGCCTCCGAGGCGGCATCCGGGACCGTGGTGATCATGAAGAGCACGGTGCCACCCGGTACGGGCGAGATGCTCTCCGGCACGCTTGCCGACAAGGGTATCGAGTACGTCTCCAATCCGGAGTTCCTACGCGAGGGGTGCGCCGTCCGTGACTGGTTCGAGACGGACCGCATCGTCTTGGGCGGCTCCGAGGGCGCCACGCGACTCGTCACCGGACTCTACGGCAACATCGACGCGCCGGTGGTCACGTGCGACATCGCCAGCGCCGAGTTGATCAAGTACGCGTCCAACGCGTTCCTGGCGACGAAGATCTCATTCGTCAACGAGATCGCGCGCCTGTGCGACAGCGTGGGTGCGGACGTGAGTGTCGTCGCTCGCGGCGTGGGACTCGATAGCCGCATCGGCGCCGCCTTCCTGAACGCCGGCATCGGGTACGGCGGTTCGTGCTTCCCGAAGGACACGCGTGCCCTTGACTTCTTGGCAAGCGTGAACGGCTACGACTTCCATCTGCTCAAGGCGGTCATCGATGTCAACGCCCGGCAGCGGCTACTGCCGATCATCGCACTGCGCTCGCGACTCGGCTCTCTCATCGGAACCCGGATCGCCGTGTTCGGGCTGACGTTCAAGCCCGACACGGACGACATGCGTGAATCACCTGCTGCCGACGTCATCGGGATGTTGCTGGCCGAGGGCGCGATGGTTACCGGCTATGACCCGGTCGGGACGATGGCAGACCCCACCGCCGGTTTCGTCCAAGCCGGGACGATGGCCGAGGCGATCGAGGGCGCTCAAGCGGCGATCGTCGCCACGGACTGGGATCAGATCGTGTCTGCGGACTGGGACGCACTGGTGGCCTCGATGGTGGAGCCGCGTATCGTCTTCGACGGCCGCAACTGCCTTGATGCCGTGGCGGTGCGCGCCTCCGGGGCACTGTACCTGGGGGTCGGTCGTCCGCAGGCGTGATTCCCGGTCCGGACCCCGGCTATCGGTCGGCGGTCGCCTTCAGGAGCTCGATGAGTCGGTCTGCCTGATCGTCGCGCGAGAACTCGCGCTCTGCGAGCGTGCGCGCGTTACGGCCCATGCGCACCACCGTCACCGGGTCGTCGGCGAGCGTCTCGATCGCGTCGGCCAAGGCGACCGCGTCTTCGGGTTCGACGAAGAGCCCGGCGTCGTTGTCGGTCACGAGGGGTCTGGTCCAGCCCGGCGAGTTCACGATGATCGGGCGACCTGTGGCCAGGGCGTCGAACAGCTTGTTCGGCGAACAGGTAAAGAGCACCGGCACATTGGCGAAGTGGGCGAGCAGCACGTCACAGGTGCGCAGCATCGCGGGCATGTCGTGCTTCGGGAACGAGCCCGCGACCCGGACGTTGGTCAGCCCGAGTTCCGCGACGAGACGGGTGACCTCGGGGAGCATCTTCCCATCGCCAGCGAGCAGGATCACGACGTCGTCGCGCCCGCGCTCGCTGAGGATACGGGCGGCCTCGACGATCGTCAGGGGAGCGTTGGCGGGGCCGAGTGCGCCTGCGTATCCCACGACGAAGCGGCCGGACAGTCCGAACCGCTCTTGGGTCGCCTCGTCCCGGTCTCCCGGGTGGAACAAGTCGAGGTCCGAGCAGTTCGGGATCATGTGGACCTTCGCGGGATCGGCGCCCGCCGCCAGGACGCAGTCGACCATGCCGGGGGAGAGCGCCACTATCGCGTCCGCCTGCTTGTAGATGAATCGTTCGAACCACGACGCCATCCGCCCGACCAGCCCGGTGGGGCTCAGCGCGCCCATCTCGAACGCCGCGAGAGGCCACGGATCGCGGACCTCGAAGACGAACGGGACGCGATGCCATTTGGCTGCGATCCAGCCCGGGAGTCCGACCGTCAGCGGCGTGGATGTAGCGAACACGATGCTCGGTCGCGGTACGCGTATCGCGACGACGGCGCTCGCGAACATGAAGAGCGCGAACGACAGCATGCGGCGAGCGTATCCCATGTAGTTCGAGTAGGTGTTGCGGACGGAGCGTACGTCGATCCCGTCGATGTCGAGTCGTCGATAGCCCCCCGCGTCGTGCAATGCACCGAGGCGCGAGTTCCCCGTGAGCATGATGACATCGTGGCCGCAGGCGACCATGCGCCGAGCGAACTCGTACGAGCGCGTGGGGTGCGAACTGTCACGGGTCGCGAAGACCTGATGTATGTAGAGGATGCGCATATCTGTTCCGAGGGGGTCGATCGGGGGACAGGAGAGAGTCCGTGGCGCCGACCGTGCCGAGGCGCGTGTGCACTTTAGCACAGGGGTCCGTCCTCGCACGCATGGTATAGTCATATGCGGTGCCCACGAAATGCCCGTACCCTGACCGAGGAGCCCGGGTCGTGAATCGTAGCCTTCGTCGTAGCAGTAGCGCCGCACTGTGTCTCTTGCTCGCCGCATGTTTCTGGGTTGCGGCATCCTCCGTGTCAGCCTATGCCGCCGTTCCCGTCTTCACGGTGACCGGGCGCGGGTACGGGCATGGGATCGGCATGAGTCAATACGGTGCCAAGGGGTTCGCCGTCCAGGGGTGGACCCACGATCGCATCATGGCCCACTACTTCCGAGGGACCACGATAGCGACCGTCGCCGAGCGCGCCGTCACGGTCAACCTCAGTGTCAAGAAGCTCAGGCAGGCGAGTTGGACCATCCGTTCCGGATGGACCGGTTCGACACTGTCTTTGACGGGTGCGCTAATCACGGCTGCAGCGCCGAGTGGGGTCGCCACGACCGTTGCTGCGCCGGCCGACCATCGCTACACGTTCACCGGGTCGGGAACGTCGATCGTGGTACGCGACATCGACGCGACCGGGCTTCCTGTCATCGGAACGTTCCGCGGTGCCCTCAAAGTGAGAACCAGGCCGGTGACCGGTAAGGATCCGATCACGCAGGTCGTGGACAAGACCGGGCCTTGGAACTCGACGTATCAAGCGTATCGCGGCGATCTGGTACTCGACGCCGTGGCGAGTTCGGTCCGCCTTCTCAACGTCGTCGGAGTCGAGGGCTACCTCAAGGGTGTCGTCCCGCGCGAGTCGCCATCGAGCTGGCCGGCCGAGGCGCTGCGGGCACAGGCGATAGCCGCGCGCTCCTACGCGCTCACCAGCTCCGGAGAGCTGTACTGCGATACGCACAGCCAGATGTACACCGGCTTCGGCTACGGCGCCGCCCGCACGTACCTCGGGGCGGAGAGGCGGGAAGCGGACACCTCCAACGCGGCCGTCGACGCCACAAAGGGCGAGGTCGTGATGTACGGGGCGACGATGGTCAAGACGTACTTCTCGTCCTGTGCCGGTGGCCACACGGCGAGCATCCAGGACGTCTGGCTCACTGCGGTGCCCAAGCCCTACTATGTCGGCGTCGACAGCCCGGACGTAGCCGGTGGGTCACCCAACGGCGCGCAGTGGACACAGTCGGGGTCGACGCAGAAGTTCGTGTACTCCGGGACCGCGCTGGCAGACAAGTTCAAGGGCTACCGTCCCTCGACGACGGCGTACGTATCCGCGGTGTCGGTCGCCCGCGCGCCGTCGCAGTTCGCCACGAACGTGACCGTCACCTGGTCCAACGGCTCCAAGACAGTCCTGACGGCTGAGGTCGTCAGATCACTGCTCGGTCTCAAGTCCACGAAGTTCTTCATCGCGTCCAATGTGGTGCCGACTCCGGCGAATCGTATCGAGCAGAGCAGCGCTCGCGTCGTGCGGACGCGCACCTGGTACACGGTGCGCGCGGGCGTTCACTCGGGTGGATCGTATGCGTACGCGAAGGTGCTTGGCGCCAAGCTCGCGGTGCCGTTCACCGGCACCGGTGTCGCGATCGTGGGGCCGCGCTACGCGAACTTCGGCCGCATGAACGTCTACGTAGACGGGCGCTATCTCCGCACTGTCAGTCAGTATGCGGCGAAGCCCGCATACCGGCAGATCCTCTACAGGATCACAGGACTCGCCTCGGCTCCGCACACCGTGACGGTGTCGTACACCGGGACGAAGGATGCCCGATCGAAGGGCAGGACCGTCGGCGTTGATGGCTTCGATATCCTTCCGTGAGCCGGCCGAGATGCGCGTGACGGCACGGCAACGCTTCTCGTCGCTGATGCACCTACCGCCGTGCGCTGGAATCCGAGGGTGCGCATCGGGTCTCGTGCCGCCGGGTACTCGCCGGTTGACGGCGATACGCTTCGATAGCGAGGAGGAGGCCGCCGCGCTGGCTGCACTGCTCGATGAGGTGATCGCGCCGTGACACGGGGCGCGTCAGGCGCGTCCGCTCCGTCAGCATCGGTCGTGGCTGTCGCTGTGGTGGTCGGCGCTCTGGTGGGCGCCCTGACGACCCTCGGAGGCGATGCGTGGTCGATCGCGGCAGCACTCGCTATTGGAGGCGCTGTCGCCGCAACAGTGTTGGAGCCGCGCGTAGGCCTCCTCGCGGCTATCGCCCTGGTGCCTCTGGATTCCTACGGTCGCGTCCTCGGGAGTCCGGTACTCGTGACCGCCTATCAGGTCCTGCTGATCGCGACGCTGCTGTCGTGGGGCGCCCGAATCCTTGTGGGCCGCGCCCGATTGCGGCTGCGTGCCGCGGAGATCGCTGCCACGGCGCTGGTTGTCGCGGGCCTGTGGTCGCTCGCGACATCGGCCGACCGGGCGGCGACGGTGGTGTCGTGCATCCGGCTCGGGTTCGAGATCGTGCTGTTCGTGCTGTGCACGCGCCTGCTCACCGATCGGCGCTGGTTGCGCGCCGCCGCCGCCGTCCTTGTCGTCAGCGCGCTCGCTGCCGCCGTTCTCGCCTTCGTGCAGACCGCCAGCCCCGATATCGGGCTCGGGTTCGCTCAAATCCAGGGCACGGTGCAGAGGGCGCAGATCCTTCGTGTCACTGCGCTGTTCTCCGATCCGAACATGCTCGGTGGTTTCATGTCGGTCGCGGCGGCCGCGTTCCTGGCCGCGGCCGTCCACGCGCGCAAAGCCGTGCCGGCGGTCCTGTGGATCGCGGCGACGGCGATCGCGGCCGGCGCCATGTATCTGACCTACTCGCGCGGCTCGTGGATGGCGTTCGCCGCGTGCGTCCCCGTGATCGTCGCCACCGCGCCTGCCGCCCGGCGCGCCATCGGGTGGTTCGCGATCGTCGCTGTCGTTGCGGTCGTGCTCGTCACCTCGCCCGGTGTCTTGGTCGACCGGCTCACATCATCATTCGACGTGCAGAACGATGCGTCCGCTGCGACCCGGTACCAGATGTATGTGTCGACGGTGCGCATGATCGCGGACCGACCGATCTTCGGAACCGGGCTGGGTGCCTACAACAAGGTCTATCCGGCCTATCGCGACAGCGCCGCCGCCGAGTCCGTCAGCAAGCCGCACCAGGTGCCGCTTGCATTCGTGGCCGAGACCGGCGTGGCGGGGCTCGCCGTCGAGGTGCTTCTCGTGGTACTGCTTGTGCGTGCCCTTGCGCGAAGGCGCGGCCGTCCTTGGAGTGCGTGGGAGGCCGCCGGCGCGGCCGGGACCACGGCGATCCTGCTTGGGTCCCTGTTCGAGTACTATCTCTACTTCGAGTATCTGTGGATCTTCGCCGCGCTGTGGGTCGTGGCAACGCGCATCGCTTCGAACGAGGAGGTCGTGGATGTCTGAGACCGGACCCGGCGTTGCCGTGTACCTGCGCCGCCAGTGGCTCGTGCTGGTGGTCGCGGCCGCGATGGGGGCGCTCACCGCCGGAGCTGTGGCCGCAGCGCGTCCCGTCGTTACGACCTCGACCACTCGCGTCATCATGGAGACTCGGATCCAGACCGAGTTCTCCGGCGTGCCCGTGCCCGATTCCGTCGCCACGTCGGTGCGGTCATCCGATGCCATCGAGGCCATCGCCCGTCGTGCGGGAACCACGGCTCCTGTCGTGAGCGCGGGCCTGAAGGTCACGTTGGTCCCGGCTCCCCAGTCTGGCGTCGATGTGTCGTACCGTTCTGTGGATCCGGCGCTCGCGAAGCGGGTAGCCGCCGCCGCGGCGGAAGAGGCCCGCAATCAGGCACGCCTCCTCTCCGCCGATCTCATCACCCAGTATTCGTCGCGCGTCTCGGCCGACGAGAGGGCGCTCGGTGTCCTCGAAGGCGCGGCCAAGCGCCAGGGCGCCGCCGAGGACACCGAACTCCAGTTCCGGTTGTGGACAGTGAGGCAGAGCATGGCCGACGATGCGGCGGCCTTCGAGAGGCTCACGAACGCGTACCGTCCCGGCACCTCCTCCACATCGACCTCGTCTCCCTTGCGCGCCGGAGCCGAGTCCGCTGCGGCGGGTGCTGTCGCGGGACTTCTGGCGGGCGCTGCCATCGCATGGTGGCGCGAGTGGCGCGCCACCCGGGCGTGACGGTGCAGAGCGTCCGGCTCCGCGGACTCACGTTCGCGAAGCAGTATCCCAGCGCAGTCGAGCCTCTGCGCGGTACCTTCGTGGCGCAGCAGGTCGCAGCTACCGCGGATGCAGTCGACTGGAGCGTGATAGCCCCCGTTCCCTGGGCGCCGCGGTCCATCGGGGCCGCATTGCGCCGCCCGCAGCCTCCCGCCCGCGAGGTGATCGCAGGCGTGCCTGTCTCTCACCCCCGCTACCTCGTCGCCCCGCGTAGGATCGGCTACCGTGCGGTCGCCGACTCCATGGGACGGGCGTGTGCCGCGCAGTTCCGCGGCGCTCTCGATGCGGGTGCCTCGTTCGTGCACGCGCACGCCCTGTATCCGAGCGGCGCCGCTGCCGCCGATCTGACCGAGAACCGGGTCCCGCTCGTGTTGACCGTCCACGGCTCGGACCTTCGATCGAACGTCGCTGACACGGCCCTGCGCGACCGGCTTCGGCGAACCGCAGGGTCCGCAGCCGCCTTGATCGCTGTCGGGCCGAGTCTCGCTGACGACCTCGTGTCCCTCCTCGAGATTCCGAGGGATCGCATCAGGATGATCCCGGACGCCTACGACGACTCGCGGTTCGCATACCTCCCGCGTCCGTCGCACGGCGGTCCTGTGCGCATCCTTTGCGTCGGTCGGCTCGAGCCGGTGAAGGGTCAGGACATCTTGATCGCGGCGATCGCCCTGCTTCTGGAGTCGGGCTCCGACGTCGAGCTGACAGTGGTCGGGGACGGGTCGCTCGGCGGCGCACTCCGACGTTCTGTCGACAGTGGTGGGCTCGCCGACCGCATCCGCTTCACCGGAGCCCTCCGCGGTGCCGCACTGCTCGACGAATACGCGCGCGCGGACCTCTACATCCAGCCGTCGCGTCGCGAGGGGTTCGGCGTCGCCATCGTCGAAGCGCTGGCGACCGGGTTGCCGGTGGTCGCCACTCGCTCCGGGGGGCCGGAACACACCGTCGGAGCGGAGGACGGGGTGCTCGTCGACGCCGGTGGGGCAGACTCGCTCGCGGCCGGGGTCAAGCTCGCGATCGAGCGGCTCGGCGCGTTCGATCCCCGGAGCATCGCCCACAGGGCGGTCCAACGCTACTCTCGCCAGACCGTTGGCCGGCAACTCGTGGAGCTGTACCGTTCGCTCTCGTAGGGTGACTGCCGTACAATCCTCGCGGTGGCATCCCGTTCGGGGTGCCTGCACATCAGCGACACCATCGAGAGAGGCCCCGTGAGCGAGTTTCGTCCCCGCATCGCCATATGCACCTCCGTGCACGTGGCCGAGGACGCCCGCGTCACGTTTCGTGAGGGAAGGGCGCTCGCTCGCGCGTTCGATGCCACGCTCTACGTGTTCGCCGACGGTGACGATGGCAGTATCGATGCCGGCGGCGGGCAAGAACTGGCCGTTCGTCGCCTGTCCCGAAGGTCGGGCAGGTTCGCACGCTTCCTGAGCGGGCGGCGTCTCCTGCGAACCGCACTGGCCGACGGACCGGACATCGTGCTGATCCACGACCCGGAGTTGTTGCCGTGGGCGCTTACGGAGTTGATCGGGAAGGTGCCGGTCGTCTACGACGCCCACGAGGACTATGCCGTCATGGTCCTCACCAAGTCCTGGGTGCCCACGGCGCTGCGCCGGATCCTCTCCCGGTTGGTGGATGTGGTCGAGCGTGCCGTCGCCCGTCGGATCGACCTGCTGGTGGTGGCGGATCAGCATCTGACGCACCGACTCGGCCCGGTCGCTCCACGGACCGTCGTTCTTCGCAATTACCCCCCCACGGACCTGTTCGATGTAGGCGAGCCCGTGGCGGCGCGTGATCCGATCATCGTCTACATCGGCGGTGTGACCGCCGCGCGCGGGTTGGGGACGATGCTCGAAGCATTCCGGATCGTGCGCGAGCGTCTGCCACGAGCCCGGCTCGAGATCGTAGGGCCTGCCCAGGATACGGCTGGGCGACTTCTGGTCGACGCGGGTGAGGGCGTGTCGATCCTCGGCGCTATGCCGTATGACGCGATCGGGCCGGTGCTCGCCCGTGCGCGGGTCGGTCTCGCCCTTCTGGCCGACACGCCGAAGTACCGGAACGATGTCCCGTCCAAGCTCTACGATTACATGTGTGCGGGCGTGCCCTACGTCGCAAGCGACCTGCCGGGGATCAGGTCCACGGTGGGCGAGATCGGTGGCGTGCTGGTGGACCCCGCTGATGCGGCAGCAGTGGCCGACGCAGTGATCTGCATGCTCACCGACGACCGCGCCGCCGAGGCGTTGCGCGCCGGGGGCATGGCGGCGGCACGCGACCGCTTCTCGTTCGACGCGGAATGCGATGCCATGATCGGAGCCCTGCGCGAGGTTCTCGGGGACAAGGAAGCGGAGGACGTTGCACGGTAGCGTCCCGGGATCGACGTCTGAGCCGGTGACAGGAGTGTCGAGATGACCGACGAGACGATGAGTGTCGTGCATGAGGCCGCAGACAGTCTGGTCGCGCTGGCCGCAGGCCTTCGGCCGAGGGTGCTTGTCATCCTCGGCAGTGGCCTCGGTGCCGTCGCGGACGGGGTCGAAACGGTGGCCACCGCCACGTTCGGTGAGTTGCACGGATTCGCCTCGTCCAATGTTCCTGGACACGCCGGACGCTTCGTCTTCGGGATGATCGGCGAAACACCGGTCATGGCGATGGTGGGACGACTGCACCTGTACGAGGGCCATTCGTCCGATCGAGTCGTCCTTCCGATCCGTGCGGCGCGCATGCTCGGCTGCGAGGTCCTCATCGCCACCAACGCCGCGGGCGGCATCACGCCGGGACTCGCCGTCGGACAGACGATGATGGTCTCGGACCACATCAACCTCCTCGGCGCCAACCCGCTCACCGGCCCCAATCTGGACGAACTGGGGGTGCGCTTCCCGCCGATGGCCGACGCATACAG
>JAUSAU010000022.1 GCA_030652345.1 Coriobacteriia bacterium
GGCGATCTCGACGGTCTCGAGCTAGTAGGTGCCCGCCGGGTCCCTGCGCACGATGTAGCAGCGGTGGATGCGGGGGTTGCGCTCGAAGTCCGGCGGGATGCTGGCGGCGCTCACGTCTTCGACGGTGAGCCCGGCTGACGACAGCGCCGCGGCGTCGATGTGGAACTTGCGCAGGTTCGTGGAGAAGAACAGGGTGCCGTCCGGCGCGAGCAGGGCGGCGCTCTTCGTGACAAGGGCCACGTGATCGCGCTGGACGTCGAGCGTCGCATCCATCGCCTTACTCGTCGAGAAGGACGGCGGGTCGAGGAAGACGACGTCGAAGCGCGGGCCGTCCGCGCCGACCGAGTCGTCGAGGTACCGGAAGACGTCCGCGCGCACGAGCGTGTGTGCCGCCGGGTCGATGCCGTTGAGGTCCAGGTTGCGCCGCGCCCAATCCACGTACGTATTGGATAGGTCGACTGAGACGCTGCGGACGCAGCCGCCGAGCGCCGCGCGCACCGTGACCGCTCCCGTGTAGCAGAACAGGTTGAGCAGCGAGCCGCCTGCGGCGAGTTCCGCGACCATCCCGCGCGTCGTGCGGTGGTCGGGGAAGAGCCCCGTGTCGAGGTAGTCGTCGAGGTTGACGAGGAAGCGGGCGTCGCCTTCGCGGACCTCGTGGAACCGGCCCGTATAGCGCTCCCGCTCGTACTGCGCCTCGCCCTTCTGCCGGCGCCGCACCTTCGAACGGACCTCGCCCGCCGGGACGCCGAGCACCTCCGGGATCACTGAGAGCGCCTGCTCGAGACGGACCGTCGCCTTGACCGGGTCGATCTCGGAAGGCGCCTCGTACTCGAAGACCACCGCACGACGGACGCCGTCCTCGCAGTCGTAGAGATCGACGGCGACCGAGTAGTCGGGCAGGTCAGCGTCGTAGACGCGCCAGGCGCGAACGCCCTCGCGCTTCGCCCACTTGCCGAGGTGCTTGAGGTCCTTGCGCAACCGGTTGGCGAACGCCGTGACGCCCGCCGTCGCATCCGGGGCGGCGGCCGAACCGAGATCGCCGACGTCGAGCCGCACCGGGATGGCGCCGTTGAAGAGCCGGAAGGTGTCGGCCGGGACGGAGCCCAGAGCCGCGGCGTGCGAATCGTCGCCGGCGAGGACGGCATAGTGCCATCCGCCGAACTCCGACCGCAGTCGCTCGCCGAGCGCGACGTAGAGCGCCCGCACCTCCTCGAACTCGCCGATGCGCTCGCCGTACGGCGGGTTCACGGCGACGAGGCCGAACGCGGCGCCCTCCGGAGGCGTGGCCGCGTGGATGCCGCGCTTCTCGACGCGGACGCGACCCCGCAGGCCGGCGCGCGCCAGGTTGGCCTCAGCGAGTTCGACCGCCTTGGGGTCGGAGTCGAAGCCGACGATCTGCGGGAGTGCCGCGATACCCGCCTCGGCGCGGTCGTCGGCGGCCGCCAGCAGGTCATCCCACGTGTCCGGGTCGTGGCCCAGCCATCCGGCGAAGCCCCAGTAGGCACGCAGCGACCCGGGAGCGACATCGCCCGCGATCCAGGCGCCTTCGATCAGCAGCGTCCCGGAACCGCACATCGGGTCGAGCAGCACGCCGCCGGCCTTCGCGATCTCCGGCCAGCCACCGAGCATGAGCATCCCGGCCGCGAGCGACTCCTTGAGCGGAGCGATGGGCTGCGTGCCCGGCTCGCGGTAGCCGCGCCGATGCAGCGCGTCCCCGGTCAGGTCGAGCGAGACGGTCGCGCGGTTGGAGCGGACGCGCACGTTGATGCGCAGGTCCGGCTTCGCGGGGTCCACGGACGGGCGGCGGCCGAACTTCTCGCGCAGACGGTCGACCACGGCGTCCTTGACCTTCTGGGCGCCGAACATGGTGTTGCGGAACGCGGGGTTCGAATCGGTGGCGAAGTCCACGGCGAGCGTGCCGTCGGGTGAGAGGTGGTCCTCCCACGGCATCGCCTTGACGCCCTCGTAGAGCGCCTCGACGCTGTCCGCCGGCACCTGACCCAGCGCGAGCAGGACCCGCGACGCCGTGCGGCACCACAGGCACGCAGCGTACGCGACCTTCAGGTCGCCGGCGAACGTCACGCCGGCGCGCGCCTCGCGGACGCCGGAGGCGCCGAGGGAGCGGAGTTCGGAGGCCAGCACGGGTTCGACGCCGCGGGCGCATGTCGCGAAGAGGGTGAACATGCGACAGAGGGTAGCACGCGTGCCGCGACGCACGCGGCAGCGACGCGGTCAGACGTCCCGGTCGAGTTCCTGCACATCATCCTCGAAGTAGTGGCGTAGCCGTGCAGGGACGCTGAGCGCACGCGCAGCCGTCTCGCTCACGTCGATGTCGCGTGAGTTGTAGGTGTTCCAGAACAGCACCCGCTTGCCCGCGAGCGCGCCCGCTCGTCCGCGCGCGAGCAGGCCCGCGAGCGCCTTTCCCGTGTACGTGCCGTCCAGCGAGATCCCGGCGTACTCGCGCGCGAGCCGGATCGCCTCCATGCCCTCCGGCGTGAAGAGGGCGTAGTCCTCGCCGAGGAAGCCGGGAAGGACGTCGAAGTCCGCCTCCGTCCACGCGAGGCGCGGGACGTCACCGTCGACGCTCTCGAGAGCCTCCTGGGCGGCGACGATGGCGCGCAGCAGCGCGTCGGCGTTGGAGAGGGTGTAGCTCAGGATCGGCACCGCCACGAGACGCGATCTCATCCCCGCGAGGCGCATCCCGATGGCGAGACCGGCGGCGGTCCCCATGGAACCCAGCGCACAGAAGACGAGATCGGGCTCGGGCAGCACGCCCGCCTCGACCTGCGCGGCGAGTTCGAAGCCCGCGTTCACGAAGCCCATCGTCGAGGTCGGCGTCGTCCCGCCGAACGGGATGACGAAGGGGACGCGGCCGTCGGCCTCGAGGCGCCTCAGCAGCCTGACCGTGCCGCGCATCATGTGGCCCCGGTCCGGGTAGTGGTGCAGGTCGGCCCCGGCGGCGAGCGACGCGAGCAGGTTTCGACGGACGTAGCGGGCGTTGTACTGCGGGAGGAGCATCGAATGGACCCGGACTCCCGCAGCCGACCCGTAGATGGCCGTCGCGAGCGCGTGGTTCGAGCCGGCCGCTCCGAACGTGACCAAATCGGAGGCGCCAGCCGCGCGCGCCTCCCCGAGCAGGAACTCGAGCTTGCGGACCTTGTTGCCGCCGTAGGACCCGCCTGCGAGGTCGTCGCGCTTGACCCACAGCCCGCCCGCGCCGGCGGCGGCTGCGAGTGCGGGCGCCTCCCGGACCGGTGTCGGCAGAGTCGCGACCGCCTCCCACGCGCATGAGCGCGTACCGGGGATGCGGGCGAACAGCGGGCGATCCACTTCGTCCAACTTCTGCCTCTCCAGGGTAGAGTGACCACGACCGAGACGACCGAGGGGGACGCATGAGCCGGGCCGGATTCTGCTCCGAGTGTAACGCGAACGTGTGGGTCGGTGACGACGGCACGTGCCCTAACGGCCACGCGCCGGGATCGGTGTCAGGGATCTACGAGACCGCCGGGTCCGCGCCGCTGCCCCAGCCCACACCCCTCGCTGCCTCTCCCGCACCGAAAAAGTCCATGGCGTGGATCGTCGTCGCCGTAATCGCTGCGGTACTCGGACTGTGCGGATGCGGCGCGGTGGGACTGTTCGCCACCACCGGCGCCTCGTACTTCTCGTCGGCGAAGTCCGAGGCGCTGCAGAAGGCCTGCTTCGCCAACCAGCGGATGGTCGAGGGCGCAGTCGAGATGTACCTCGCCTCCGGCCCCGAGGCCCTGCGCACGGACGTCGCCGGTCCCCTCGAGGCGGGCTCGCCGCTCATCTCGAGCACATACCTGCGAGAGGTGCCGCGTTGCGCTCTCGGCGACAAACCGTACGTCTACGACGCGGAGAAGCAACAGGCGAACTGTCCGTACGGCGACGCTCCCGAGGGACACGGCCACTACGAACCCTAGACAGCACAGATGAAGGGGCCCCGTCCGAGACCGGACGGGGCCCCTTCTCGTTGCTCGCGTCGGCTCAGCCGCGCTCGATCTTCACCGTCTGCATGACATCGCCGCGGGAGATCGCGTGCACGACGTCGAGGCCTTCGGTCACCTGACCGAAGACGGTGTAGTTGTTGTCGAGGAAGCTCTGGGCGCCGAGGCAGATGTAGAACTGCGAACCGGCGGAGTCGGGAGATCCGGCGCGCGCCATCGCCACCGTCCCATCGACGTGCGGCCGCGCGTTGAACTCCGCGGCGAGGTTGTACCCGGGACCGCCGGTACCGGCCTGTCCGCCGCCGTCGCGCGAGTAGGGGTCGCCGCCCTGGATGACGAAGTTCGGCTCGACGCGATGGAACGTCGTCCCGTCGTAGAATCCCTTCTCCGCGAGCTCGACGAACGCGGCCGCGTGACGCGGGGCGACGTCCCAGAAGAAGGTGAACTTGATGACACCCTTAGGCGTGGTGATGACGGCGACCTCGTCGCCCGTCCCTGTGTAGATCGGCTCGTAGAGCGGCATGGAGTCCTCCTCGTTGTCTGAGCGCGCCGCGCTGGCGGGGCGGCGCGCGATGCTACTGCTTCTTCTCCGCGAATCCCGTGACGACATAGGTACCGGAGCGCGGGTCTACGCGCAGACTGACCACACCGAGCTTCTCGGCGTCCTCGAGCAGCGCCTGGAAGGTGCGGTAGCCGTACGCCGACTCGGCGAAGTCCGGCTGCTTGCGCTTCATCGTGTCCTTGACCAGCGAGCTGTACATCGGGTCCTTGTTCTCCCGCTGGAGCGCCTCGACGGACTCGACGAGCAGCTTCACGGCCGGCCGCTTGGCCCTGGGGATGGCCGAGGCGGGCAGGGACGGCGCCGTCGGTGCCTTCACGAGGTCCTCGTAGTAGATGAACTCGTCACAGCTGCTGGCGAGGAGATCGGAGGTCGACTCCTTCATACCGAGCCCGATGACCGACTTGCCGTTCTCCTTGAGCTTGGCCACCAGCGGGGTGAAGTCCGAGTCGCCCGATACGACGACGAACGTGTCGACGTGGTCCTTGCTGTAGCACAGGTCCATCGCGTCGACGCAGAGCTGGATGTCCGCGTGGTTCTTGCCCGTCTTGCCGCGCTCGGGGATCTCCATCATCTGGATCCCGGCGTCGTGCATCGCGACACGGTACTTCTCGAAGCGGCCCCAGTCGGCGTAGGAGCGCTTGACGATGACCTTGCCCTTCTCGACCAGACGCTCGAGGATCGCGTCGATATCGAGGGTGTCGTCGGTCTTCTTACGGCCGCGGCGGCTGGAGCCGTTCGCGGGGCGGTCGCGCTCGAACCCGAGCGCGAGGTTCTCGAAGTCTATGAATACGGCGAGCGAATGCGCTTCGTCCGGCATGGCGAGCCACCTTACCTGCTTCTCGTCCGGCTTGTGTCCGTCCGCGGTCCCGAGGGTGCGCGTCGGTCACCACGGTTCATTCTCGGCACTCCGCGTCCCCAAACGCGCGCCGCGCGCACCGGCGGCGAGCATGCGAGAGAGTCCCCTCGGCCAATGATGACACAGGCGCGGCTCGAGCGTCGCCGGGACGTCGGCTCCGAGGGCCTCCCGTTCAGCGCGCGCTCCTCACACAGCCGGACCCGCCACCGATATTCATGGGTAGGAAACCCAACGAGCGGCCGGCGACGAGGAGGATCGGTGCACCTCGCACACCACGAGATGACTCGGACGACGCGTCCGCACGACACCGGGTTCACGCTGGTCGAACTCATGGTGGTCGTGCTGGTGATCGGGGCGCTCGTCTCGATCGCCATCCCGGTCTTCTCGGCATCGCGGGCGCAGGCCGAGTCGAACACGTGCCTGGCGACGCGCAGCGTCGTCGAGGGCGCCGATCACCAGTACTGGATCGCGACCGGACGGCGGCCCGGAAGCATCACCGCGCTCGTCGGCGACTCCCTGAAGGCGGCGCCCCACTGCCCGGCAGGCGGCGAGTATGTGTGGATCGACCCGATCGGCTCGACCGCTCCCGCACGCACCCTCGGGTGCTCGGTGCACTACTTCCCCTCGGCGCCCCTCACCGCGCTCGGTTCCAGCTTCACCGAGATCACGTCGAACATGATCAAGCTCCTGAACGACTACTACGCCGCCCACGGTTCGTGGCCGCGCAGCTTCTCCCCGTACAACTACACCGACCTCGGCCTGTCGCCCGCCGACTGGGCGAGCCCTGCGGGGCATCTGTACTACTCGGCGTCGGGCAGCCGCGTCAGCGTCCGCCCCGAAGCGGGCTATATGATCCAGGTCAAGAAGCCGGACGGCACGCTGATGACGCTGACCGAGGGACTCAAGTGGTCGCTGTGGTACAGCGCGCTCGACGGGAAGTGGTACTACAAGAGCATCGCGACCGGGCAGGAGATCCTCATCTCCTCGATGGTCGTCAGCGCGCAGTAGACCGCGCAGCGCGCGCTCGCACCGTGCCACGACGGTGATTTCGCGCGCCATACCAGAAAGTGGTCTTCCCGCTCCCCGTCGCGTAGAGGATGCTTGGCTCGCAGGTAGAGCCGTATGCTTCTGGGGGGAGTCCACATGAACGGCGGGCCGATCGGCGTGCTCATCGTCGACGACGACTACTATGCCAGGGACGCCCTGAGCGGACTGGTCGCCCGTGACGCCCGCACCCGCGTATGGGGAACGGTCGACAGCGTGCCGGCCGCCCTCGCAGACCTCGCGAACCCCGGCGACCGCCCGGCCGCCCCCGACGTCGCGTTGCTCGATGTCCGGCTGGCCGAGGGCGAGCGTGCGGGCATCGACGGGATCGCGGCGATCCGAGAGCAGGCGCCGGGCATCCGCGTGCTGATCACAAGCGTCTCGGCCGATGACGACACGGTCCTCGCCGCGGTGCGCGCCGGTGCGGATGGCTACGTGTGGAAGAACGAGACGGCGGAGCGCATCGCCACAGCCGTGCAGCGCGTCGCCGAAGGGCGCTTCGTCCTGTCCCGCACGATCGCGGATCGGCTCCTCGGCACGATCGGGACGCTCGGCAGCTACGCCACGGAGGTGCTTCCCGAGCGCCGGGACTACGTCGACCTGACCGAGAACGTGCGCAAGACGCTCTATCTCTTCTGTGTGGCGGGTCTGTCCGCGCGTGAGATCGCCGACGAGTTGCAGGTCTCGGTCAACACGGTGCACGCGCGGGTCAAGGCGGCGTACGCGGCGCTCGGGGCGTCGAGTCGCGCCGACGCGTTCAGACGGCTCGTCGAGGGGGCGGCGTCGTGAGGCGCCTATGGCCGCTCCGCCTCGTCGAGGCCACCCCGCTGGTGATCGCGGCGCTGCTGGTCGCGGTCTGGCTCGTGGTTCCCGCCGAGATGCGGAACGTATCAGCGCTCGCCAACATCGATCCCCGCTACATCACGGCCGGCATGACGCTCCCGGACCCGACCTACGAGGCGCTCATCGCGCTCGACCAGTCGGCATCGCCGGGCGGTACCGTCAACGCACCGACCCCGGGCGTCCGGCTCCTGACCATGGCCACGCTCGTGAAGGCCGACCTCATGCGCCGTCCCTGGCGCTTCTATGATGGATCGGGAGCTATCGCCCCGATGGCGATCCCTGCCGACGACGGCGCGTTCGGTCAGCTCAAGAAGTTCGAGAGCCAGAACGGCTCGCGCGTGATCGCCTACGTCGTACCGCCGGCCACCAGACCCCGTGTCGCCGCACGCGCGGTCTTCGACCTGTCGGTCCTCACCTCGCAGGAGGCGAGCGAACTGGCCGCTTCAGGGACACTCGAGTCCCTGCGGCACGCCGTCAGAGGCTCGAAGCCGACGACACTGCCGATCGACTATGCGAACGTCGGGAGCAGGACGAGTGCCCCCCACGGCGATCGGACCATCGAGTACGGGCCGGTACTCGCGGACGGGCACATCTACGAGGCCTACGGCGTCTTCCCGACGCGTCAGGGCAACCAGTACAGCATGTTGCCTGACTTCTGGGCCGGCGGCGTGAGTGCGCCGGAGAGCCTGCGCGCCATGGAGCGGCTCGCACGACGCTTCCGCGGATGCATCTTCATCATCGGCCCCACGGACGGGAGCCCCGTCCCCGAGTACCTGCCCTCCGGCATCTCGGCCGAGCAGGCCGTGACCATCGCGAAGAAAGCGATCGCCAACCCCACCTCGGACTTCAGCGAGACCGAACCGGTACGGCTCGCGGGCGATGCGTTGGCCGCAGCCGGCGGTGCGAGCTGGGCCGTGAGCGCGCTCGCGGCACAGGCCGTCTCGCCCGATGACTCGTCGGATCCAAGACCGCACGAGCAGCAGGCCATGGCATTCGTCTCCCTCACGTCCGAGAAGCCCGCCATCCGCCTCATGTGGGAGAGGCTCGGCGCCACGCCGCTCCACATCGTCCAAGTCTGGCTGTCCGTCCGCATGGCGACGGTGATGAGCCTGCTTGGCGTCCTGTTCGCGGCCTCGCTCGTCGCGGCACCGGCCGCGTTCGTCTACGAGCGCCGGCTCACGCAGGACATCGAGACGGAACGGGAGCGGGAACGGGTCCGCGCCCAGGCCAGGGAACGCGTCGTGCGCAGACTCACCGAGCTCTCCGAGCGCATGGAGGCGGCTGCGGGGACGTCGTCCTGCGGCGCGCCCGAGATCGCAGCCGTGGCCTCAGACCTCGACGCGACCGTCACCGAGCTGCGGACCATACTCGGGGACCTCTCTCAGAAGGAGGCATCGTCATGAGGAGCGCGACGTGGCGCCTGCCCGTGCGGCTCGCGCAGTCCTCACCGGTGCTCGCGGCGGTACTCTTCGCGACCGTCTTGTTCACCATCCCGGCGATGTTCGCGACCGGGTTGATCAACATGGTGATGAGCCCCGAGGGGCCGGGGAACACGCCGGCAGACCGGGCGTCGTGGGTGGACTACGCCGAGGCGTCCGACGCGGCGATAGCGGCGGGACTGACCGGCGGCCCGGACGCGTTCGACGCCGCGTCCGAGAAGGCCTGGACTCGCTGGACCGACGGGCTGCCGGCGGATCTCACGACCGCAGGACTTGCGGCGGAACTGCGAAAGCCCACGGGCGCTGCCTTCGAACCCGTCGCCGCGTGGGAGCACAGAACGGGCGGCAAGGTCTGGGCATGGATGGTCCCCTCACCCCCGCGTCCCTCCCTCGTCGCCAGCGGGATCGGGGATCCGTCCACGATGGAACTCGTGCAGGCCGAGATCGATAGAGATCGTGTCATTCCGGCAGAGCCCGGGATGCCCGCCCCGGCACTCGATATCATTGACAAGCTCTGGGAGCAGTACACGCTCGATGGTGGCGCCGTGGCCCCGCTCAGGCCCGACATCGTCTCGCCGTACGGCGGCGGCGGGGGCAGCGGCGGCTACATGGTCTCTTCCGCCTCCGTCTTCGCGGGAGGCCGACTCTGGCGCGCCTATGCCATCACGGCGGACCGCAACTCCAACGGCGACACCGTATCGGTAGCCGACTACGTCGCGGGACTCGACCCCGGAGCGGTCGGGTTCGAGAAGCGGCTTCAGGCCGTCGCCAAGAAGCGGAAGGTGAACCTGTTCATCCTCGGGCCGCTCGACATGGTCGCCGTGCCGCTCCGAACCCCGGCCGGCGCCGATCGCGCGCAAGCGATCACGCTCGGGCGCCTGGCGTGGCCCGCACTCGCGATACCGGAACACAAGGGCGATCCGGAGGCCTACCGGAAGTTCGACCGCACGACGGCGGCGCTGGCCGGGGGTCCTGCGGGAGTCATGCGCGTGGTGAGCATCTTCAACTCCTCGATCGGCGCGGGGATCTCGTATGGCCCCGAGGAGATCGCACCGCAGACCGTCGCGTTCCTCGCGGTACTCGACTCCGTACCGGGCGGTTCACCGACGGCGCTCGAGAGCGCATGGCGCTCATGGCGCGTGTTCGCGTCGGGATACTTCCCGCAGCTCATCGGCGGGACCGGAGCGCTTCTCCTGCTCTCGCTGATAGCGTCGCCGGCCGCCTTCGTCTACGAGAGGCGGCGTCTCGCCCGCGAACGCGTGGCCGACGAGATCGCCCGCATGCGCCGCGACGTCCATGACAAGGTCTACAACCGCCTGTCCGCGCTCTCCAAGCGCGTCGCCGAAGCGAGCGGCGGTGAGCCGGGCGGCGCCGCTTCGCTCAGCGCGATGGCGGAGGAGATCCGCAGCACGGTGGGAGAGCTCCAGGAGATCCTCGGGGACGAGGTCCGACACACCGACAGCACGCTCACTGTGGTCCCGCTCGCCGACCAGGTCGCCAGCGTCTGCGCGGCGCAGGGCGCACGACTGGGCGCCGAGGTACGCTGCGCGGTCGCCGAGGGTGTCCCGGAGCCGCCCGCGCGACTGGGCTGGGATATCCAGTGCATCGTGGAGGAAGCGATCACGAACGCCGTGCGCCACGGCGGCGCAGCTCACATACGCGTGAGCGTGGAGGCGGGCCCTGACGGCGGACTCGCGCTCTCGGTGACCGACGACGGATCCGGGTCGCGGGTCTGCGACCCCCTCGACGCGCCTGCCGGGTCGACGGGCCTGCGCAACATGCAGGCCAGGCTGACGCGGTGGGGCGGCGCCCTGGGCATCGAGGCGGACGAGACCGGTACGGTGCTCACCGTGAGACTGCCGCCCGTGCGGGGGTGAGCGCGCCGGCGCGTGGGTGCGCGTGCGTGCGGGGCGGGCTACACTCCTGCGCATGAACAACCGACCACCACGTCGCACCGACCGACTGTCCCTGCCGCGAGACGATCGCGTCGGCCCCGGCCGCGCTGAACGCGCCCGGGAGACGCCCGGCGCTCCCGCGCGATCACCGGGTCGCTCGCCGATCCTCATGGGTGAGCCGGGCCGCAGCCGCGCGGGCCAGCTGCGCACGCTGCGGCTCGCGCGCACGGCGAGCGTCGCACTGCTCGTCCTGGCCGCCTGCGGCTGGTTCGCGTGGGCGCGCCTTGCCCCCCGTCCCGAGGCCGTCACCGCCAAGAAGCCGGTCGCGGATGCGGGCGGCGCGCGGATCGTCTCGGGCACGTTCCTCGGTGACGCCGCCCGGCGGACCTACGGCGGCGGACCGGCTCCGACGGGACTGCGCCAGATCTGGAAGGTGAAGATCGGTCAGGGATGGACGCGACGCAAGTCCGACGAGAAGCGCGTCCTGTGGGCCGGGACGGGTTGGACCGGCCAGTGCACCATGGTGAACGACGGCGGCCGGGACTGGCTGATCGTCGGCGGCTACGACCACAAGCTGCGCAAGCTGGACGCGGCCACCGGCGAGGTCGCGTGGGAGTACGCCTTCGATGACGTCATCAAGGGGACCAACACCGTCTTCGTCAACCCGCGCCCCACCTCGACCGACGACCGGCTCATCGTCGTCGCCGGCTCTCGCCGGGGAAGCGACTACGCCGTGGGTGACCCCCGGATCGCCCCCTTGCGCGCCGTCGCCTTCGGCACGGGACGCGAGTTGTGGCGTCTCCCGGTCCCGAAGACCGACAACTACTCGCAGGACGTCGACGCGTCGGGCCTGCTCATCGGGCGCTCGTACTACGCGGCGGTGGAGTCGGGATACATCTACCGCCTCGACCCCACGCGAACCACCGCGTGGGGGTCGTTCCGCAGGCCCTCGGTCATCGCGACGTCCCCCCGTCTCTACACCGCGGCCGACGCGCGTTCCCACCGCGACACCGGCGGCGCCAACGTCGCCATCGAGGCCTCCCCGGCACGGATCGGAGACCGCCTCTACATCGCCTCCGGAGCAGGTCACGTGTTCGGCCTCAGTCTCCCGAACCTGCGCGTCGTCTGGGATCTCAAGACCGGCTCCGACCTCGACGGCACCACAGTCGTCACACGCGACGACAAGCTGCTCGTGGGCATCGAGAAGCAGTACATCAAGGGGCCGGGGGGCGTGATGCTCGTCGACCCGTCGGAGCCGCCCGCGTCCTCGATCGTCTGGTACTTCCCGACCGCCGAGCGCGGCTACTCCGAATGGCTCGGTGGAATCATCGGGTCCGTGGCGACCAACGAGGAGAGCATCCCGGACGGGACCAAGCCGCGCCTGGCTTCGTTCCTATCAGTGGACGGCAATCTGTATGTGACCGCGATCGACACCCTGTCGAGTCGCACCGCACAGGGCCCCGACGGGCGGACCCGGTATCCCAGACCGCGCCTCGTCTTCAGCGAACGGGTCGGCGGATCGATCTCGACGCCCGTCATCGTCGGTGACACGATCGTCGTCGCCTCCTCGGAGAAGAGCGTCTCGCTCTACCGCATCGCGTGGACGCCGGCGGCCGCGGGTGACGGCGAGGCGCTCGCCGCCCGCGACGGCTCACTCTGGCGGGTGCGCGTGACGCGCGGCGCGTCGTTCCGCACGGGCGGGCCGGTCGAATCGACACCGCTTGTGCACGATGGCCGCGTCTACGTCGGCTGCCGTGATGGCTTCCTCTACTGCCTGGGCGACCGCTGAGCCGGTCTCGGTCCCCCGGCCCGGTGTACCGTCCGACCATAGGGTGAACGCACCTGTCGCTTCGCGCGCCGCGAGTGTGTACGCTACGGACGTGCGGAGTCCGCACGATGGCGTAAACACACTATGTTGGGGGAACGATGCGCATCACACGCTTGGCACTCGCTACCGTGACCGCGGCTCTGGCCACGCTCGCATTCGCGCCGACGATCGCTTCGGCAGCCTTGCTCGTCAACGGCTACGGCCTCTCGTTCACCGGTCAGGCCCGCTGCCTCGACTGCCACGAAGGGTTCCACGCCAGTACCACACACAGTGACTTCGCGAGCGCCACCGTCACCCCGGCGGCGACGGCGCCCGGCATGTGGCCGGCCGGCCGCATCGGCGTGGGTGAGAGCGTCAACGCGCCCGATATCGCGCTCGTGCTGGGTTCCAACACCGGGCTGCGCGAGTACCTCCGCTGGGTGCCTGCCGATGCCGGGACCGCAAACGGGCCGATCAAGATGGCCGCCGGCATGGAATGGGTGCCGAGCACGCCGAGCATCTGGGAGCTCGCGGCGACCGGCATCACGACCGGCAACTACACGTGCAGCCAGTGCCACCATCTCGCTGTCGCCAAGGCCGGCGTCAGCCCCCTGTCCGGGAACGCGGCCGGGGCCGCGGCGCCTGCGAGCAACGGATGGGCGCTGGAAGCGGGAGCGGACCGCACCGCGAAGGCGAGCTGGCTCAAGGGCGCGTCGATCCAGTGTGAAGCCTGCCACGGTACCGGCATGTCGGCCGAGTCCAGCGCCGGTGGGCATTGGCAGGCCGGCGTGAAGATCGTCGGCGGCTACGCATCGGGAGTGCGCGGGCAGGCGGCCAGCAAGCGCATCCTCGACTCGCAGGTCTGCGGCCAGTGCCATGGGACATACAAGAGCGGCTCCACTCTCGGCTTCACGCCCGACACGACCCTGACGAACTTCGTCACGCCGTTCGGCTTCGATGCGGTCCCCACCCGCGCCGCGTTCGAGGCGAGCTCGGGCCTTCGCGCCTCAGCGCGATTCTGGCCCAGCGGCCAGAACAAGGCGATGAAGCACTCCTACTACAGCGAATGGACACTCTCCGGCCACTCGCACCGCGGCGCGCTGACCCCCGCATCCCCCGGCGCCTCCCTGTTCCAGAAGGCCGACATCGGCCACTTCACCTCGCGCACGAGCACGACGTGCAACCGCTGCCACACGGGCGAGGGCTACCTCAAGCGCAAGGGCGCGACCATCGTGGATTCGTGGACCGAGTCCACGGCTGCCGCCGGCCAGTACGGTCAGGAGTGCGCAGTGTGCCACTACGCGCACAAGGGAGACGGCTCGGGACTGGGCGTTCGCGAGCCGGACGGCCCCGGGATCGGGAGCAACAGGGGTCTGAGCACCGGCAACACCTCACTGTGCGAGGACTGCCACAACTGGCAGCACGAGGTCCAGGGGACCGTCGCAAGCCCGGTGGCGAGCGGCCGTGGCCCCAGTCACCCGCAGCGCGAGGCGCGTCAGGGCCGTGGCCTCTTCGACGTTCCCGCGCCGAAGGCGTTCATGCCCGGTGCGAAGTGCGAAGAGTGCCACATGCCCGCGACCAAGGCGGACTTCCCCGACGTGGGCCTCGAGCGCTACGCGGACCAGTCCTACAAGCGCTACAGCCACCGCATGTTCATCATGATGCCCGGCGATGCGAAGACGTGGGGGCTCGCCGCCTGGGGTGACTCGTGCTCTCCCTGCCACGCCGGCATGGAACAGGACGAGCTGCAGGCCTCGATCGTGGAATGGCAGGCGCAGGGGTCGGCCGCCAACACGGTCGCCGTCGACGCGATCGCCGGTGCGATGTCGCGCTCCGAGTCCTCCACCCCCGCCGGACGTGACCTTCTCGGCCGCGCCTTCCAGAATCAGAAGTTC
>JAUSAU010000015.1 GCA_030652345.1 Coriobacteriia bacterium
CGCGCGGGGCCGCGCGCGACACCCGCGCTCACGCTGATGCCTGTCAGCACGCGCGACTCGGTGGCTACCTTCCATGGCGCGGACGTGTCGTCCCAGTGGCCGAGCACGACCGGCGGCGGCGCGAGCCGCTCCAGCCGTGCGTGCTCGGTCCGGCGTTCGGTCACGATCGCACGCCAGTCCCGCGAGCCCGGGTCATCCACGAGCTGCCGGAGATCCGCGTACTCGAGGAAGAAGATGTCGTCGGCGCGGTCGATCGTGCCGTCCTCAGCTGCGCGTGCTCCGAGGGCGAGAAGGGCGTGACGGATCGCGACCATCCATCGGACGGCCTCGCTCTTGATGGTCTCGCGCGTGCGCGCGCTCGCGCGGCCCCACCCGAGCACGCGCTCGAAGACAGCGAGGCGCCACCCGTGGAGCCGTGCGCGGCAGCGGGCAGCCGCCGTCTTCGCGTCGGCAGCGCGTTCGCGGAACGCGAGGACGGGGTCGTCGGCCGCATCGCGGTCCGCGTAGGAGCGCACGATGCCGAGGACGTAGTCGGGTGTCTCGGCCCACGTCGGGTTGGCGAACTCGAGCTCACCGCGACGATGGTGGCCGTGCTCGACCATGAAGAGGTCCCACGCGTCGAGGAAGGTCATCGCCTCGATGTCGCCGCGGGCGCCCGCCTTCTCGAGCGACGCGCGCAGCGCATCCCAGGTCGGTGACTCGGCGAGCGCCGTACCTACACTGCCGTCGCCCCGCGCCAGCACGCCGAGGTGCCACATCGCCAGGCCCGCTTCCGCCGATGCCACGTCTCCGCTGCCCGCGACGAGCCGGTTCGACAGCGCTCCGGTGGTGTCACCGAGCCACTTCGCGCACACGCCGCCGAGCACGCCGAAGCCGAACATCGAGACCGCCATGAACGCGAGCGCGTCGGCGAACTCCGCGAAGCGCGCCACGAGATCCTCGAGGACGGTGAGTGACTGAGGAGCGTCGTCTGCCGACGCGATCGCGTCGAGGCCGGCGTTGGTCGTGGAGCGCATGTGAGCCGCGAAGGCCGTCGCGCGCTTCGGCGTGTGACGAGTAATGTAGCCGGGCATCCCCGAGGCGGCGCGCATCCGGGCGGCCAGGTGCCCGCGACGCGACGCCGGTTCCGCGGGCGGCAGGTCGATGTAGTCATGCAGGCCCCCGAGTGCGATGTCCGGGTTCACGCCGGGAAGGTGGCTGAAAGCATCGCGCAGGAGCGAGAGGTTGAAGTAGACCCTGCCGCCGACGAGTCCGACGAGGAGCGATGTGTCCACGCGGGCGCCGAGCGCGCCCATCATGCCGCCGAACAGGTCGTCGGCGTGCCCGTAGATGATCGACCAGGTCATCGGCGTGACGACGTCGGGCAGGATCTCGCCGGTGTTGACGTTGCTCCAGATGACGACCGGCCCGTCGGGGGCGGCGGTCGGCACGGGGGTCGGTGTGGGAGTCGGCGCGGGCACGGGTGCGACGACCGGTGCGGCGGCGGGTGCGGGCTCGGGCTCGGGAGCCGGTGCCGGTGCGGCTTGGGGTACGGGAGCCGGGTCGGGCACGCTTGGCGCGGGCAGGGCCGTGATGGGGCGCGCCTGCAGGAGCCAGAGGCGCTTGCCGTCGAACGCCCACTCGACGTCGGCGGGTGAGCCGAGTTGCGCCTCCGCGCGCAGAGCCAGGCGGGCGACGCCTCGCGCCGTCTCTCCGGTGATCGAGAACGTCGCGGCGGACACGTCATCGACCGCCTGCTCGATGACGTCGCCGCCATCGTCTTCCGCGATGCGGACGCGCTTGTCGCCCGCTACAGCGTCGAGCACGTCGAAGCTCTCCCGCGCCACGACGAAGCGGTCCGGCGTGACCTTGCCGGAGACGAGCACCTCACCCAGCCCGAAGCAGGACTCGATGCAGACGTCAGTCGAGCCGTCGAGCGGGTTCGCGGTGAAGGCGACGCCGGCGCTGACCGCCGGGATGAGGCGCTGGACGATGACGGCCATCGCCACATCGGCGTGTGCGATGCCGTTGCGCTCCCGGTACGCCACGGCGCGATCCGAGAAGAGCGAGGCCCAGCAGTCACGCGTCCGCGCGACGACACCGTCCGGGTCGGCGACGAAGTACGTTCCGTGCTGGCCGGCGAAGCTCGCGGTGGGCAGGTCCTCCGCGTCGGCGGACGAACGCACGGCGAGGTGCCCGCCGCCGAGGTCGAAGTGCCACCGGCGCAGCAGGTCCTCGACCGCCGGGTCGACGTCGGTGGAGAGGATGGCCGCGCGTACCGCCGCGGCGTCGAGGGGCTCGCCGGTCTCGAGCAGAGCCGCGAGCCCGGCGCGGGCCGCGTGGTCCCGGAAGCACCGGGCGCCGAGGAAGCGCGCGTCGGGGACGGGCAGGCCGGCCTCCGCGAGGCGCCGCAGGGCGTCCGCCTTCGGGCCGATGTCCGCTCGCGTGTTCACTACCACCGCCCCCATAGGTGTCGCGACCATCGTACGTCGACGCGCCCCGCACATCGAGCATCGGCGCGGGCCGTCAGTCTGCGGGCGCGGACGCCTCGTAGGCAGCGGCGGCCCTCTCCATGGCATCCAACACGGTCCGGATGGTCGGAGATTCATCGGATCCCGCACGGACCGCGGCGAATATGCGCCGGCCCATGCTCGGTTCGATGAGCGGCCTGATCGCGATGTCGAGGCCGCGCAGGTCGGTCATCACGGGCACGATGCCCACGCCGAGGCCCGCTTCGACCGCTGCTCCTATCGCACGGAAGTAGTTGCTCTCGAGGACGATGTGGGGCTCGAAGCCCGCGGACTGCGCGACGCGCTCGACCGCCTGCCTGCTCGTGGCGTCCTCCTGCGCGACGCACCAGCGTTCGTTCGCGAGATCCTTGAGGCGCACGGGGCCGCCGGCGAGACGGTGCCCGGCGGGCAGCAGTGCCACGATCGGGTCCGAGAGCAGATCGTGTCGGGTGAACGCCGGGTCGGGCGCCATCGGCACGAAGTCCCACTCGTGGGACAGCGCGATGTCGAGCGCCCCGGCGCGAAGCGCCGGCAGTGCCCGCACCAGCTCCAACCCCTGCAGCGTGATCTCGAGGTTCGGGAACGTCCGCGCGAGTTCGCTCAGGGCCGGAAGTGCGATCGACTGCGCGACCGTTTGGAAGAAAGAGATCCGCACTGTGCCGCTGACCTCGTGCGAGAAAGCGGCGACGTCGGCGATGGCTGCCTCGCAGTCGGCGAGGATGACGTCGGCGTGCGCGACGAGCCGGCGGCCCGCGTCGGTGAGCCGGACCGAGCGCGCCGTGCGCTCCAGCAACGGCAGCCCGATCTCGCGCTCGAGCGTCGCCAGTTGGTGCGAGACCGCCGGGGGTGTGAGATAGAGCGCGTCGGCAGCGGCGGTGATGGTGCCCCGTGCGGCGACCTCGCGCAGGATCCGCAACCGGTTCGTGTTGAGCGTCATGGTCTGCCTCCGAATCAACGAGCATCAAAGAAATCGATGCTCACATAAGAATACACGAACTGGACTTCATGCTCGCAGGTGACGAGGATAAGGGTGTACCCCGACCACCGCACTCGTTCCAGGAGATGTCCGCCGTGTTCCTTCTCGTAGTGAAAGCCCTGCTCGCCCCGATACTGCTCGCTGCTTGCGCGTTCGTCGCATGGAAGTGGGGGAGTGCCGCCGGCGGGTGGTTGCTGGGACTACCGCTCATCTCCGGCCCGGTCTCGGTCTTCCTCTTCCTCGAGCACGGACCGCTCTTCGCTGAGAACGCCGCGCGGGGAACGCTGCTCGGTATGGTCGCCGCCGGCGTCTTCTACGCCGGATACTCCCGTTCGTCGCAGGGGCGCCGCTGGTGGGAGTCGCTCGCGCTCGCGGCGGCAGCGTGCATCGCTGTCGCGGCCCTGCTGTCGCGCGTGCGGCTCGACCTGACCGACACCGTGCTGTTCGCCGTCGTCTTCCTCGCGTTGATCGCCCGCAGTCCACGGACTGCGGACTCGGGTGGCGCGATGCCCGCACCGCGGTTCCGCTCGCTGGTGCTCAACATGGCGATGGCCAGCGCCATCGTCGTCGGCGTCAGTGTCGCGTCCGGCGCACTCGGTTCGCAGATGAGCGGCATGCTCACGACCATCCCGGTCATCACCGCTGTGGTGGCCACCTCGACGCACCGCTCGTCAGGTGGCGGGTCCGCCCGCACGATGCTGAGCGGGTCGGTTGCCGGTATGTGGGGTGGCGCGGCGTTCTTCGCCGTGGTCGGGCTGATGATCACGGTGGCGACGCCGGCACTGACCTACGCCGCCGCCACCGCGGCAGCGGCAGCGGCAGCGGGGCTCGCGGGATTCGGGCTCCGGGTCGGCTAGCAGCCAACCCTTCCGCGTCAGCCGGGAAGCGCGTCCCGGTCCGCGTCCCGGAAGGACTCGGCGAAGCGCATGAAGCGCCACGCGTCGGCGAAGTTCGACGCCACGCCGAACGAGACGCGCATCGTGTTGGGCATCTTGCCGGTCGTGTCGCGGATGATCTCGTGACACTCGCTGAACGTGACCGGCGCCTGCTTACCGATGAAGCACTCCGCCATGTCGTCGCGCGTGACGTGGTGCGCGATCTCTCCGTCGCCCGGGTTGCAGAAGCAGCCGGTGCGGATCGAGATCCCCACTCGCCCCGCGAGCTCCTCCATGAGGTGCACGTCGTAGGGCACGCCGGTCGGGTCCAGGAGGTAGAACGCGACCGTGCCGCCGCGGCACTCCATGTCGGTCGGACCGAAGACGCGAACCAGCGGGGAGCCGTCGGTGTGTCGCAGCGCCGCCATCTCGCCCAGCAGCCAGTCCGTCAGCGCGACGACGCGGTCGTGGACTGAGTCCACGCCCAGGTCGGTCAGGTGCTCGAGCCCGATGCGCACGGCCGGAAGGCCGAGGTAGTCGACGGTCCCGTCCTCGAAGCCCGACGAGCCCGGGATGAGGTGATGCCAGCCGGCGCCCTGCACCGAGGCGAGCGTGATCGTGCCGCCCGCGAACCACGGCCGCCGCAGCTTCGCGAGCGCGTCGCGGCGCACCAGCAACGCGCCGATGCCGGTCGGGTAGCCGAACATCTTGTAGAACGACAGCGGGACGAAGTCGGGCTTGAAGCGGCCGAGATCGAGGCGGTTGGTCGGCGCGAACGCGGCGCAGTCGAGGATGACGTCCCAGCCGCGCTCCTGCGCCTCGGCGATGAGGCCGAGCGGATGCTGGACGCCGCTGAAGTTGGACTGCGCGGGGAAGGCGAAGAGGTGGTGGCGCCCGGGGGTCGTGCGGCAGAGATCCTCGCAGACCATCACCGGGTCGAGGCGCAGCTCCGGGTCGCCCACGGGCAGGTAGGTCACGGACGCCCCGCGGGCGCGCGCGAACTCGCGGATGCCGTTGACGGAGTTGTGGTTGTCGTAGCTCAGGAGGTAGCGGTCGCCCGGTTCGAACGGGTATGACTCGCCGACGAGCTTGAGCGCCCCGCTCGCGTTGGGCGTGAAGACGACCTCGTACTCGGCGGGGTCGGCGTTGAAGAACGCGAGCACTGCGGCACGGGTCTCGTCGACCAGCGCCGTGCTCTCGAGCGACGCGGGGCTGTGCGAGTGGGGGTTGCCGAGCACGCGACTCGCGAGCAGGTCGTGGTGACGGCGGATCTGCGAGGCGGCGTAGAGGCCGCCACCCGTGTAGTCGAGGTAGACGATGCCGGCTTCGTCGAGGCGGGCGTAGTCGGTGGTGCGCGCGGTGTCGAGGTGCGCGGCAGCGGCGTAGGCGGGATGGTCGCGCTCGAACGACGCGAGGGCATCCGCGTAGCGTTCGTCCGCGAGGTTCTGCATGCGCGTGGCGCCATCCTGCATCGCTTCGGCCTCCCGATGACGTGTCCGTTCCGCGGGCGATTCTACACCCGACGAAAGATCTCCAAAGAATTCTTCGCGGCCGGTGTAATACCGCGCCCCCTCGTCCGTTCTACGACTGTCAACCACAGCGAACCGGTCCCGAAGAGGCCGGTCGGACAGGGAAGAGGGAACCACGATGAAGACCACGAAGACGATGCAGGTCACGCTCCTCGCACTGGCGCTCTGCGCGTTCCTGGCCATCCCGGCCTCGGCCTACGCCTTCGGGATGCCCGGCATCGACACCTCCGGCATCGAGGCGCAGATCCAGGCCGCGGCGGCAGCCGCCGCTCAGCTCGAAGCAGCCGAGCCGGTCCATCAGCACCTCGTCCCGATCGGCAAGAAGTACGTCATCTCCGATCTGAAGCCCGCCGTCGAGACCACGCTGGGCGAGCCGCCCGCGGCCGACGACAAGCCCGACCCCGGCGATCTTCACATCGAAGAAGTCGACGAATCGGCCGAGCCCGCGAAGGACCCGACGCACGCCGATCAGCCCGGTATCACCGTCGTGACCACCTCCAGCACCACCCCGCAGGGCGACGTGCCGGACCAGCCGATCTTCGTCCGTGAGCCCGAGCTCCCCTTCACCGGCGGCGACGCCCTCCCGTTCCTCGCCGGTGGCGCCCTCCTGATGGTGGCCGGTGTCTCCTTCCTGATGGCCGGCCGCTCGAAGAGCACGAACCGCTAGCGATCGACCGGACCGAGGCGGGGCCCGCGAGGGCGGGCCCCGCCTCTTGAGCACGAGGACCCCGACGGACCAAGGAGAGCGATCCCGATGAAGAAGACGATGAGCTACCTGGCAGCAGCGCTCCTCCTGGTCGCGGGGCTGGGCGTGGCCCTCTACCCGCAGTCCACCGAGTGGCGCTACTCGTTCGAGCAGCAGGCGCTCGCGGCGGAAGCCGCGTCCTCGCAGGCGACCGCAGCCGTCGATGCCGGCGGACAGGCCATGCCGAAGGGCGCCGTCGCCAAGATCCAGATCGCGAAGATCGGCCTGAGCGCGTACGTGGTCGAAGGCACAGATGCCGCTCAACTCGACAAGGGCCCCGGCCACTACAAGGGAACGCCGCTGCCGGGTGAGCTGGGCAACTCCGGGATCGCCGGCCATCGCACGATGCACGGGCACGTGTTCCGCCGCCTCGACGAGATGAAGAAGGGCGACGAGATCGTGACGGTCACGCCCGCGAAGCGCTCGGTCTACAAGGTCATCAGCGTGCGCGTGGTCGACGACTCCGACTGGAGCGTCGTGGACCCGACCGACGATGCGCGGCTCACGCTCACGACGTGCCACCCGGTCGGAAGCGCCAAGCAGCGCCTGGTCGTCACCGCGGTGCTGGTCAAGTAGGTTGCGCATGATGGCGTCGCGGCGGTACCGTCGCGGCACGGAGACGAGGGGAAGGGGAGTGGGCGAGATGAAGGCGACGAGCGACAACGCACTGGTCTCGGCGGCCCGCGCCGGCGACTCCTCCGCCTACGGCGAGCTGTTCGAACGCTACGAGAAGCGCATCTACAACTTCGCCTACGGGATCCTCGGCAACGTGGAGGACGCACGGGACTGCACGCAAGACGCGTTCATCAGGGTCTACGAGGCGCTGCCGAAGAAGGAGCACATCGAGTTCCAGGCCTACCTCTACCGGACCGCCCGCAACCTCGCCTACGACACCGCGAAGGCGCGCGGCCGCTTCACCGAGCCGGACGGGCTCGACGGGCTCGAGGAGTCCGGGATGTACAACGACCCGGTCCGCTCGACGCTCTTCACCGAGCAGCAGGCGACCGTGCGCGACGCGGTGGCGTCGCTGCCCGAGGAGTACCGCGCGATCCTCATGCTGCGCGAGGTCCAGGAACTGTCCTATCAGGAGATCGCCGACGCGCTGGACATGCCCCGCAACACGGTGGGCGTGATGATCATGCGCGCAAGGCTCAAGTTCAAGGGGGCGTTCAGGATGTCCCACGTGGATGTCGACAAGCTCGCCTCCGAGTGCCAGGCGATGCTGCCCAAGCTCTCGGCGTACATAGACGACGAACTCAAGCCGGGCGAGCGCGAGACGATCGACGCGCACCTCGACGACTGCCCGCTGTGCCGCCTCGCGCTCGACGAGATGCGTGAGTCGAGCAAGGCGTACCGCGGCTTCATCCCGCTCATCCCGCCACTCGGTCTCAAAGAGTCCGTGCTGTCGCAGGTGCGGTGGCCGGAGACGGGCGGAGTGACCCCGGATGTCGCGGACGGGCGCGGCGGCGGCTCCGATCCGGCTCCCGCTCCCGCGAAGGTCATGTCGCTCGCGACGAAGGTCGGCATCGGCGCGATCGTGGTGACGGTGTGCTGCGTCGGCGTGAGCGTGGCGCTGCTCCTCTCGCCACCCCCCGTCGCGCAGCTGCCGGCGGTCGGTGTCATCGAGACGGTGGCCGAGTCGGTCGAGACCACCGCGCCGGCCGTCACGGTGACGCCGACGGTGGAGGCCGTGGCCGACGACACGGTGATCGTGGCGAAGGAGTACGTGCCGGGCGTCGTGAAGCCGTCGACTCCGAAGCTGTTGTCGCCGGCGAACGGCGCGAAGACCGGCCAGGTCGTCGACCTGACGTGGGGAGCGGTGCGCGACGCGCATGGCGTCACCTACTCCGTCGTCCTTCAGCAGTCGCTCGGAGGCGGGGCGGGGTGGGAGACGGTCACCGACCGCACGGGGCTGAGCGGGACTACGCTGCGTGTCGCCGCCAGCGGCATGACGCGCCGGTGGCGCGTCCGGGCAGTCGACGGGAAGGGCGCGACGGGCACCTGGAGTCCTTGGTCGTCGTTCGTGCTCGATCCGACCGGTCGCACGGTGCAGCCGCCGACGGTCGCGGTGCCGTAGGTGCCGAAGGTCAACCGGGTGCGCCCGGTTCGCCGCGCCGGCCGATCTTCCGCGCCCTCGGTTGCCCCCGAGCCGCCCCCCTCGCTATACTTCGTCCCGCTGTGCCCGCTGCCGCGGGCGCACACCTCACGCGGAGGGGTGGCAGAGTGGTTGAATGCGGCAGTCTCGAAAACTGTTTAGGAGGTATCCCCTCCTACGAGGGTTCGAATCCCTCCCCCTCCGCCAGAAGAATCAAGGGCGCCCGCTCCTCGAAAGTGAGGGGCGGGCACCTTCGTTTCAGGGCATTGCCCGCGGATGTGGGCCGCCGCCGCGCAGTGGGCTGTCTGTGCCGAATGTGTCGTTGTGAGTATTCGTAGCGCCCGCGATGACAATCTGCTAGATTGTCGTTGTTGAGTTTCTGAGGGGGTGTGATGACAACTTCTCCTGCCGGCCGTGTCGCCCGGGGACGGCCCTCCCGCGTCGCGGTGTACCAGCGATTCGCCACCGCTATCGACGAGCTCGACAAGTACGGCGGTCTGCCTACGCCCGTCGAAGCGAAGCAGCTGTGGGACGACGTATGGCACCTGGAAGCGCATCACTCCACCGCCATCGAGGGCAACACGCTCGTGTTGCGTGAGGTCGAGCAACTCCTGGCGCAGGGCCGAGCGGTCGGGTCGAAGGAGATCAAGGACTACCTGGAAGTCCTGGGCTACGCGGAGGCGGCACGTTGGGTCTACGAGCAAGGCGTCGATCCGGACGACAGGCCGCATCACGGCCTCGTCAGCGTGACCGAGATCCGGCGCGTCCATACGCTCGCCATGGGCAAGGCCTGGGAGGTGGCGCCGCATCCCGACGCGTACCCCGACGAAGCGCCGGGCGCACTCCGCCAGCACGACATCCGCCCGTTCCCGGGTGGGATGACGCCCCCGACGCACCCGCTCGTCGCTGCGGGCGCAGCGAGCTGGGTCGAAATGGCGAACCGCCTCGGCGAGGCGCTCTCTGCTGGAACGATCGGCATCATCGAGGTGCCGGAGGCGCTCGCGCGCATCCACGTCGAGTTCGAGCGACTGCACCCGTTCATCGACGGCAACGGACGCACCGGCCGGCTGCTGCTCAACCTCATCCTGGCGCGCCTCGGCTGGCCACCCGCTGTGATCTTCAAAGAACAGCGGGGTCGCTACCTCAAGGCGCTCGACCGCGCGGATCACGGCGACCTCGGCCCGCTCGCGGAGCTCATCTCGCGCTCGGTCGTCGACAACCTCCACCGGCTCATCCCCGACATCGCCGGACCAGCGAAGTACGTTCCGCTGGACGCGCTCGTCGACGAGGAGTTCAGTCTGGCGGCGCTGAAGCAGGCGGCGGGAAGAGGACGACTCGAGGCGATCATCGGGACCGACGGGCGATACCGGTCCAGCCGCGCTGCGGTTGAGGCCTACAAGGCCTCGAAGTACTCGCGAGGTGGCGGAGCATGAGTGTCTTGAGCGGTGGCGCACGTCGGCGCGTCTCCCCGTCAGGCGGTGTGGGATGCTCAGGGCGTCGGCACGAGCTCGCGTGGGCAGAAACGCCTCGGTGAGCCGAAGCGGCCGACGTGACCATCTGAGAAGTAGGCGAGATCGGGGAAAGGCGGGTTCTCGTGAGCATGGATGCGCCTGAGAGTGCGCGGTCGAACGTCGATCGCTGGCGTTCCTACGTCCTTGAGCGGGGGGCGGTCGAGGCGAGCGTGACCGAGCTCGAGGGCCGGCTGCTCGAGCACATCGCCGCGCTCCGCGCTGCCGGCCTGGATACGGACGAGGCCTTCCTCGTCGCGCTGCGGCGTATCGGCGTCGACGACGCGGCGACCCGGGACTTCGCCCGGGTCTACGCCGACGAGCTGCTCGCCGGACCGGTCGAGGCGGCTCGCGACGAAGCCACGGCGAGCGCCGGGCGGACCGAGTTCGCGGTGATGCTCGGCTGCGCGGTGGCCGCGGCTGTCGCGATCAGGGCCCCGTCTCTGTTCGGATACGACTGGGGCGACGCGAGCGCCGACATCTACCTGCTCAACCTGAGCCTGTTCGTGCTGCCGTTCCTGGCCGTCTACTTCGTGTGGAAGCGCCGACTCAGCACGAAGGGTGTCGCAGCTCTGGCTGCGATCTACGTCGCGGGCGGCGTGTTCGCCAACGCGTATCCGCTCGCCGCGGGCGGGTCGACCGAGGTGCTCACCGCCATCCATCTGCCCATCGCGCTGTGGCTGGCGACTGGTGTCGCCTACGTCGCGGGCGAGTGGCGCTCGGATCCGCGGCGCATGGAGTTCGTGCGCTTCACGGGGGAGTGGCTCGTCAACTACGCGCTCATCGCCCTCGGCGGCGGCGTCCTCGTCGCGATCACGAGCGCCGTGTTCCAGGCGATCGGCGTCGATGTCGGGACGTTCATCACCCTGTGGGTGCTCCCGTGCGGCGCCGCGGGCGCGGTCATCGTCGCGGCGTGGCTCGTGGAGACGCGGCCCCGCCTCGCCGGCGGGATGGCTCCGATGCTGGCGCGCGTCTTCACGCCGCTCTTCGCGCTCATGCTCGTCGCGCTCCTTGTCGGCGTCATCGGGACCCGCGGCGCGGTGCAGATCGAGCGCGAGGTGCTCATCCTGTTCGACGTGCTGCTCGTCGTGGTGCTGGCGCTCGTGCTCTACGCGCTCTCCGCACGCGACCCGCTCGCGAAGCCGGGTGTGTTCGACTGGATCCAACTCGTGCTCGTCGGATGCGCGCTCGCGGTGGACGTCTACGCGCTGGTCAACATCGCGGGCCGCCTGGCCGAGTACGGCTTCAGCGCGAACCGGACGGCGGCCATCGGCCTGAACCTGATCCTGCTCGCGAACCTGGCGTGGTCGGCGCTGCTTCAGGCGCGCTTCCTGAGATCACGCGGCGGCTTCGACGCGGTCGAGCGCTGGCAGATGCGCTACGTGCCGGTCTACGCGCTGTGGGCGGCCGTCGTCGTCATCGTCTTCCCGCTGGTGTTCCGCTTCGCCTGATCAGGTCGGCGATGAAGCGAGCGGTGCCCGCGAGCAGGTCGTGGTCGACGAGCGCCGGGACGTCGGCCGGCGTGTGCGAGTAGGTCCGCGACGCGGCCGCGAAGTCGGTGGACGTCACCGCGATGGCCGGGATGCCGCGCATCGCGAAGATCATGTGGTCGCTCGCGGGCCACTGCGGGCCCTCGGTGACGTGCGGGTTGCCTGACGCGAGGTCAGCGGCCGCGGCCGTGACCGCCTCGTCGACTCCGTAGAGCGAATACGCGCTCGGACTGCCGCGCAGGCCTGCCGCGTCGATGTTGATCATGAGCCGGACGTCCGAGAGGTCCTCGTTCGCGCCGAGCCACGCCATCTCGCCGGGGGCCAGCACGTGGTCCTCGCCGTTGAACGGGACGAACTCGAGCGTGGGCCCCGGCTCCGTGTCGCGCAGCAGCTCGGCGACCGCCAGCAGCACCGCGACGCCGGTGGCGTTGTCGAGCGCTCCGGGGGTCTCCGGCTTCGAGTCGATGTGGGCGCTGACGATGATGCGGCCGGCGTCCGTCCCGGTCGCGCGGCCGATCGGCTGGATGCCGACGGACGGCCGCACCTCGGAGTCGATCGAGACCGTCACCGTCTCGCCGGCGCGGGCAGCCAGCGTGGCGCCGTCCTCGAGCGTCATGTACGCGGTGGGCGCCGCGAACCCGACCTCCTCGATCAGCGGGAACGGGCACATCGCTCCCGTCATCGCGCTCGAACTCGTCGCTGCGAGCACCGCCAGCGGGCGCGCCGCCTCGAGGTCGGCGAGGATCGCTGCGTGGTCCGGGTCGCCGTAGAACGGGTAGTCGCGCGGTGTGAACTGGGTCGCCGCGATCCCGTCGCAGAGCAGCAGTACGGCGCGCGGCATATCCACGGCGCCGATCTCGTCGGCCGTGCGGATGACGACGAGCGGGCCGGAGCCCTCGAGAGCGGGGGAGAACGGCCCGGGATGCGCGCCGATCTCGCGCCCGCCGGCGCGCACGCGCGCACCCCCGTATCGCCACTCCGGCACCTCGAAACCCAGCTCCGCGGTCTCGAGGCCCGCCTCGCGCAGACGCCCGAGAACGTAGTCGGTCGCGGCGCGGTTGCGCGCGGTGCCGAGGTCCCGGTCGCCTGAAGAGCAGAGGCGCTCGACGTCGGTTTGGATGGTCTCAGCGAGTCTGTCCGTCATGGCTCCACCGCCCCGGTCGTCCACATCTGCCGCGCGTTGCGCCTGAGGTCGCCGCCGGTCCTCCAGCCGGAGCCCCACTCGTCGCCGAGGCAGCCCTAGCGTTGCAGCAGCTCTGAGGCAGCAGGACGAAGATGATCATGAATGCTCCGGTCCATCGGATGTCGCGCTCGCCAGCCTCCAAGATTGTATAGCGGCGGGGCGTGCGCGGAGGGTGCGCTACACGGAAGTGCTCACGCGGGCGACGATCCGGCAGCATGGGTGCTGTTGACAGGAAAAGATTGGACTGATAGGGTCTCGAGCGCGCCGGGGAGGGGCGTTCGCTCGGCACTTGTCCAGACTGGGGGAAACCTATGCGCAAGACCGTCGCACGCTTGATTGCCGCAGTGCTTCTCGCGATGGCGTGTCTGCCCGTTGCCACCGCGTACGCGGTTTCGGCGGGCCGGTACATGTCCAACGGATCGGGAGGGGAGACGAAGTCCTTCCTGTTCACAAGCGATGCCATCACATGGATCCAGGGGAAGGCCAAGGGCTGGGTCAACAACCTCGGTCCGTACTCGATGGATCTCGTTGTGCTTCGCGATCAGCCCACAGAGCACCACGCCTATCTGAACTGGCGTGGCCCCGGATACGATCACTACAACGCGTCGGACCCGGACTACAAGTCCCTCGACATCCAGTACACGCTGCGGTACATGGGGCATCCCACCTTGATCGCAGATAACTACTATGGTCCCGGCACGACGAACGCGGTCAGAGTCGTCCAGGCCAACAACGCCCTCACACAAGATGGCGTGACTGGTCCCGGCACCTACGAGAAGCTCGCAACCAAGAGCCGCTAGTCCGCGTCCATTCACTTCACCTCGCTCACGTGGCGAGGCCGTTCCGGTCGGCGCCACCTTCCCCGGCGACCCAATCCATCGGCGACGAAAGGTCGATCCGTGTTCACACTGCGATATGTGTTCGCGGGCTCGAGGGCGAGACTGCTGTACTCGCTCACGGGGGTTCTGCTCGTTGCCACGACCACCGCTCTCGCGGCGGTCGTCGGATCGGCAGCCAGAAGCCAGATCGAGGCGGAGAAGACGACCTTGAGATCGATCGCGAGGCTGGGAGCGGATCTGGTCGTGACCCGTGACCCGGAGGATGCGGGGCCCCGAGCCGTGAGCGGTTTGCAGGAGGGGACGCATGCCACGACCGGGTCGGT
>JAUSAU010000032.1 GCA_030652345.1 Coriobacteriia bacterium
CGACGATCAGGTCGGCACCCTCGCACGCCACCAGCCCTCTGCGGGTCGTCTCGAGGATCATCGTCTCCGCGGACTCCCGCATGCTCGAGAGGATCTTGAGGAAGTTGCCCTCCTCGAGCAGATCGTGCATCTCCGCCGCTATCGCTTCGGTGCTTGCGCCGGCGTCGGCGAACTCGAGCCCGTGGTCCTCGACAAGTCCGCGGAAGTCCGACGACGTCAGGACGCGCACGTCCCTGCCGGCGCGTGCAAGCTCGACGCCGAGCGCCACATGGGGCTGGACGTCGCCCCTGCTCCCGACTGCGACGATGACGACCTGCGATCGTTCTCCCACGGCGGGTGCTCCTCGGCTGATTCTTGTTCGTATGCGAGATATCGGCGGCCTCGGACCAGGAACGTCAGGACCCTGGAAGCAGGTACCCCGAAGGCGCCTTGTCGCGGTCGTCGGTACGCCCTACGACCACATGTCGGCCATCATGATCGCGAAGAACGCGCCGAAGAACAGGAGCGTGGCCAGAGGCGTCTCCTTGACCTCGTGCGCCTCCTTGAGCAGCTCCTCCACGGCCAGATACAGCAGTGCCGCCGCCGCCAGAGCGAGGATGCCTTCCGTCACGGCGGGGCTGACGAATCCGCCCACGAGGTAGCCGCCGATCGCACCGCCAAGCGGGGCGAGCGCCATGAGCGCACCGGTGACCATGACCTTGTTCTTCGAGAACCCGAACTCCGTCAGGGCGCAGCCCGTGGACAGACCGAGTGAGAACACCTCTGCGACGAGCGCGATCGTGACGAGGAGTGCCTGAGATCCACCCTCACCACCGGCCACGGTGGCGACGCCGATGAGGATGCCGTCGATGAAGAGGTCGGTGCTGATGACGCCGATCATCGACCAGGGCGACTCCCCGCCCTGCTTCTCGCCGATCTTCTCGGCCACGAACTCGATTCCCATGACGAGAGCGACACCGATGATGAATCCGATCGCTGCCGCGCCGGGGATCGCTCGCTCCAGCATGTCCGGAAGGATCTCGACTCCCACGGCGGCGAAGACTAGGCCCGCTGCGACATGCTGGATGTAGGACTTCATCTGAGCGCTCGGCGTCCACCAGCGACTCGACACGACCGAACCCGCGAACAGCCCGATGCTGCACAACGTGCCGTAGAGCACCACCTGAGTCATCGATCCCACTGCCGTCGCTCCCTCTGTCATCTGTCAGTTGCTGCTGCACTGCGTCGGGCTATCCTCCAATACACGACGCAGAACATCAACCACTCCCGAAGGAGTCATCCGTGCCACGCGTCTCACTCGATGTGACCGCCCCCGACTTCACGCTGCCGGACTTCAGCGGCAAACCGGTCAGTCTGTCTGACTTCCGCGGACGCAGTGACGTCCTGCTGGTCTTCAACCGCGGGTTCGCTTGACCGTTTTGCCGACGGCATATGGCGCAGTTGCGCCGTGACTACTCCCAGTTCGTCGACCGCAACGTCGCGATCGTCGTGGTCGGCCCCGAGGACGCGGGCGCGTTCGCGAAGTACTGGAAGGCGAAGTCGCTCCCCTTCATCGGCCTTCCCGACCCGACGTTCAGTGTGCTGAAGCTCTACGGGCAGGAGGTCGACCTGTTCAAGCTCGGGCGCATGCCCGCCCAGGTGATCATCGACAAGGCCGGGGTCGCGCGCTTCGTCCACTACGGGCATGACATGAGCGACATTCCGACGAACGAGGAAGCACTCGCCTTGGCGGACGAGATCAATCGGTCGGGGAACGCGACCGATTGACCGGCGGGAATCGTTCGCTGCTGCCAGCATCCGTTCATTTGGCATGTGCTAATATGTCAACCATCGCTTACTTTATGAGCACTTTCGGCACTTACCATCAAGAATGGCGGACATCATGTCATTTGCGAACATGTCACCGACGGCGATCGCGGAGGAGCTGGGCGCCCGGCTGCGAAACGCTCGCCTGAACGCGGACCTCACTCAGGCCGAGGTGGCATCGCGTGCGGGCCTCAGCCGCCCCACCGTGGTCGCCGCCGAGCAGGGACGCGTCCAACTCGAGAACTTCGTCGCCATCCTCGTCGCGATGGGCATGACGAGCCAGCTCGACGCGTTCCTGCCCGTGCAGGAGATCTCCCCTCTCCAACTCGCGAAACTCAGGGGCCGTCAGCGCCAGCGAGCATCGGGAGCCAAGCACAGTCCTATCCCGGGTCGGGTCGAGAAGGATGAGCCCTCATGGTGAGGGACGTCTCACGCGTCAGATACGGCGACTTGGATGTGGGAGCGATCAGCTTCGACACCGAGACCGGCCTCGGGTCGTTCGAATACGAGCCGCGCTTCGTGAGGACGGGCATCGAGCTCGCACCGCTCAAGATGGCGCTGTCCCCCGGCATCTACTCGTTCCCGGAGGCGGACCCCGCGGCGTTCCACGGCCTGCCCGGGATGATCGCCGACTCGCTCCCCGACGACTTCGGCAACGCGGTGCTGGCAGCATGGACCGCCGGTCAGGGTCGCTCGACCGCCGGCATCACCCCGATCGAGCGCCTCAAGTACATCGGCCAGCGCGGCATGGGTGCGCTCACCTATCACCCCGCCGAGCGACGCAAGGGTCTGAACGCCTCACAGCACATCGAGATCGAGTCGCTCATCGCGGTCGCCCAGAAGGTCCTCGACGAACGCGCGGACTTCGGTGTCCGGCTCGGCACGCATGGCCTGGCCGACGAGGACGCCATGCTCGCGCTGCTCTCCGTGGGGGTAAGCGCGGGAGGCGCTCGGCCCAAGGCGGTACTCGCG
>JAUSAU010000033.1 GCA_030652345.1 Coriobacteriia bacterium
CATGGTGAGCGTGCTCGGGGATGCGATCGCCCCGCTCATCGACACCGCCGCCACGCTCGGCCTGCAGGCGCTCGTCGAAGTCGTCTCGCTGACCGAGCTCGACATCGCGCGCCGCGCGGGTGCCACGCTCGTGGGCGTCAACACGCGCGACCTGCACACCCTCGCCGTGGACCCGGCTCTCGCGATGCCGGTGATCGCGGAAGCGAAGCGGCTGGGTATGACAGCAGTGCTCGCAAGCGGCGTGAAATCGCGCGCCGATGTGGAAGCGGCCGCGGTGGCCGGCGCCGACGCCGTGCTGGTGGGGGAGACGCTCATGCGAGCGGACTTCCCCGAGGACGTTCTCGCAGATCTGACGGGCGTCGCAAAGCGCCCGTGATCGCATAGCCCACGCACTCGATCGAACAGAGACCACGGTACGCACGGACCACACGAGGAGAGGAGCACGAGGATGCCATCCGACAAGACGAGGTTCGGACTCGACGAGACCAGGATCCCCGAGGCCTGGTACAACGTGGTGCCCGACCTGAAGAGCCCGCCGGCGCCGCCCAAGGCGTTCGCGCCCGACGGCACCGAGCTCGGCATGGACCAGATCGGTGAGCGGCTCGCGTCGCTCTTCCCGATGGAGATCCTGAAGCAGGAGATGTCGGCGGATCGCTGGATCGACATCCCCGGCGCTGTCATCGACGTCTACAAGTCGTACCGCCCGTCGCCGCTGCTGCGCGCCCGGCAGCTGGAGACCGACCTGGGCCTGCCCGCCGGCGTCAAGATCTTCTACAAGTACGAGGGAGTGAGCCCGGCCGGTTCGCACAAGCCCAACACCGCCATCCCGCAGGCCTACTACAACAAGGCCGAGGGCATCACCAAGATCTCGACCGAGACCGGCGCCGGCCAGTGGGGTAGCGCCATGTCGATCGCCGGCGCGCTCTACGGCATCGACGTCGAGGTCTTCATGGTCGGTATCTCGTATGACCAGAAGCCGTACCGCCGCATCCTGATGGAGACGTACGGCGGCACCGTGCACAAGTCGCCGAGCAACCTCACCGAGGCCGGACGCCACGTGCTCGCGATGGACCCCGACTCGACGGGCTCGCTCGGCATCGCCATCTCCGAGGCCTGCGAGGTCGCGCTGAAGGACCCGGGAACGCACTACGCGCTCGGCTCGGTCCTCAATCACGTCTGCCTGCACCAGACCATCATCGGCCTCGAGGCGATCGAGCAGATGCAGCTCGCCGAAGAGGAGCCCGACGTCGTCATCGCCTGCGTGGGCGGCGGCTCGAACTTCGCCGGCCTCGCCTTCCCGTACTACCACCGCAAGCTTGCCGGCAAGAGCAACGCGCGCCTGCTCGCCGTCGAGCCGAAGGCCTGCCCGACGCTGACCGCCGGCGAGTACAAGTACGACCTCGGCGACGAGGCGGGCATGACGCCGCAGATGCTGATGTACACGCTCGGCCACGACTTCGTCCCTGCCGGCATCCACGCCGGCGGCCTGCGCTACCACGGCGACTCGCCGCTCGTCAGCCAGATGGTCCACGACGGTGACGCCGACGCGGTCGCCGTCGACCAGACCGCCTGCTTCGCCGCGGCCGTGCAGTTCGCGCGCGCCGAGGGCATCCTGCCCGCACCCGAGTCGAGCCACGCCATCCGCGCGGCGATCGACCAGGCGCTCGAGGCCGCAGAGGCCGGCGAGGACCGGGTCATCCTGTTCAACCTCTCAGGTCACGGCCACTTCGACCTGGCCGCCTACGCGGCCTACAACTCCGGTGAGCTGAAGGACTTCGACTTCGCAGCCGGCTCCACGCTCTGCGAGACCGAGTAGGACCGACGAGACCATGGCGACGAGGCCTCTCCGGACGAGGGTGAAGATCTGCGGGCTGTGTTCCGCCGATGACGCGCGCGCGGCCGCGCGCGCGGGGGCGGACGCGCTCGGCGTCATCCTCGTTCCGGGGGCCCGTCGCCGGGTCACGTCCGAAGAGGCGGCTGCCGTCCTCGCCGACGCCCCGCCCTTCGTGGCGCGAGTCGGCGTGTTCGTGGATGCCTCCGCCGATGAGATCGCGGAGGCCGTCGAACGCATCGGGCTGACGCACGTGCAGCTCCACGGTGCCGAGACGCCCGCGTTCTGCGCCGCGATGCCGGTCCCCGCGATCAAGGTCTTCCGTGTGGGTCCCGGCTTCGCCACGTCGGTGCTCGAGCCCTATCGGGGCGCCGTCACCGCCATCCTGCTCGACACGCTCGTCGAAGGTGAGCACGGCGGCACCGGCCATGCGTTCGCCTGGGCGGACTTGCCCGAACTACCGGACCTCGCTCCCGTGATCGTCGCGGGCGGCCTCACTCCCGACAGCGTCGGCGCGGCGGTCCGAACCCTGCGCCCGTTCGCCGTCGACGTCTCTTCCGGCGTCGAGGCGAGCATGCGCGTCAAAGACCACGACCGGATCGCGGCGTTCGTGCGTGCCGTGCGCGCCGCAGACAGCGAGGAGACGACAGCACCATGAGCGAACTGCTTCCCTCGGCCGCAGAGGCGTACTCCGGCCCCGATGCTTCCGGGTTCTTCGGATCGTACGGTGGTGCGTTCGTGCCTGAGACCGTCGTCCCCGCGTTGCAGGAACTCGAGGCGGCCTTCCGTGCTCGTGACGAAGACTTCGAGCGCGAACTCACGGCATTGCTGGTCGACTATGTGGGCAGGCCCACGCCGCTCTATCGCGCCGACAACCTCGCGCGGGCGACCGGGCTCGGCCGCATCTACCTCAAGCGCGAGGACCTCGCGCATACGGGCGCGCACAAGATCAACAACACGCTCGGTCAGTGCCTGCTCGCGAAGCACATGGGCAAGCAGCGGGTGATCGCCGAGACGGGTGCCGGCCAGCATGGCGTGGCGACCGCCACCGCGTGCGCGCTCCTCGGCCTCGAGTGCGCGGTCTTCATGGGTGTCGAGGACATCCGACGTCAGTCGCTCAACGTCTACAAGATGCGCCTGCTCGGCGCGGAGGTCGTCCCTGTCGACGAGGGCACCGGCACGCTCGCAGACGCTGTCACCGCCGCTCTCCGGCACTGGGTCGAGCGCGTGGACGACACGTTCTACTGCCTCGGCTCGGCGGTCGGACCGCACCCGTACCCGCTCATGGTCCGCGAGTTCCAGAGCGTCATCGGTGCGGAGACGATCGCGCAACTCGGCGAGAAGGGCGTCGGTTGCGTGCACGCGGTGATCGCGTGCATCGGCGGCGGCAGCAACGCCATCGGGACCTTCTTCCCGTGGATCGCGGGCGTTCCCGCGAGCGAGCGTCCGATGCTCATCGGCGCCGAGGCCGCGGGGCTGGGCCTCGACACGGACAAGACCGGCGCCTCGATGACGCTCGGCTCGCCCGGCGTCATGCACGGCTTCTACAGCTACCTGCTCCAGGACGACGCCGGCAACCCGATGGAGGCGTACTCGATCTCCGCGGGACTGGACTACCCGGGTGTCGGCCCCGAGCACGCGTTCTTCAAGGACGAGGGCCTCGTGCGCTACGACGCCGTCACCGATCGGGAGGCGCTCGATGCCTTCGCGCTGTGCACGCGGACCGAGGGCATCATCCCGGCCATCGAGTCGAGCCACGCGCTCGCGCTCCTGCCGCGTCTGGCGGCCGAGCTCGGCCCGGACGCGACCGTCGTGGTGACCGTCTCAGGCCGCGGCGACAAGGACATGGACATCGTGCGAGAGGCGGGCCTGTAGTGGGCCTGGCCCGCGCGTTCGGATCGCACGGGGCGACGCTCGTCACGTACCTCATGGCCGGCTACCCGGACCGCGAGACATCGCTGGCAGCCGTCCGCGCAGCCGTCGCCGGCGGCGCGGGCCTCATCGAGCTCGGCGTGCCCTACGGCGACCCGCTCGCCGACGGCCCGACGATCGTCGAGGCTGCCGAGGTCGCCCGGGCCGCGGAGGGCGGCTTCGGCCTGGCCGAGACCCTGGCGCTGGCCGCGGAGTTGACCGCCGAGCCCGGCATGCCGCCCATCGCGCTCATGACCTACCTCAACCCCATGCTGCGCTACGGGCTGCCGCGCCTCGCTGCCGACGCCGCTGCGGCCGGCATCGGCGGCTTCATCGTCCCCGACCTGCCCCCCGACAACCCGATGACGAAGATGTGGCGTGCAGCATCGGCGCCGCACGACATCGACACGGTCTTCCTCGCGGCGCCGACCTCGACGCCCGAGCGGATGCGCACCGTGGCCGAGGCGTCGAAGGGATTCGTCTACCTCGTGTCGAGCACGGGTGTGACGGGGGAGCGCTCGGAAGTCGCCGCCGGTCTGGCGTCGCTCGTCGAGCGGCTGCGCGAGTGGAGCGGCGACCTGCCGGTCGCCGTCGGGTTCGGCGTTTCCACGCCGCAGCAGGCGGCCGAGGTGGCCGTCCTCGCCAACGGCGTCATCGTCGGCAGCGCGATCGTGAAGCGCCAGCGCGACCCGGAGGCCGTCGGCGCGTTCGTGTCGGAGCTGGCTGCTGCGGTGCGTACTGCCGAATCGGGCCGCTAAGGAGCCGACGGAGCGTCAGTCGGCACTTCGGGGCACGGATCGGCCTTCGGCTTCTTCAACATCTTGCCGCCGAAGTACGCCGACGCCGCGATGACGGCCGCGATGCCGATGCCCATCGCCGCCATCGCCATCGGGTCGGAGGACTTGAACACGTAGCCCAGGTAGTAGACCGCCAGTACGACCACGACGACCCCGAGCAGCTTTTCCTTGAGGTCCTCGAGCGTGCGGATCTCCAGCCAGGCCGGCAGCGGCACGTCCGGGTCCACGAACAGCTCGAAGAGGCCGAGCGCGATGATGTAGATGACGGTCGCCAGCAGGAACATGTCGGCGAGCGTGATGAAGGAGACCAGCGCGTCCTTCTCCTTGTAGGCGCCGGACACGATCTTCATCACGGTCGTCACCGTCTGGAACGCACCCAGGAGGACGAGGGAGACCGATCCGGTGAACAGCGCGATCACGGGGATGGTCATGAAGAACCGCGTCCCGCCGATGAGCGTGCGGTAGGCGAATCTCTTCCGTGGCTTGCCGTCCACCATGACGTACTCCCTCGCGTCGGTCCCATGCCGAGAGACAGTGTACGCGAATCGCATCCCGGCGGAGCGCCCCTGTCGCGGTTTCGCGCTATGATTGCGGCGAAGTTCCTCACGCTCGCCTCGAAGGGGGATCGTCGCCGATGACCTACATGCGCATCGACACGAACAAGTTCTGGGGCTGGGTCGTGGTCTCGCTGCTGGTGGGCCTCGGCATCGGCTTGGCCATCATGTTCTGGCAGGGCGCTCAGTCCGCCGGGCAGATCACGAAGCTACAGCGTCAACTCGAATCCAAGGCGAGTGAGGCCGGCGACGCGGCCGCCGAGCTCCAGGCGCGGCTTGCCAGCGCCGAGACCTCCATCGCCGATCTGAGCGCCGGCAACGCGCAGCTCACCGCCGATCTCGCCGCCGCGAACGCGCAGATCGCCACCCTCCAGAAGTCCGCCACCGCATCGACCTCGACATCCATCACGATCACGTCTCGCGCGGTGTCGCCGACCAGCGTCTCCGCGAGCGGGACGATCACGCTGACGGTCAAGGTCAAGGGCAAGGCCGACAAGGTCCGGATGCAGATTCGCGGCACCTCCTACGACACGATGCACTACCTGACTCACGTCTCGACGTCCGGCGGTATCGAGACTTGGCGAGCCAAGGTCAAGGCGCCGTCGAAGAAGGGCACCTACCGGTACTACGCGGGGGCCTTCCTTGACGGCAAGAAGGTGACCATGCCGGGTACGTCAGCGTGGTCCTTCCAGGTCAAGTAGTGCCCGGCCTTGGTGAGCGATCGGACGGCGGCCATGCAGCACGATGATCGTGCCGACGCGCTGGAGCGTGCAGCCCTGGACGTCGCGGACGAGGTGATGGCCTCCTACGCCCGCAGCCGGCCGGAGCTCATGGCGACCTTCGATAGCGAGGCCCTCGCCGCGACCCGGCGCGATATCCACCATCACATCGATCATCTCGTGGTGGCGCTCAGGATGGGGGAGCCCGCCCTGTTCGACGACTACCTGGGATGGGCCGAAGACCTCTTCATCGGACTCGGGCTGCCGATGGAATGGCTTGTCGGGAGCCTTGTCGAAGTGGGCGCGGCGAGCGTGCGCGTGATCGGGCCCGAGGTCGCCGGCCCCATCGTCACGATGATCGACGACGGGCTGAGCGCGCTGCCCGACCGACCATCCGCGCCGGCCTCGAGCGTCGCGGCCGGGAGTCCCCTCGCTGCCATAGCCGTGCATTACATCGCGCTCGTGCTGGATGGCCGCGCACAGGAAGCCGTCCACCTCATGGTCTCGGAGCTGGAGAGCGGTCGTGAGGGCCGTGTCCTTCTGACCCAGGTACTCGCCCCCGCTCAGGCCGAGGTCGGGCGGCTGTGGCAGACGGGCCGCATAACGGTCGCCCAAGAGCATGTCGCCACGAGCATCGCCCAACTGGTGATGCGCGAGGTGGTGCTCCGGTCGAAGCATGAGGACGGGACCGGGCGACGCGCCATCGTTGCGGCCGTCGGTGACGAACTGCACGACATGGGCGGCCGCATGCTCAGCGGCTTCTTCGAACTCGCCGGTTGGGACGCGGTCTTCGTAGGCGCCAACACGCCCGTCCGCAGCGTGGTCGACCATGCGAGACGGGTGGATGCCGACGTCATCGCACTCTCCTGCACCTATGCCACCGGGGTCCCGTCCGTGGTCGATGCCATCGAGGCGCTGCGCGCGCAGTCAGATAATCGCGCGAACACGCCGGTGATCGTGGGCGGGCGCGCGTTCAGCCTCGCACCGAGTCTCTGGGAACGCGTCGGTGCCGACGGATGGGCTCCCGACGCCGCAGGCGGCGTACGGCTCGCGGCCTCGCTCGCCGCGGCTCGACCCGCCTAGGAGGGCTCCTCCAGGACGGCCTCGAGATCGATGGTGACCTCGATCTCGTCACCGAGCAGGAAACCGCTCACCTGTTCGAGTGCGGGGTGCCACAGCAATCCGAAGTCCTCACGCCGCACGGTGAGCTCCGCCTCCCAGCCCATCCGGGTCCGACCCTCGCCGTCCTTCGCCCGTCCGTTGTAGCGCGCCTCGACGCGGACCGGCCGGGTCACACCGTGGAGCGTGAGGTCACCGGTCATGGTGAGCAGACTCGGGTCGATGACATCGACCGCGGTGCTGCGGAACATGATCCGGGGGAATGACGCGACATCGAGGAAGCGTTCCGAGCGGGTCTCATCGTCACGAGCCGCCTCGTGGGTGTTCACACTGGCCGTCTCGACCCAGACCTCAGCAGCGGAGTCCGCCATCCCGCGGTCGTCCATCACCAGCGTGCCGCCCCATCGCGTGAACGTACCGCGGACCTTCGAGATGGCGAGATGCCCGATCTTGAACGTGACGGATGAGACGGTGGGGTCGACCGTCCAGCGGTGGGACGCCATGCGGAGCCCTTCGACGAGGTGACTACGCTGGACAGTGTCGCACGTCCCCGCCTCCATCCGAACACCGGACCATCGTCCGTACGACGTGCGGCGGCCCGGGGGCAGGGCCGCACGCCCGTGATACGCTGGGATCCGGGTCGGTCCTTCGACGGGGGGTTCCCAGTGCCGCGCATCGCTCTCGCTCAGATCGACACGTGCGTCGGCGATATCCCCGGGAACGCGGACTCGGTCATCGATGCGATCCGAGCGGCATCCGCCCTGGGAGCGGACCTCGTCGTCTTCCCCGAGCTCACGCTCACCGGCTATCCGCCCGAAGACCTGCTCGACAAGGACCACTTCCTGGCCGAGGCACGATCCATGCTCGATGCCGTCGCGGCCTCGTGCACGACCACTCCCGCGCTGATCGGGTTCCCCGAGTCAGCCGGCGGCAGCCTCTACAACGCGGCCGCGCTGTGCAGGTCGGGTCGCGTCGAGGCGATCTATCGCAAGCGGCTCCTCCCGAACTACGGGGTCTTCGACGAGGAGCGCTACTTCGAGCCGGGCGACGCCGAGCTCCTGATCGAGATCGCGGGCGAGACGATCGCGGTGACCATCTGCGAGGACGTCTGGGTGGACGAACCTGCCCGTGAGGCCGCCGACTCCGGTGCAAGCATCCTGGTCAACCTGTCGGCCTCACCGTTCCACGCGGGCAAGGGCGACGAGCGCGAGCGCATGTTGCGCGGCCGTGCGCGCACGCACGGGCTCTCGCTGGCCTACTGCAACCTCGTCGGCGGTCAGGACGAGCTCGTCTTCGACGGGCGCTCGGTCGCGATCGCACCGGACGGGACGGTCGTCGCCCGCGCTCGCGCGTTCGAGCAGGACCTCCTGGTCGTCGACCTGGGCCCCGCGATGCCGATGCGCGTGGAGCCACTGTGCGAGGGTCCCGACGAGGTCTATCGGGCGCTCGTGACGGGCCTGCGGGACTATCTTCGCAAGAACGGATTCACGGACGTGGTGCTCGGCCTGTCGGGTGGGATCGATTCGGCGCTGACGGCTGCACTCGCGGTCGACGCGGTCGGCGCCGCACACGTGCATGGCGTGCTCATGCCGTCCCGCTTCTCGTCGCCGGGCAGCATCACCGACGCCGAGTCGTTGGCGGCCGGTCTCGGGTTCGAGGCGATGACGCTCCCGATCGAGCCGGCCTTCGAGGCGTTGTCCGGCACGCTCGCCTCGGCGTTCGAGGGTCGAGTACCGGACACCACGGAGGAGAACCTCCAGGCCCGGATCCGCGGGACGTTGCTGATGGCGCTGTCGAACAAGTTCGGCTGGATCGTGCTCGCCACGGGCAACAAGAGTGAACTGTCCGTCGGGTATTCGACGCTGTACGGGGACATGGTCGGTGGGTTCGCGCCTATCAAGGACGTCTATAAGACGAAGGTGTACGAACTCGCCGTATGGCGGAACCGGGACGGAGCGGCCATACCTCAGGCGAGTATCACCAAGCCGCCGTCGGCGGAGTTGCGCGCGGACCAGCATGACACGGACTCGCTCCCGCCGTACGATGTGTTGGACGTGGTGTTGCGCGCCTACGTGGAGGACGACCTGTCGGTCGAGCGTATCGCCGCGAGAGGGATCGACATCGATCTCGTCGAGCGGATCGCACGCATGGTCGACGCTGCCGAGTACAAGCGCCGCCAGGGGCCGATGGGCATCAAGATCACACCGAAGGCGTTCGGCAAGGATCGGCGCATGCCGGTCACGAACCGCTTCCGGGGGTGAATCGCCGCGTCGTCGGCGCGGGCGGTTCCATAACCGGCGCTAAAGTGCGGGTAGAACAGGCCCGATACTTCCGGTAGGGCCCGGACGGACGGGTCTGCGGCGGGGAGGTCGCATGGGAAAGCTCTACGAAGCTGCACAACAGATCAACGACGTCATAGAGCGAAAAGGACTGGACCCCTTCAAGACGAAGGGGGCCATCAGCATGCGCACCGGCTTTCTGCTGAGTTTCGTCACGCCGGAAGACCCGGATGACGATGCACGGATCCAGCAGCTCAAGGAAGTGGCGTACGAGGTCCTCGGCGAGCGCATCCTCGCGTAGCCGTGTTCGCGTGATCGATCCACCCCGGGAGGCCGGCGCTCGAGAGCGTCGGCCTCCCGCGTGCGCCGGGACGGTAGAATCGCTCCATGGACACACCCGCGCACACGGCTCCGCTCGTCGACGGTCTCCCGATCGTCGTCCTGGACGGCGCCGATCCGCTGATGCGACAGGTCGCCGACCTGTGCTACGAGACCCTGCACCGTCCGTTCGGCGTGTCGCGCAGCGACGCGTGGGACGAGATGGATCCGGCGTCCACGCATCTGGCGGTGATCGACGCAGGACGACTCGCGGGGTACGCGCGCCTGATCGTCGAGGGGCCGTGGGCTCACCTGCGCCAGGTCGTCGTTGCTCCGGAGCATCGGCGGCGTGGCATCGCGACTGCCGTCATCAACACTGCCGTCGACACCGCCCGGGCGCGCGGGCTCGAGGGTGCGTACCTCAACGCGCGGTACGCGGCCGTCCCGCTGTACGAGCGCCTCGGGTTCCGCGTCGTCTCCGAGGGGTTCCGGATGCCGCGCACGTGGCTGCCACACGTCCGCATGGAGCAGCACCTGCGCTGAGTGCGGCCTCGCGCGCGGGTGGCAAAGCGGCCCCCGTTCGCCTACGCTGTAGCAGCCTTGAATCGGGAGCGGAGAGGCGCGCCCGATACCGTTCTTGAGGAGGGATCATCCGATGCCCAGCATCACCCGTGACCAGGTCCGTGTACCGGCCGATGTTCCGGCCGCCGCGCGCGACGAATACATCGACAACTATCTGAAGGCCACCCGCAACACCGGCCGGCTCATGCTCTTCGCCTGCGACCAGAAGATCGAGCACCTCAACGACGACTTCTTCGGCGAGGGCATCGACGCCGCCGACAACCACCCCGAGCACCTCTTCAAGATCGGGTCGCACGGCGTGTGCGGCGTGCTCGCCGGTCAGCGCGGCCTCGTCGCGCAGTACGCGGCCGACTACCCGAAGATCAACTACCTCGTGAAGATGAACTCCAAGACCCACCTCGTGAAGACGAGCCAGGAGGACCCGTACTCGCCGCAGCTTTACGACCTGCAGACGGTGCTGGACCTGAAGACCAACGGCGTCAACGTGGTCGGTATCGGCTACACGATCTACCTCGGCAGCGAGTACGAGGCGCAGATGATGACCGAGGCGGCGCAGCTCATCGCCGACGCGCACTCAGTCGGGATGATCGTCGTGCTCTGGATCTACCCGCGCGGCAAGGCCGTCGCGGACGAGAAGGACCCGCACCTGATCGCCGGTGCCGCCGGTGCCGCGTGCTGCATCGGCGCCGACTTCGTCAAGGTCAACCCGCCCAAGAAGAGCGACAGCGCCTCGAGCGCCGAGCTCCTCACGCAGGCGACGGCCGCCGCGGGCCGCACCGGCCTCGTGTGTGCCGGCGGTTCGACCGTGGACGCCACCACGTTCCTCACGCAGCTGTGGGAGCAGATCCACATCGGTGGCGCGACCGGCAACGCGACCGGCCGCAACATCCACCAGCGCTCGCTCGACGAGGCGATCCGCCTCACGAAGGCGATCTCGGCCATCACGCTCGGCGACTACGCGGTGGCCGACGCGCTCGCGGTCTTCAACGGGGAGAAGGATTACAGCCTGTAGGGCTCCCGTTCCCACGCGTTCCACGATCGCCCCGCCGGGACACTTCCCGCGGGGCGATCGCATTCTCGGGGGATGTACCATCTGTACACGCGTGAACCCGTCGCGGTTCACGGTGGTATCATGCCGCAGTGCGCCGGAACCTCCGGCGGTCGATGGATGATGACGACGAGACGAGCCCGATGCCCATCTCCGATTGGTTCAAGGCGCGCGAAGAGCGCCGCGACACGGTGCCCGCAGGCGCGCCGCAGGCGGGCGACGTCCCGGATGGCGTCTGGATCAAGTGCGAGGGATGCAAGCGCACCCTGTACGCGCGAGATCTGGACGAGAACCTGCAGGTCTGCCCGAGCTGCGGCCTCCACATGAGTATCTCGTCGGATGAGCGCATCGCGTTGCTCGCCGACGAGGATTCGTTCCAGGAGACGGAGACCGGGCTCACCTCGGGAGACCCGCTCGGCTTCTCATCCGGTAAACCGTACACGGTGAGCCTGGCGACGGCACGGGAGCGCACCGGTCTCGCCGAAGCCATGGTGACCGGCACGGCCACCATCGGAGGCGTCCCCGTGGTCCTCGGCGTGATGGACTTCCGCTTCATCGCCGCATCCATGGGCTCCGTCGTCGGTGAGCGCATCGCGCGCGCCTTCGAACTCGCTCTCGCACAGCGGCAGCCGCTCGTGCTCGTCACCGCGTCGGGCGGCGCGCGCATGCAGGAGGGCATCTTTTCGCTCATGCAGATGGCCAAGACCTCCGCTGCTGCGGCCCGGCTCAGTGAGGCGGGCGTTCCCTACATCTCGATCCTCACCAATCCCACGCTCGGCGGTGTGACCGCATCGTTCGCGACGCTCGCCGACGTGCTCATCGCCGAACCCGGCGCGCTGATCGGCTTCGCCGGCCCGCGTCTCGTCGAGCAGACGATCCGCCGCGGGCTCCCCAAGGGTTTCCAGAGTGCCGAGTCCCTCTCGGAGAACGGGTTGGTCGACATGGTCGTGGATCGCCGGGAGATCCGGGAACGGCTCGTGCTGTTGCTCGGCTACCTGGTGGCGGGGGGTGAGTGACGTGGCGCGCAAGTTCGTGATGGAGTTCGAGCGTCCCGTCGCCGAACTCGAGGAGAAGCTGGCATCCCTCAAGCGTCTCGACCTTTCCGGCGAACCGGAACTGGCCCAGGAGATCGCGGGCCTCGAGGCCGAGATCGCTCAGTTCCACGAGACACTCTATGCATCCCTCACCGCGTGGGACCGGGTGCAGATCTCGCGGCACCCGGAGCGTCCCAAGACGAGCGACTATCTCGACGCGGTCTTCGCCGACGTCGTCGAACTGCACGGTGACAGGCACTTCGGAGACGACGAGGCGATGTTCGCCGGCCTGGCGACGATCGGCGAGCGTCGGGTCGTCGTGCTCGGCCACCGCAAGGGCACGAACACGAGCGAGAACGTCCGCCGCAACTTCGGCTCGCCGCATCCCGAGGGCTTTCGCAAGGCCGAGCGGGTCATGCGCCTCGCCGATCGTTTCGGGCTGCCGATCGTGACGTTCCTCGACACGGCGGGGGCATACCCCGGCATCGAGGCCGAGGAGCGCGGACAGTCACTCGCGATCGCCGAGTGCCTGGCCACGCTCGCCCGGGTCCACGTCCCGGTCGTGGTGGTCGGCATCGGTGAAGGTGGCAGCGGCGGGGCGCTGGCAATCGGCTTCGGCGACCGCCTCATCATGCTCGAGAACGCGTACTACTCGGTCATCAGTCCCGAGATGTGCGCGACCATCCTGCACAAGGACGCGACGCGGGCCGCCGAGGCGGCCCGGTGCCTCCAGCTGACCGCGGAGGACCTCGTCCGCTTCGGCCTCGCTGACGAGGTCGTTCCGGAACCGCTCGGTGGGGCGCATCGCGATCCGGAGCCTGTCTTCGCCGCGGTCAGCGAGGCGATCTCGCGCTCCCTCGACCAGCTGTCGACGCGCTCGCGCGACGAACTCGTCGATACGCGCTACGCCCGACTGCGTGCCATCGGCGAGTTCACCGAGGTATAGGGCCGCCGAGCGGGTAGGAACCGACGGGGGAGGGCGTTGCCGGACGCCCGACCTCCCTTTTTCTGCGAGAGAGGTCGAGGCTGATGAGCGACGCACACGAGATCAGGCGCGTCGGGATGCTGTTCTCCGGCGGCCCCGCGCCGGCGGCCAACGCCGTGATCTCGGCGGCGGCCATGTCGCTGCTCAACTGCGGGGTCGAGGTCGTCGGGTTCCTCGACGGCTACGAGAACCTGGAGGGCTACAGTCCGGAGACGCCGCTCGTCGAAGGCGAGCACTATCTCGACCTGACGATCGATGACGTCTCGGGCATCCGCAACCGCAAGGACATCATCCTCCGCACCTCGCGGGCGAATCCCGGCAAGCCGGTGACGTCGCTGCACGATCTCGCCGATCCGGTGAAGAACGCCCGCCTCCGTGCGGTCTACGGCGCGCTCGAGGCGCTCGAGATCGACGGGCTCGTCTCGATCGGCGGAGACGACACGCTCAAGACGGCGAACTACCTCTACGAGATGCAGCACCTCATGCCCGACTTGCGCCGCGTCTCGGTGATCCACCTTCCCAAGACGATCGACAACGACTACTACGGCATCGACTGGACGTTCGGCTTCACGTCGGCCGCGAACTTCGCGGCGCAGGAGATCACGAACATCGGCGCCGACGCGAAGTCCACGAAGTGCTGGTACGTGCTCGAGATCATGGGGCGCAAGGCGGGGTGGCTGACCTACGCCGCCGGCATCGCGGGTGAGGCGACCCGCATGCTCTCCGTCGAGGACTTCGACGGCGTGTTCGATGTCGAGGCGTACGCTGAGGAGGTCGTCGACCTCATGCTCGCGAGAGCCGCCGACCATCGCGAGTACGGCGTGATCTGTATCGCCGAGGGCCTCGCGGAGAAGCTGCCCGACGGGCAGCGGCCGCAGGAGGTCGACTCGCATGGCAACTCCCTGCTCGGGACGGTGAAGATCGGCGAGCGTCTGGCGCAGGCCACCGAGGAAGCGTTCGAGCGACGGACCGGTGAGCCCATCAAGATCCGCAGCAAGCAGATCGGCTACGAGACACGATGCTGTTCGCCGGTCGCCTTCGACGTGCTGCTCGGGAGCCAGCTGGGCGTCGGCGCCTACCAGGCGCTCGTGGTGAAGGGCCTCACCGGGCACATGGTGTCGGTCCACGATCAGCTCACGCTCGTCTACGTGCCGTTCCGGGACCTCATCGACCCCGAGACGCTGCGGACCCGCGTCCGCTTCATCGAGTCGGACAGCGACTTCTTCCGGTTGGCACGCGCGCTCGAGTATCAGCAGGTCGAACACGACGAGAAGACCTGCTAGCACGTGGCCGGCCTGATCCCCGAGCCTCCGCGGCAGCCCGATCCGGAGCCGTTGCTCCCTCACGTCGAGACGCGAGCCGCACGCGTGCGCCGGCTGCTCTTCTTCGTGCCGTTCGCCTTCCCGGCCTGGATCCGGCTTCGTTCGCAGCACCCCGAAGCCGCACGGCGCCTGATCTTCCCGCTGGTGGTCAACGTCGTGCAATCGGTCCTGATGCTCATCGTCTTGGTTGCGGCGCTGGGCCTGGTCGCCTTCAGGGATGCGATCGTCAGTGACCTGTCGCGCCGGCTGATCGAGAGCGGGCTCGTGCGGTAGTGAGTGTGGCACGTGGTTCTCACGCCTCCGACCCTGGGTTATGCTGGTCTCCCGCGAGTTTCGGCCGCGCAAGTTTTGACACTTCGTCTCGGGGAGGCGGAGTGACAGGGCTGGACTCGTGAGGGGGTCTCATGACCAGAACGCTTCGGCGCGTGCTAGCACTCTGCCATTCTGTGTGCGTCCTGACTGTTGCCATCGCCTTGATCCTGCCACCGCCACAGGTGGTCGCGGCAGTCACCACTGCCTCCCGGGGCGAGCGCACGTCGCCCACCGTGGGCCGTAGCGACCGCGACCGCGACGAGGACTCTCGCGACGATCGCGAGAACGAGGACGATCGATGGCGGCCCGCTTCCGCGCCTGTGCTCGTCTCACCCTCAGGCGAGATCACAGCTACGCGGCCGACCTTCACGTGGAGGGCCGTCTCCAGAGCCAGCAGCTACGACCTCAAGGTCACCGACGCGTCCGGCCGCTGCGTATTCTCCAAGGACGGCATCGAAGGAACCTCCTTCAGGTTGCCGTCGGCCAAGCGGCTGAAGCAGGGCGTCTCGTATGCGTGGACCGCGCGCGTGCACCCGGGGTGGTGCGACTGGCGCGCGGACTGGGCGCGGCCGCTCGGCTTCCGCATCCGCATGGTCAACCCGGCACCTGCACCGGCCGCTTCGATGACGGTCGACCCGGAGTTCGTGTTCGCAGGTGAGCCCGCCGTCCTCAGTTGGACCACCACCGCGGCGACCGACGTATCCATCGTGCCGGGCGTCGGCACAGTGGCTCTCGTGGGCTCGCGGGAGGTCACGCCTTCCACCACGACGACCTACACGCTCACCGCCACCGGGCCGGGCGGCAGCACCGCCGCCAGCCGGGTCGTGCGCGTGCGCCCGATCCCACGCCCGCCCGCAGGCTCGCTCGCCTCGCGTTATGAGCGCTTCCTGCCCGCAGACGCTGCAACGCCGATCGACCCCCAGGGGTACGTGCTGCTGCACGGACGGGTGCTCGACATCTCGGGAGCACCCCTAGCCGGCGTACTCGTGAGTATCGATGATCGTGTGGGCTGGGGGACTGCTCGCACGGGGAGCGACGGGACGTACTCGCTGCCGATCGAAGGCGGCGGATCCCGTACCCTGAGATTCACGGGTGATGGCTTCATCACCGCGCAGCGTGTACTCAACGTCGAACCCGAGCAGATCCTCGCAGTGGACGACGTCATGATGACCCGGTTCGACACGGCCTCCACCCGCGTCTCGGGCGGCGGCGCCCCTGGCTCAGTGACGGTACACACCGGCGCCGTGACCACGGACCGCTACGGTACCCGCGCGGCCACGCTGGTCTTCCCCGGGGACGTTCGCGCGTACGCGAAGGATTGGGCCGGGTTGGAGCGGGAGCTACCTTCGTTCACAGTCCGCGCCACCGAGTTCGCGTCATCCACCGCGATGCCTGCCGTCCTGCCGGCTGCGTCGGCCTTCACCTACTGTGTCGAACTCTCGGTCGACGAGGCGGACAATGTCCGCTTCTCGACGCCGGTCACCGCCTTCGTTGACGACTTTCTCGGCTTTGGTGCGGGCACGCCCGTGCCGAACGGCTTCTTCGACCGTGATCGCGGAGTGTGGGTGCCGGACGATGACGGCGTCGTGGTATGTATGCTCGATGCCGACGGCGACGGTGTCACGGACGCGCTCGATGCGAACGGGGACGGCATCGCCGACGACCTGACCGGCGACGGGTCGACCGCCGACGAGGTCGTCGGGCTCACCGGTCCGCGATTCGCGCCGGGCGCGCGTCTGTGGCGCGTGCCTCTGACTCACTTCTCGCCCCGAGACTTCAACTACGGCTTCTCGTCCGGCGCACGACGCACGATCCTTCCTGGTGGTCGCTGGTACGTGGATGCCACGGGCCGCACCGTCGACTGCGGTAAGCCAGCGAACTCCACGGTGACCGCTCGCAGCCGCGTGCTGCACGAAGACGTCCCGCTCGCGGGTACCGGGCTCACACTGCACTACGCCTCGAGCGCGGTCTCACCGCGTCCACAGGTGATCGAGGTCGCGGCGACGGGCTCTGATATCCCGACCTACGCCGCCAATGCGTGCGTGACACTCTCTCTCGGCGGGCGCACATTCAGTCAGGTGCTGCCGCCCCAACCCGATCTGGTAGCGCGCTTCTCGTGGGATGGCCTGGATTTCGCCGGCCAGCCGATGCAGGGCCGCGTGCGCGGTACCGCCCGAGTGTCCTATACCTACAGCGGCTTCGAGTACGACTACCGCCTCGCGTCCACCGCGCGTACCTTCGGTCTGCGCAATGGCGTGCTGGGGACTCTCAGCGGAGTGCTGACCCGCGAAGGTATCGTGGTCGAGCAGGTCGTGCCTGTTGTTGTCGATCGTCCGGTCACCGCAGGGGAGATCGCGCCGGGGTGGCGGCTGTCCGGCGAACGCCGCCTAGACACGACCGACCCCGACGGTCTCGTGCGGTCCGACGGCAGCCGTGCTGAGCGGTCCTCGTCTCTACTCGAATCCCTCAGCACGGGCGGACCCGTGGTTCCCCTGTCCGGTGGGGCCGCCCTTGAGAGCTCCATAGCCGTGGGCGATGTCGCTGTCGATCGCGACGGGCGCTTCATCGTCGCGCCGCCGGCCAAGACGGGCGGACCCGTACTGCTCGCCGCGACGCTCGGAGACAACCTGCTCGCGGTCGACCCCGTCAGCGGCTCCCTCACTGAGCTGCCGATCTCGGGCAACCTCGTGACCACCGGACGCAGCACCATCTACGCAGCCACCGGTTCCTCCGGCGGTGTGGTCACCATGAGGGCCGCAGCAACTTCGTTCCTTGCCGCCTCCCCGGGTCAGATCGTCGCTTTCGACGTGGATACCGGGCTCACGCGTGTCGTCGCCGGAGAGGGAACGGACTCACCTTCTGAGGGTGCCAACGCCGCTTCTTGCACGCTCAGCCCGAAAGCGATCGCGGCCGACGATGCCGGGAACCTGTATGCCGCTGAGTGGGACCGGATCTGGCAGATCACCCCTGATGGCAGGTTGCACCTGTTCGCAGGCGGAGGAGGGTCGACCCCTGTCGATGGGGCGAGCGCTCTGGACTCGATGCTGATGCCCTCCATCATCGCCTGCGGGCTGGATGGCGACGTCTACTTCGACACCGACAGCGTGGTCTTCTGCGTCGACAAGACCGGTCTGCTTCGGACCGTCGCCGGCACAGGCGCGTATCCGAGTGGAGACGACACTGCTGACCGCACAGGGCAATCGGCAACGTCGGTGGCACTGTCCCCGGTCGACCTCGCATGCGGTCCCGATGGCTCGCTGTATGTGCGGGATCGTGGCGCGTGGCAGGGCGATCTGGTTCACCGCGTATCGCCCGACGGCACGCTGTCCACGATCGCTGGCTCGCGCACCATGGGTCGGTCGTACTCCGACGGAATGGGGGCGACCGAGCCGAACCTCGGCCTGTCTGCCATCACGTGTGACGCGCGCGGGCGGATCGCGATGGGGATCACCGATCCCGACGGCGCTGCCAGCACGCTCGCGGTGATGAGCCAGAAGCGCCTCTTGGAGCGCCCCTACGACACCCCCACCCGCACACTCACCGACGCCGACGGTATCGGGCACGTGTTCGCCATGGACGACGGGCGTGAGCTCGAGTCGTTCGATCTGTTGCGCGGAACCACTCTCACACGGTTCGAGTACGACTCCGAGAAGCGCCTCGCCTCCGTGACGGACCGGTTCGGCAATGCACTCACCATCGAGCGGGACGGGTCTGGACGCGCACGTCGCATCGTCTCGCCGAATGGCGTGGCGACTGCGCTCACGTACGAGCCGTCTGGTCGTCTGTCGTCGGTGCAAACGCCCGACGGTGGCGCAACGACGCTCGCCTACGACTCGATCGGCATGCTGACGGCGCTGACCGACCCCCGGGGCAGCCGCTTCGCGCAGAACTTCGATGCCGACGGGCGGCTCACGACCACCTTGGATCCCGACGGGGCGACCTTCTCGTTCTCCAATGCACTCTCACCCGCCGGCTCGACACTGGCGCTCACCACGGGTGGGGAGGGGACGGTCACCACGCTGGAGACCTCGAGTGTGCCCGACGCGACCTTCGCGTTGTCGCGCTGCTCGGGCGGAGCCGCGACCAAGAGCGGTTCGACGGGCGACGGCGCTGACCTCTGGACGCGATTCCCCGGCGGGATCGCCTCGACGACCAAGACGCAGTACGACCCAATGACCGAGACGCGCGACCCGGTTGCGGGCACGCTCTCCATGCCCTCAGGACTCACCTCCGCGCAGAGCGCCGGCCACGAGTACCTCGACCGCGATGGCGACGGGAAGACCGACGCGGTCACCACGTCTTCGACTCTCAACGGCAAGACGAGCACGCTGTTCGACGACATGACAGCCGGCGTGCGGACCGCGACCTCGCCCATGGGACGCCAGGTCGTGTCACGCTACGACCCCTCGACACTGCTGCCCGTCTCGGTCGACTCGCCGGGTCTTGCGACCGTGGCCTATGAGTTCGATCCCCGCGGGCGCCTCACCTCGACGATCGTAGGGGAGCGTACGTCCTCGATCTCCTACGACGCTTCAGGCAACGTGGCCGCCGCGACCGGCCCCGACGGGCGAACCGTGAGCTACCGCTACGATGCCGCGGGTCGCCCGCTCGAACTCACTCGTCCGGATGGCAGCTCGCTGTCGT
>JAUSAU010000035.1 GCA_030652345.1 Coriobacteriia bacterium
CGCTGCTGCTGCCCGCCGGACAGCGTCAGGCCACCGCGGCCGAGGATGTCCTTGACCTCTTTCCAGAGGTTCGCACGCTTGAGCGAACTCTCGACGATCTCATCGAGTTCCGACTTCTTCTTCACCCCGTGCAGCTTCGGACCGTACGCGACGTTGTCGTAGATCGACATCGGGAACGGGTTCGGCTGCTGGAAGATCATGCCCACACGGCGGCGAAGATCGACCGGGTCGACCCCCTGCTCGTAGACGTCGTGACCGTCGAGGAGGATCCATCCCTCGATCCGCGTGCCGGGGATGAGGTCGTTCATGCGATTGAGGCAGCGCAGGAACGTCGACTTGCCACAGCCCGACGGACCGATGAAGGCCGTCACCGCGTGCTTCTTGATGGACACGTCGATCTCGGTGAGTGCGTTGAAATCCCCGTAGAAGAAGTCGAGGCCCTTCACCGAGAACTTGTCGCCGTGATCGGGCGGCGCACCGCGCCCCGCGGCGTGAGATGCGAGCGGGTGGGTCATCCCTGCATCCTCCTGTTTCTGCGGACGATGTACCTCGCCGTGAGGTTGAAGACGAGGACCATGATGACGAGCAGGAGCGCCGTGCCGTACGCGGCGGGGAGGTTGATGCCCTCCATGGCGAGAAGCATCAGGTGTACCGGCATGACGCGGCCGGGCTGCGTCGGGAGGACCGGGTCGTTGATCATCGTCCCCATCGTGTAGATGACGACCGCCGTCTCCCCCGCCGCGCGGCCGGCGGCGAGGATGACACCGGTGATGATGCGCGGCGTCGCGGACGGCAGGACGATGCGTGACACCGTCTGCCACTTCGTCGCCCCCAACCCGTAGGAGCCCCACCGGATGTACTTGGGTACGGCGCGGATGGCCTCTTCGGTGGTGCGCATGATGATCGGTAGCATCAGGAAGCTCAGCGCGAGCGCGGCGGCGATGACCGAGAAGCCCATCCCGATCCCCTCGACGAACGCCGCGAGGCCGAACAGCCCCATGACGATCGACGGGACCGATGCGAGCGAGTCGGCAGCGAAGCGGATCGTACTCACGAGTCGCCCCTGGACCGCGTACTCCGCGAGGTAGACGGCGGCGAGCACGGCGATCGGGGTGCTGATGAGCATCGCCACGGTCGTGACGTAGATCGTCGACTGGATGGTCGGCCAGATACCGCCCTCCATGTTCACGCCGTGCGGCCACGTGAAGATGAACGAAGGCGTCAGCTGGCCGATGCCGTTGATGACGACGTAGAGCAGGATCGTCCCGAGGGCACCGACCGTGGCGATGGCGGCGGCCCAGATCACCGCGAGGGCGATCCCGTTCGTCAGGCGCTTGTCGATGCGTTCGCGTGACTGCACCCTATCCCACCGCCTTGCCGAATCGGGACACGAGCCGGATGGCGGCGACGAAACACATCGATATCAGGAACAGCACGATCGCCACCCCGAACAGCGCCGTGCGATGGTCGCCCGACGCGTAGGGCATGTCCATGACGATGACGGTGGTCAGCGTGAGGAACGGTGCGAAGATGCCGTCGGGTATGACCGGTGCGTTCCCGGCGACCATGACGACCGCCATGGTCTCCCCGATGGCCCGGCCCATCCCCAGGATGATCGCGTCGATGATGCCGATCTTCGCCGCGGGCAGCAGCACGCGCCAGATCGTCTGCCACTTCGTCGCGCCCATGGCGTAGGACGCCTCGCGGATGCCGTTCGGCACCGAACGCAGGGCGTCCTCGGAGATGGCGGCGATCGTCGGGACGATCATCACCGCGAGGATGATCCAGGCGGTGAAGAGTCCGAACCCGAGCCCTCCGAACAGGTCCGCGACGATCGGCCTGAGCAGAACGAGACCGAAGAACCCGTAGACGACGGACGGGATGCCGGCGAGCAGTTCCACTGCCGGCCGTACCCACCCGCGGACCTTCGGGCTCGCGACCTCGCTCAGAAAGACGGCCGTCCCGACCGCCAGAGGCGCTCCTATCGCCAGCGCACCCAGGGTCGCGAGGAGTGAGTTGACGATGAGGGCGAGGATCCCGAACTTGCCATCGGTGGGGTGCCAGACGCCGCCGCCGAGGAACGCGCCGAGCCCGATCTTCGCGAAGATCGGCCATCCCCGGAGCCCGACGAACAGGAAGATCAGCGCGACACCCGCGACGGCGACGCACGCGCACACGAGGAAGATGTTCTTGAGCGCCGCTTCCTTGAAGTACGTGGCGCGCGAGATGGTGGACAGGCCCTCGCCGGCCGAGCCGGTGGGAGTCTGGTCGGCTTCCGGTCGCGGGTCCGTCGTCGGCCCGGGTGCGGGACCGGAGCCGGTCATGGGTCGCTTCTCGTCGCCGGACACGCTACTTCGCGCCCTTCGTGATCGGGATGAAGCCGGCGTCACGGACGACGCCCTCCTGGACCGCGTCCGACAGGACGAAGTCGATGTAGCGCTTGGAGAGCTGGTTCGGCTGACCCAACGTGAAGAAGTGAAGGATCCGTGAGATCGGATACGTCCCGTCGGCCACCGTGCCCTCGGTCGCGGCGACACCGTCGATCACGAGCGTCTTGACGCTGGCGTCCGCGAACCCGAGGGAGATGTAGCCGATGGCGGTCGGCGAGTCGGCGACGACCGATCGCACCTGACCGGTCCCGGGCAGCACCGCCGCCTTCGGATCGAACGGCTTCTTGTCGAGGACGATCTTGGAGAACGCCTCGCGCGTTCCCGACGCCTCGTCGCGGTTCACGAGTCCGATCGGCAGGTCCGGACCGCCGACCTCACTCCAGCGGCTGATGCGGCCCTCGAAGATCGCCGCGACCTGCGCTTTGGTGAGACTCGACACGGGGTTCGACGGATTCACGATCACAGCGATGGCGTCGAAGGCGATCGGCGTGTCGACGAGGCCGAGAGGAGCCTCTTCCGGCTTGAGGTCGCGTGACGACGTACCGATGTCGCTCGTACCTTTGGAGACCGATTCGATGCCTGCGGACGAGCCGACACCGGCGACGAGGACCCGAAGATCGGCGTGCTGTTCGTGGAACATCTCGGCGGCGACCTCAGCGATCGGAAGGATCGTCGTCGAGCCCGTGACCGTCAGTTCGGTCTGGGCCGCGCCTGTGGCCTTGGGCGCGCAACCGAACGCGGGAGCGAGGACAGCGACCGCGACCAGGATGGTGAGGATGCGCCGTGCGGTCACCGACCGGCTCCAAGGATGCACGCGATGGCGCCGTGTCGGCCGGTGAGGCCCTCGGTGCGATACGAATAGAACGCGTCGGTCCTCTCAGCGGTACAGACGCCCGCGTGGACCACAGAGGAATGCGGCACTCCGACCTCATCCAGGCTCTTGGACACGACAGCGCTCAGGTCCAACCGCCCCTGAGCCACGGCGATACTACCAAAGGCGTTGGCGAATTGCGACAGAAGTGTTTCACCGACCTCGTAGTGGCACGCGCCGATGTGTGGACCTATGTAGGCGATCAGGTCGGCGGGCTCACAACCGGCGGCGTTGGACAGTCTGACCGCCGCCGCGCCGGGAAGCCGGCCGAGCGCGCCGCGCCACCCCGCGTGCACGACCGAGACGGCCCGCACCGGAGTCGTGGCGACGAGGATGACCGGCACGCAATCCGCGAAGCACATCATCAGCGGCGTTTCGGGCTCCAGTGTGTACAGGGCATCGGTGGCGGGCACCGGAGGCGGTGCGTCGGTACGCGCGAACGCCCCCATGCCGGCCGTGGCACCGGTCACCGCCCGCACGGTCAGGCCGTGCACCTGCTCAGGCACGGTGAGGCGATCCCGCAGGCGCTCCATACCGAGGGATTCGAGCAGCCGGGCGCGGTTCTCGTCGACCGACGTGTGGTCGTCGCCGACGTGCGACGCCAGGTTGAGCGACGCGAACGGACCGGTGCTGCGGCCGCCGGTCCGTTCCGTGAACGCCACGACGATGCCGGTCGTCTCGCGCAGCACAGCATCGGTGAGCAAGCTGACCCCGGCGTTGGCGGTGCGCACGAGTGCGGCCATGCGGCATGACTCCGTTCGCTCGTGAGCAGGGATGTGTGGCGCTCGACCCCCGCTTGCGGCACACTTGTCCCACAAGCGTACCCGAACGGACGCTCAGGGGTCCTGTTCGGGTAGGTAGTCTGAAACGACCGTCGAGACGGGGGTGAGTTCATGAAGCGGTCAACGAAGCTCTACCTCGCACTGGCGGCATTCGCCGTCACATCTTCGATCGCGGCACCTGCGTTCGCGCAGTACGACAGCAGCGGCAGCGATGCCGCGGGAAGTGCGGTAGCTATCGCATTCCTCTGCTGCTACGGCATCATCGGCATCGTCGCGCTCGCGCTGTTCGCCCTGTGGATCTGGATGCTGATCGACCTTCTGGGTCGCCAGGAGTACGAGTTCCCGAACAGCTCGGGCAACGCGAAGAACACCTGGGTCATCCTGAACGTCGCCGGCTTCCTGCTGGGCTTCTCCGGCATCGTGGCGCTCGTCTACTACTTCACGGTGTTCAAGAAGATCAAGCGCGGCACGATGGCTCCTCAGTGGGCCGGGTCTGCGCCCCCCGCAGCACCGCCTGCCGCTCCGTACGCGCCTCCGGCACCGCCGTCGGCTCCGGCACCGTACGCGCCTCCGGCACCCCCGGCGGCACCGTACACGCCTCCGGCACCGCCCGCGCCTCCGGCGCCTCCCGCTCCTCCCGCACCCCCGGAGGGCGGCGACGCTCCGCAGGGCTAGACGCTTCGATCACGGCATGCATGAGAGGCCCCGTACCGAATGTCGGTACGGGGCCTCTTGCACGATGGAGGCCGACCGGCGCAGGGCGAGCACGCTTCGGGGTCCGGACGCAGCGCGGCGTGGATACGAGGCCCCTGTTCCTCGGATCCACGCCGCGTATTCGTCACCCGGTAACAGCCGGGTGGACGGTCTGTGAACACCGCGACGGCGACCCCGTGGAGTCGCCGTCGTCGGGTCGTGCTATCCCCTGCGCTTCAGGAACGCCGGGATGTCGAGATCGTCGTCGCGTATCGGCTCGAACGTCGGAACGCTGGCGGCAGACGGCATCTGGACCTCCGCGCCCTGCTCCTCGAGCTGGAGGGACGACTGCTTGCGGCGCCCCTCGAACCCGGTGGCGATGACGGTCACGCGGATCGAATCCATCATCGAGTCGTCGATGACCGCACCGAAGATGATGTTAGCATCGGGGTGAGCCGCTGCAGCCACGACCTCGGCCGCCTCGTTCACCTCGAACAGGCCCAGGTCCGAACCACCGGAGATCGACAAGAGGACGCCTTGAGCGCCTTCGATCGACGACTCCAGAAGCGGGCTCGAGATGGCAGCCTTGGCGGCCTCGTGTGCACGATTGTCGCCCGTTGCGACGCCGATGCCCATGAGGGCCGAGCCGGCATCCTGCATGATCGTCCGCACGTCGGCGAAGTCGAGGTTGATCAGACCGGGCACGGTGATGAGGTCGGTGATGCCCTGTGTTCCCTGACGCAGGACATCGTCCGCGATACGGAACGCATCAAGTATGGAGGTCTTCTTCTCGGCGACCTGAAGAAGGCGATCGTTCGGGATGACGATGAGCGTGTCGACGTGCTCGCGCAGGCGCTTGATCCCCTCATCAGCCTGGAGGGCACGCTTGCGGCCCTCGAAGGCGAATGGTCGGGTCACGACGCCGACGGTCAGCGCGCCGATCTCTTCCTTGGCGATCTGAGCGATGACCGGCGCGGCCCCCGTGCCCGTGCCGCCGCCCTCACCGGCCGTGATGAATACCATGTCGGCGCCCTGGAGCGCCTCCTTGATCTCGGACCGCGACTCCTCGGCCGCCTGCAGGCCCACGTCCGGGTCAGCTCCGGCACCGAGTCCCTTCGTCAGCCCCACCCCGACATGGACCTTGTAGTCCGCGTCGGACATGAGAAGCGCCTGCGCATCGGTGTTCACCGCGATGAACTCGACGCCCTTGACCCCGGCCTCGACCATGCGGTTGACGGCGTTGGACCCGCCGCCACCCACACCGACGACCTTGATGACTGCCAGATAGTTGGCACCCGTATCGAGCATGTGGTTCTCCTCCCCGCCCCTCAGCTACGATTCAAGTCTAAGGTTACAGTTTAGGGTGAGAGTGCGTATAGAACACTCAATCTTTGCATAACGGTTATCGGTTGCGCAACCCCCCAATTCGGCGGTCGTCACACCGGTGTATCCATGGGCCACCTGCGGCGCCCCCGCGAACGCACCGATCAGGACTGTTCGCGCAGTTCAGGAGGTGTATCCGTCCCCTGCCCCGAACGCTACGGGCGCGTGATCACGAGCGTCCCGATCGGCACCTGAGGCCAGAGCTTGAGCACATCACGGTTGTACATGCGGATGCAGCCGTGGCTCGCCTGGGTACCGATCACCCATTCCTGGTTCGTCCCGTGGATGGCATAGGGAGTGAACACGTAGCGGCGGCCGACCTTGCGGAACATGCGCATCTTCCGCGGACCGTACACGCTCTTGGGGTTCGTCCGATACTTCGCGAGTATCTTCCACGTGCCGACGGGCGTGCAGTTGTGCTTTCCATGAGCGATCCGGTACGCCTTGACCAGCTCACCGTTGCGGATCCAGTACAGACGGTAGTCGCTCTTGTCGATGATGATGCAGGTCGGTGCCGGGTAGTCGAGTCGGCGCACCTTGACGCTGTAGGTCGCTGTGGTACCGAATCGGTTGGCCGCGACGATCGTGAACGTCGACACGCCCTTCGGCAGCGCCACCCGGGGGAACTTCACAGAGACCCCGGGTGTGCACAGAGCGCTGGCTACCACTCGCCCGTTCACCAGCAGGGTCATGCTCGCGGTCGAGGAGCCTGCGGTCACACGAGGCGTGCTGAGCTTGGCGGCATAGCCTCCGACGGGCGCGATCCACGTGGGCGCACAGGGCGTTCCCCAGGAGAAGACCGCCGCCACGATCCGCGCGTTCACGGCGCCTCCCGTACCGTTCAGGCGCGCGCCGAAGACCTGACGCCCGGCTTTGAGCGGCGCCCCCACGAAGACGACCGTACCCGGGGATGCGGGCATCTCGCCGACCGCGACCCCGTCCCGAAGGAGGGTCACGGTTCCCGAGCCGTCGACGGCCTCCACGAGGACGCTGACGTCAGTCGTCGCGGTGGCATCGGGGGCCGCGGTCACGACCAGAGCGTGGGCACTGCCCACGGTCGCGACCCACATGAGCGCCGATGCGGCGATCAGACCGCAGATGGTGAGCGAACGGTGCTTCCGGACCATCACACATGACCCCCTCGTATCTGTACCTCTACTTGAGCCCACGCCATGTGGGACGATCAACCGTTCTAACGTCGATCGAGACGACCCTGCCGCGCTGCTCCAGAAGCATGCGGCGGACCAGCATATCCTTCTTCTTGAGATCGGACGCCTCGCCGATCACTATCTCCACGCGATCGACCGTGAACAACGTCGTCCCGTCGATCGTGGGCGCGGAGATCGCCCGGACGCTCGATGCCACCTCGCGGGAGATGCCCGCAAGGACCTTCATCGCGTTGAGCAGTGGTTCGGAGGTGGTCCTGCGGCCCGCCTTCGGATCGAGACCAGGCACATCTCTGACGACCGGCAGGGACGCCGTGTCCTCGGTCGAGCGCTGGGCGATCACGTAGCCGCCGGCGTCGATCAGCCAGAAGACCTTCCCGGCGTCGACCAAGGCGACCGGCGAGCGCTCGACGATCCTGATGCGCATGGCATCCGGAAAGACCCGGGAGACCGACACGCTGCGCACCCACGGGTCCTCTGCGACGCGACCGGCCACCTCATCCGCAGGGAACCGGATGAGTGTCGTGCCATCCGGCACGCGGGCGATGCGGCGCACGTGCTCCTGACTGAGGTGCGTGACGCCGACGACCTCGACCCGGGTGACGCCGAAGAGGCCCGAATTGTAGACGCCGAGGCAGGCAGAGACGACCACGACGGCTGCACCCAGCACGAAGAGGACCCTCAGGCGCACCTTTCGCCGCTGTTCGGTGATCCGGCGCTCACGCTCGGTCTTCTTCGCGTCTGCACGGGATTGCGCCGCGGTCTTGGCGCGTGACGCAGCAGCCGCCTCGCGGCGGGACGCCGTAGGCGGCGCGCCGCTGTGGCGGCGAGCGTCCTGTCGCGCACGTTCCTGCTGCGTCGAGAGGTGGACGCTCTTACGCTTCTTCGAAGGTCCCGAGGAACCTGATCTCCGGTCGGAGGTCGACACCGAATTCGTCCTTCACGGTCGTCTGCACACGTCGGATCAGGGCTACGACGTCGGCCGCCGTCGCTCCGCCCTCGTTCACTATGAAGTTCGCGTGCACCGGCGAGATGCGCGCGGCGCCGGAGTTCGCGCCCTTCAGCCCCGCCGCGTCGATCAGGCGACCGGCCGAGTCGCCTGCCGGATTGACGAAGACGCTGCCGGCGCTTGGAAGCCCGAGCGGCTGAGCGGCCTTCCTCGCTGTCAGATTGCGCTCCATCTCTGCGCGTATCCTGACCGGGTCGCCCGGCACGACCCTCAAGCTCGCCTCGAGGATCAGCCCTCGGCCCATCAGTCCGCTCCGACGGTACTCCCATGCCACATCCGTGCCACGGACGAGCCGAAGCCCACTCCCGGGCTCGAAGATCGTCACCGTGTCGACGAACTGGCCGATCCACCCTTCGTGTGTTCCCGCGTTCATGGCGAGCGCGCCTCCCAAGGTTCCCGGGATCCCCACACCCCAGGTCAGCCCGGCAAGCCCACGCTTGAACGCGTCCTGAACCAGATGAGCCAGCACGCACGCGGCTCCGGCCCGTATCGTCTCCCCATCGACCACATGGCGCTTGAACTCCCGGCCCAGCACGAACACGACACCGTCGTATCCCCTATCGGCGACAAGGAGGTTGCTGCCTTTGCCGATGATGGTCCACGGTACATCCTCGTCGGAGACGATGCTCATGGCGGCCGTCACATCGTGCATAGAGTCCAGTACGCACAGGACCGCGGCGGCTCCACCGAGACGGAACGTGGTGTGACGGGCCATCGGCTCCCCGGTACGGATCTCACCCGAAAGCGAGGCCTGAAGCCGCTCTGTCGCACCCGCTAGGGACATGACGGGCCGCCGGCCGGTTCACGCTCGGTCAAGGCCCGCATGATCTCCGGTCCGACCGTGGTCACGTCACCTGCGCCCATGGTCATCACCAGGTCCCCGGCTCGGGCCCTCTGTGCGATGTAGCCTGCGATATCGACCCGATGGGGGAAGTACGCCGCAGCCTTGCGAGGCGCGCGCGCGAGCATCGAATCGAGTACCGTCTTGCCGGAGACGCCCGGGATCGGCGCCTCGCCGGCACTGTAGACGTCCATCAGGACCACGCGATCCGCGTGGTCGAACGCCGCCCCGAAATCCTTTGTGAAGGCCGCCGTGCGGCTGTAACGGTGCGGTTGGAAGACGACCCACACGCGCTCGTAGCCGGCGGACTTCGCTGCGGTCAACGTCGCCCGGACCTCGGTCGGATGATGCGCATAGTCGTCGACGACATCGACGCCGTCGTGCGACCCGACCGGCTCGAAGCGCCGCTTGACGCCACCGAACGACGCGATGCCCGCGACGGCTCTCTCAAGGTCCATTCCCAGTGCCCATACTGCGGCGAGCACCCCGGTCGCATTCAATGCCATGTGCTCCCCGGGAAGGGACGTCGATCCCTCGACCCGGGTCCCGCCGGGGAACTCGACGGTGAAGCGCATCCCGTGGCCGTCCGGCGAACAGGCCGTCATGCGCACGTCCGATGTCTCGCCGCGCCCGTACGTCACGATCCGGGCACGACACGTGTGAGCGATACCGGGCAGCACCGGGTCGTCCCCACACAGAACGGCCACGCCGGCCGGATCGACACGGGCCAGGAACGCCTCGAAGACCTCGACGATCTCCTGGAACGACCCGTAGTGATCCATGTGGTCGGCCTCGACGTTCGTCACGATCGCACAGAACGGATCCAAGAACAGGAACGAGCCGTCCGACTCATCCGCCTCGACCACGTAATGCTCGCCCGCCCCGCATCTGGCGTTGCTGCCGACGTCATTCAGCTCTCCGCCTATGAGGAAGGTGGGGTCAGCGCCGAGAGCCATCAGCGCGGCGGTGGCCATCGAGCTCGTGGTCGTCTTCCCGTGCGTACCTGCGACGGCGACGGTCTTGAGGTCGCCTGCCAACGCCGCCAGCATGCGAGCGCGCGGCCAGACCTCGAGCCCGCGACTCCGGGCTTCGACCAGTTCCGGATTGGTCTCGGGGATGGCGGTGGACACCACCACGACCTCGGGATTCCCCAGGTTCGCCGCATCATGGCCGATGTGAACCGTGACGCCGTCCTCCCGCAGCGCCGCCGCATAGCGGGAGAGCCGCATGTCGGAACCGGTCACCGGCACGCCGCGGTCGTTGAGGACCTTGGCGAGGCCGCTCATGCCGGCCCCGCCGACGCCGATGAAGTGAGCGTAGACGCGACTCACGATGACACCCCGGCGTCATCCTTGACTTCGTTCGACTCGATGGATGTCTCGACGTCGACCTCAGCCTCAGCTTCGACCTGCACGGGAGCGTCGGAGCCCTTCTCGATGTGCTCGCCCGCGTCGTCATCTCGTGCGGAGATGATCGCATCGCGGCGCTCGCGATGACGCCAAGGCGACCCGCTCGCCGCCGCCTCGAGGGCCGCATCGACCACGGCATGCGCTGCGAGCGGCCGGGCGAGGCGCGATGCACACTCGGCCATCGATGCGCGCCGCTCGGGATCGTCGAGGATCCGGATCAACTCGTCACCGAAACTCTCGGAGTCGAGCGCGCTGTCGCTGAACACCACGGCCGCCCCGGCATCGACCAGTGGTGACGCGTTGTGCGACTGATGGTCGTCGGTGGCGAAGGGATACGGGATGAGGATGGCAGGTCGGCCCACCGACGCCAGCTCCGCGATCGATGTGGCTCCCGAGCGGCAGACCACCAGGTCCGCGGCTGCCATGGCATCGCCCATGGCCTCGACGTAGTCCAGCACCGACCACCACGAAGGCGCCTTGCCACCGGCTGCGGCGGCCAGCGCTTCGCGCACCTGTTCGACCTCGTCCCGCCCGGCGATCTGCACGACCCGAAGCCGTTTGATCGCCTTGAGCCGTGGATGGAGTCCGATAAGCGCGGTATTGAGGTGTCGCGCCCCGCGGCTCCCGCCGAACACCAGCAGGACTATGTCGTTCTTCTTCGCTCCGAGCGTCTTGCGCCCGGCGGCACGGTCCGCCGCCGCGAACGACGTGCGGACCGGGTTACCCGTGACGAGCGCGCGCCCGGGCAGGGCAAGGCGTGAGATGGATTCGGCGTACGTGACGCACACGGTGGTCGCCCAACGCGACAGCACCCGGTTGGCGATGCCCGCCACCGCATTCTGCTCGTGGAGGACGAGGGGGATGCTGCCCATCGCCGCGGCGAGGCCGAGCGGCAGCGAGACATATCCGCCGAAGCCGATCACGACGTCGACTCGCCGGGTGCGCAGCAGTCGCAGGCACCGCACGAACGAGACGGCCGTCGTCAGGCCCGCGGAGAGCAGGGTCAGCGGACGAGCGCGGTCCCATCCCCGCGCCGGAACGCCGATGAACTCGACTCCCGCCTCCGACGCGAGACGGGACTCGAGGCTCTCGGGCACCCCGACGAACGTGACCTCGCTATGCTCTTCGTCTCTGGCGTGCTCGGCCACCGTCAATGCCGGATAGATGTGGCCTGCCGTCCCCCCGCCGCTCACCAGTACGCGCACGCGATGTCCCTTCTGTGTCGTCGACATGCGGACGCGTCCGGACCGATGCCCGGGCGCCTCCGCGAGTCATGGCAAGGATAAGCCCGATGCACCCCATGGTGAAGAGCATCGAGGAGCCACCGTAGCTCACGAGCGGCAGCGGCTCGCCGGCGACCGGGATGAGCCCGGTGACCGATGACATGTTGATGACGGCCTGAGTGACGATGGTTATCGTCAACCCGCCCGCGACCAGTCTGGCGTACGGATCCCGCAACGAGAGCGAGATCCTGATGCCCGCGTAGCACAAGAGGCCGAATGTCGCGACCACGATGAGTGTACCCACCAAGCCGACCTCCTCGCCGATGATGGCGAAGATGAAGTCGGTATGCGCGGCGGGCAGGTAGAAGTACTTCTGCCGCGACAGGCCGAGGCCGACTCCGAACAGGCCACCCGATCCGAACGCCAGCTTCGCCTGGATGATCTGGTAGCCCGTGCCCAGCGGGTCCCTCGATGGATCGAGGAAACTCGCGATGCGATCCGACCGGTACGCGGCCATCGGGAGGAGGATCGAGAGCCCGCCGACCAACCCGACGACCGTGCCGGCGACCCATCGCGCCGGCATCCCCGCGAGTACCGCGAGGAAGAACACCGGGACGACGATGGAGACGGCCGCGCCCATGTCGGGCTGCGCCATGATCAACGCAAATGGGACGCCGAGGACAAGGCCGATCTTGAGTATGTCCTCCTTCAGCGGACGAGGGCGCCGGATCCGGTCGGCGAGGATGTCGGCCATGACGATGACGCACGCGAGCCGTGCGAGTTCCGCCGGCTGTATCGTCGTGATGCCGATATCGATCGCGCGCATCGCGCCGAACTTGCCGACACCCATGACGAGCACGAGCCCCAGCATCCCGTCGGCGATGACGAGGAGCGTCAGGCCGGCCCGGCGGATCAGATCAGAGGAAGCCCGGGAACACACGAACATCGCGACGAGACCCAGCACCACGAAGAGCGCCTGCCGCTTCACGTGGAAGGCGCTGTCGGACTTCAAGACGAAGTCGGCCGCTGATGAAGCGGAGTAGATGAACAGGAGGCCGCCGAGCGCGAGCAGCAACGTCGCGCCGATGAGGAGATAGCGCGAACCCGGCGCGACCACGGTGGTGGTCGGGGCGCTCACCGTCCTCCCTCGGTCAGACGAGCGACGTTCCGCTTGAACTCGCGACCCCGCTCCTCGTAGTTCTTGAACTCATCGAAGGACGCGCACGCCGGCGAGAGCAGGATCACGTCACCGGGTCGGGCAGCAGCGCCGGCGACGCCGATCGCATCGACCATGCCCCCTGCCGTCTCGAACGCCACGCCCTCGGCGACGAACGCCTCCTCCATCGCGGCCCGCGTCTCACCGTAGAGGACGGCCGTGCGACAGGCGTTCGCGCACGCGCGTGCGAGCGGACGGAAGTCCCCGCCCTTGCCGCGCCCGCCCAGCAGAATCACGATCGGGCGGCCGTCGAACGCGGTGAGCGCCTTGAGCACGGCATCGGGGTTGGTGCCTTTGGAATCGTTCACGTACGACACGCCGGCTATCGTGGCGACCGGCTCGAGACGGTGCTCGAGCGCCTCGAACGAGCGCAGGCCCTCGCGGATATGCTCGGGATCGGCGCCCATCGCCAGTGCGGCGGCCGCGGCTGCCAGAGCGTTGCTCACGTTGTGAGCGCCTCGGATGCGCAGTTCGTCGGCGTTGACGAGGGATATGGTGCATGCGGCCGTCTCGACGGTCAGAACCCCTTCCACAAGCCCCGCTCCGCCGGCGTACAGCCGCTCGCGGCTGATGCGGACGACGCGAACGCCACGAGCCTCCACCGTGTCGGCCCAGACCGTGGAACCCGGATCATCGACGTCGATGATCGCCGTGTCACCGGCACCTTGGTTCGCGAACACCCTGCCCTTGTCGAACGCGTACGCCTCAAGGGATCCGTGCCAATCGAGATGGTCGGGGGTGATGTTGAGCAGGACCGAGACCCGCGGGCGGAACCGCTCGGTGAGTGCGAGCTGGAACGATGAACACTCAGCCACGAGCACCCCTGCCCTGCCGACCTCGGCGGCAGCGCTGATGGCCGGTGGACCGTAGTTGCCGACCGCCTCCGCGGGGTGACCCGCCTCGAGGAGCAGGTGTGTCGTCAGGGCGGTCGTGGTGGTCTTGCCGTTCGTCCCCGTGATCGCGACGAAGGGCGCCGGCGAGACGCGGTACGCGAGCTCCATCTCTGAGATCACCGGAACGCCGAGTGCACGAGCGGAGACCATGAGCGCGCGATGGGGCGCGATGCCGGGACTGGCGACGACCAGGTCGAAACCATCCGCGGGCACCTCGCTCACGCCGAGGGCGACGGTCGCCCCACGCGCGACGAGCCGCTCCGCAGCGACGCGCAGATCCTCGGAATCGTGCTCGACGAACACGGAGACCGAGACGTCCTCACCTGCGGCGCTGCGGGACAGCACCCAGTCGACAACGGCCTCGCCCGAACGCCCGAGGCCGAGGACGGCGATGCGTCGAGCCCGCTCGGGCATCTACTTCACCACCCGGAAACTCGACATGAAGAAGAGGGCGAACCCTGCGCCGGCGAGGATGCCCGTCACGATCCAGAATCGGACCATGACCTTCGTCTCGCTCCAGCCCTTCATCTCGAAATGGTGGTGTATGGGTGCCATGCGGAATATGCGCTTGCCCGTGAGCTTGAACGACGCGATCTGCAGGATGACCGAGAGGCCTTCGATGACGTACATGCCACCGATCAGAGGGAGCAGCAGCTCCGTCTTCGTGACGATCGCAAGCGCAGCGACGGCGGCGCCGAGTCCGAGTGACCCGGTATCGCCCATGAAGATGTCCGCGGGATAGCTGTTGTACCAGAGGAAGCCGATGCACGATCCCGCGATCGCGGCGGCAAGGAGCGAGACTTCGAGGTGGCTCTGTCGGAACGCGATCGCAGCGAACGCGAACGTGACGATCGTGACGGTACCGGCGGCAAGTCCGTCGAGCCCGTCGGTGAGGTTCACCGTGTTGCTGGTGCCGATCACCATGAGGAATACGAGCGCCAGGTACACCCACGGCACGACGACTGCGAAGCCGCCGAACTGCAGGCTGGTCGACATGATGCCGAGGTCCAGCTTCTGCCCCGTCAGAGGTATCAGGACCTTCGACGAGATCCCCACCCAGTTGACCGCGAGGAGGCACACGGCGGTCGAGATCGCCATCTGCCACGCGATCTTCGCGGGCGCGGTCAGCCCGAGTGAACGCTCCTTGAGGACCTTCGCATAGTCATCGATGAAGCCGAGCAGGCCGCAGGCGAGCATGGACCCGAGCACGAGGATGCCCGCCCGGTCCACGCGGCCCATGGCCAGATAGACGCCGGTGACGACGAGCAGGATCAGCACTCCGCCCATCGTCGGCGTGCCCTGTTTGACCAGGTGGCCCTGCGGGCCGTCCGCCCGGACCTGTTGGCCGATGTTCCGAAAGCGCACGAGCCGGATCCACAGCGGGAACAGGACACCTGCCGCGGCAAGCGCGACGACTGCCACCAGGAACACCTGGTAGGTCGGATAGCGATCGATGTTGAGGAGGTTGATGCTAGACATGCGGGCGCAGGATCCCTTCGACGATTCGTTCGAGTCCCATGGAGCGCGACGCCTTCACCATGACCACGTCCCCCGGCTCGAGCAGGTCATCGAGCACCTCAGAGGCCTCGTCAGCCGTGGCACACTCCCTCACACGGTCCGTCGCCATCCCCGCCGCGCGAGCGCCGTCAGCGATGCGTGCGGAACGCTGTCCCACGGTCACCAGCACGTCGACCGAGGCGCGGGCGACCTCCTCGCCGAGCTTGAAGTGCGCGAGTTCCTCGAGTGAGCCGAGCTCGGCCATGTCACCGAGCACCGCGATGCGCCGGACTCCCGTGCGCATATCGGACAGAGCGGTGAGCGCGGCACGCATCGAGGTCGGGTTCGCATTGTACGCATCGTTGACGACGGTCACACCGCTGGCTGCGGTGAAGACCTGCATGCGCATGTCCGAGAGCTCGACGGCGGCGAGACCGGCTGCCACATCCTCAAGGGTCAGCCCGAGATACAGCGCGACCGCTGCGGTAGCCGCGGCGGTGTAGGCGTTGTGCCTCCCCGGGACCGGCAGGGTGAACCGGACCTTCTCGTCGCCGGCGGACAACGTCACGGTGGGCCTGCCCGCCTCATCGGTCTCGACCTCCGACGCTCGTACGTCGGAGTCCTCCCCCATGCCGTACCACGTCACCGGTGCCGGAGTCTCCTCCTCCAGCTTGCGCGACCAGGCGTCATCCCCGTTGAGGAAGACAGCACCGTGATGCGGGATGCACCGGACCAACTCGCCCTTCGCATGCAGGATGGCCTCCTGCGAACCGAGGACCTCGAGGTGGGTCTGGCCGACGTTCGTGACGATCCCGAGCGTGGGTTTCGCGAACGAGCACAGGTGCGCGATCTGACCGCTGCCCCGCATGCCCATCTCGACCAGCAGGACGTCGGTGTCCGCACCGGCGTCCAGCACCGTGAGCGGCACACCGATCTCGTTGTTGCGGTTGCCCTTCGTCGCCACGACCTTGAACCTCGTGGCGAGGACGGCGGCGAGGAAGTCCTTCGTCGTCGTCTTCCCGGTGGAACCGGTGATACCGATGACCGGGCAGTGCAGACGGGAGCGCTGATACCCCGCCAACGCCCGCAGCGCCTCCACGGTATCCGAGACCATCACGACCGCCCAGTCACCGGAACGCATCCCCTGGACGCCGGTCGCCAGTCCCTCGTCCCAGCGCGCCACGATGGCGACCCGGGCGCCCTCGGCGATCGCCGGGGCCACGAACGCGTGCGCGTCCACTCGCTCACCGGGCAACGCGATGAACGCGCAGCCGGGCGTCACGCGGCGTGAGTCGATCGTCACGCCGTAGGCCATGGCGTCGCCCGAGCCGAGGATGACGCTTCCTCCGCAGATCTCCGCGATCCTCGTTGCGGATGCTGTCAGCATCCTCGAGCCAACTCCTCGCGCGCGACCTCGCGGTCGTCGAAGTGGACGGCGCCGTCCGCGAATATCTGGTAGTCCTCATGGCCCTTGCCCGCCAGAAGCACCGCGTCACCGGTGTGCGCGAGCGAAAGGGCCAGCGCGATCGCCCGGCGGCGGTCGACCTCCGCATGACGCTCTGCCACCGCACCATGCAGCCCGTCCTCGATCTGCAGGATGATGCCGAGCGGGTCCTCGGTGCGTGGATTATCGCTCGTGACGACGACGATGTCCGACAGCCGACCTGCCACTTCTCCCATGAGCGGGCGCTTCGACGGATCACGGTCGCCGCCACACCCGAATACCGTGATCACGCGGCCCGGAGTCACCTCACGGACAGCGGCTATGGCTTTCTCGAGGCCGTCCGGCGTGTGTGCGTAGTCCACGAGCACCGCGTAGTCCTGACCGCAGTCGATGCGCTCGAGGCGACCGGGGACCTGCTGCGCGCCCTCGAGCCCGGCGGCGATCGTCGAGAGCGGGATGCCGAGGCCCAGGGCACAGCCGGCCGCGACCAGGGCGTTCGACACGTTGAAAGCGCCGGCGAGCGGCAACGAGACGCCGACCCTCCCCGACGGAGCGACCAGTGTCAGCGACGTGGACGTCGGTCCGTACGCGACGCTCTCGGCCCGGACCATGGCGTGCTCGCTGAAGCCGACCGTGATCTCGGCGCCGGCCTGCTCGGCGAGACGGCGCCCGTACGTGTCGTCGATGTTGACGACCCGCGATCCGACATCCATGCCATCGAAGAGGCGCGACTTCACGCTGAAGTACTCCTCGAGCGTTCCGTGGTAGTCCAGGTGATCCTGGCTGAGGTTCGTGAACGCCGCGACGGCGAAGCGGATCGCGTCGACCCTGTGCAGGTCGATCGCATGCGACGAGACCTCCATGGCGACGATCTCGACGCCACTGTCCGCCATGTTCGCGAGCAGCTCCTGCAGGTCCCGTGACTCCGGGGTGGTCCGTTTCGACGCACGTCGCTCGTCGGCGACCCTGATCTCGACCGTGCCGACGATGCCGGTGGTCGAACCGTGTGCCCGCGCGATCGCGTCGAGAAGGTACGTCGTGGTGGTCTTGCCGTTCGTGCCCGTGATGCCCACGACGGCCATCCGTCGTGACGGCTCACCGAAGAGGCGCGACGAGGCGAGAGCGAGCGCCACCCGCGTGTCCTCGACGCGGACCTGCGGCACGGGCAGTCCCGCGAGTTCGTCTGTCACCACGATGACCGATGCGCCCCGGCCGGCCGCATCCGCGGCGAAGCTGTGGCCGTCATGAGCAAGTCCGCGCACACAGAAGAAAGCATCGCCGTCACGCACCAGATCGGAGCGGTAAGCGATGCCTGCGACGGCTGCCGAGAGCCCCTCGGGGCCCTGTGCCGGAAGGTCGTGGATCAGGTCAGAAAGGTTCAGAGCGGTCACGTTCCCTCACCGGACGGAACTCGACGATTCTACCACGGGCGCCTCGGTCGCCGGCTTCGTGCCGCGCGCCGACACCTTCCCGTTACCCGCTGTCGGAACGCCGCTCCCGCGCGCCTTCGGACGGTTCACGGGTGCGGCGGGCGGGATCTTCAGATGCGCGACGCAGAATCGCGCGATACGGCTGAATGCGGGTGCGGCGACCGTACCGCCGTACATCCCCTTCGATGGCTCGTCGACCGTGACGACGATCAGCAGGCGGGGATCGCCGGCCGGCAGATACCCGGCGAAGGACGCCACGTAGACACCCTTGGAATACCCGAGACCGCCCGGACGCGGCTTCTGCGCCGTGCCGGTCTTGCCGGCGACCTCGTAACCGGGAACGGCGGCCTCGCTACCCGTGCCGTCCTTGACGACGTCGGTGAGCATGACCGTCGTCTTGCGCGCGGCATCCGCCCCGATCGCGGGGAGCGACGAGGCGACGAACGTCGCCGGTGTGGACGCCTGGCGGTAGAGGAAATGAGGGGTGACGAGCGTCCCGCCGTTCGCGATCGCCGCCATGGAGCGGGCAAGTTGCAGCGGCGTACACGAAAGGCCCTGTCCGAAGGGGAGGTTCCCCATCGTCGACTGCGACCAGGTCGCCGGAGGTGGCATCCAGCCGCGCGCCTCACCGGGGAAGTCGACACCGGTACGGCTGTTGAGACCGAAGCGCTCGAAGCAGTCGTACAGTCGGCTCTTGCCGAGAGCCATCCCGATCTTGACCGCGCCCACGTTCGACGACTGCGTGACGATCGTGGTGAGCGACCAGTTGACCGCCCCACGATCGTGCGACTCGTGGATCGTCCGATCCCCCACCTTGAGCGTCGGCGGCAGCTGGAACATGCTCGTCGGCTCGAAGAGTCCTTGATCGATCGCGGCGGCGGCGGTCATCGACTTGATCGTCGAACCGGGCTCGAACGCGTCGGTGATCACCTTGTTGCGCACGGCCTGCGGATCCGCTGCGCCGTAGTCGTTCGGATCGAAATACGGCGTCGATGCCATCGCCAATATCTCACCGGTCTTGGGATCCATGACGACGACGGAGCCGCCCTTCGCTCCGAACCGCTTCACGGTCGCAGCGAGCTCCAGATGCGCCTGATACTGGATGTCCTTGTCGATGGTGAGGTAGATGTCCTGGCCATCGACCGGATCCTCGGCGCTGACCACGCCGCCGGGGATGATGTTCCCCCGGGGATCCCGCTCCGCGACGATGCGGCCGGGCGCTCCGGCGAGGGTGGAGTCGTACTGCTTCTCGATCCCGGCGAGGCCCTCATCGTCGATGCCGACGAACCCGAGGATCTGGCACGCGAGCTCTCCCGAGGGGTAACTCCGCCGCGAGTCCTCGAGCAGGCCGAGTCCGTCGATGCCGAGCCGCTCGACCGCTGCGGCGCGAGTCAGATCGACCTTGCGGGCGATGTAGACGAACGACCCCGATCTCTGCAGCTTCTTGAGATACGCCGCCCTATCTCCTCCCAGGGCCCCCGCGAGCGCGTCTGCGGTGCCGGTCGCGTCCTTGACCTGGCTCGGCACGGCGTAGACGGTCTTCGCCGGGGTCGTGATCGCGAGCTTCTCCCCCTCGCGGTCGTAGATGGAACCGCGATGGGGCGAGAGCACGAGGTCGCGCATGCGCTGCTTCTCGGCGCGCACCGTCAACTCGCGCGCCTCGACGACCTGGATCCAGACGAGCCGCGCGGCCACGAACGTCAGAAGTGCGGCCATCAGGAGGAAGAGAAGCGCCCCACGCGTCGCATGACGGGGAGCGCGTTGCTTCGGACGGGTGACACTCCCTGTCGGCCGCTTCTTGCGCACCACGAGGCTACCGGGACCCGGCGAGGCCGAGTTCGCCGACGAGCAGCGACTGCGCCTCACCTGCAGACATCTCCATCACGGCCCCCAGAAGGGCGGTGATGCCGCCGGGCGCCGTGTCTGCCCGGCTCACCTCGGCTCCCGATGGCGAGGCCGCTTCAGGGGTCGCGGTCACCTCGCCTCCGGGAAGCGTGATGTAGCGGACCGACTTCGGGCGACCCATCGACATCGTCGCGGCCGCGATGTTCTCGATGCGCGAAGGCGTGGACAGTGAACTCCGGTCGGCCTCGAGCTGGTCGCCCTCGATCCTCTGGGCCTTGATCCCCGCTTGGATGCGCGTCTCGGAGATCGACATCTCGGTGGCGCGAACGATCAGCGCGATTCGCGCGCCCCCGAGGGCCGCGAGCGTGACCAGGGCGATGACGAAGACCCGGAAGAACGTGCGGGCGCGTGCTTCGCTCGCACGTGCGCGAGCGCGTGCGTCACGTGAAGCGGGAGCGCGACGAGTAGCCCGTGGGGCCTCGACCAGACGGAGGGAGGCACGGCGTGCGGCAGGGCGGATGTGTTCGACGCGTCTGGCTGCCTGACCCATGTTCCCCTCCTCCCGTACCTCACAGCGTCACCTGACGGTGTCACCGATGGCCTCTACAGTCGTTCGGCGGCTCGCAGCTTCGCGCTGCGCGACCGCGGATTGCGCTCGACCTCTTCGTCCGTCGGTGGGACGGCGCGACGGGTGAGCACTCGGAGTACCGGCTTTACCCCGCATACGCACACGGGCAGATCAGGAGGGCAGGTGCATCCCGTCGAGAGTTCGTTGAAGACCCGCTTCACGACCTTGTCCTCGAGCGAGTGGTACGAGATGACGACCACGCGCCCACCCGGGACGAGCCAGCGGATCGAGGAACGAAGTGCGGTCTCGAGGACCTCGAGTTCACGGTTGACCTCGATACGCAGGGCCTGGAACGTCCGGCGCGCCGGATGCGGGCCCTCGCGTCGTGCGGCCGCCGGAACGGCGGACTTGATGATGTCGACCAGTTGCGAGGTGGTGGCCACGGGGCGGCGGGCACGCGCGGCTACGATGAATGCTGCGATGCGCGTGGCCCACCGTTCTTCCCCGTACTCCCGGATGACGCGGGCGATGTCCGATTCCTGGTACGAATTGACTACGTCTGCGGCTGTGATGCCGCCCGCGGCTGGGTCCATCCTCATGTCGAGCGGCGCGTCTCCGTGATACGAGAATCCGCGCTCGACGAAGTCGAGCTGGGGCGATGAGACCCCGAGATCGAAGAGGAAGCCATCGACGTACGGGATGTTCGCCTCGGTGAGGAGGCGGTCCAACTCGCCGAAGTTCCCCTTCAGAAGAAACGTTTGCTGGCCGAGGCGTAGTGTGTCTGCTGCTGCGATGAGGGCTGCGTCGTCTTGGTCGATTCCCACCAGCGTGCCCGTGGGAGCGATCAAAGCTGCGATGCGATCCGAGTGTCCTGCGGCTCCGAGCGTGCAATCAACCACGATCGAGCCAGGGTGCGGTGAGAGGTACTGGAGGACCTCGGCCAGCAAAACTGGGGTATGCCGGTATTCCATTGTCAAGAGTCCTAGAGGATGCCCGAGAGCTTCTCGGCCGCTTCCTCGATCGTCGACGCGTTCTCGTCCCCATATGCGGCCCATGCGGCGGCATCCCAGATCTCGATGTGATCGCCGACGCCGGCCACGATGACGTCCTTGCCGAGCTTTGCGAACTCCCGCAGCGTCGGCGTGAGCATCACGCGACCGGCGGAGTCCACATCGACCGGCATCGCGCCGGCGGTGAAGTGCCTGCGAACGGCACGGCTGCTCTCGTTGAAGGCCGAGGCGCTGAGCAGGTTCTCGAGGAACGTGCGGTAGCCATCGGCCGGATAGACGTAGAGACACTTCTCGAGGCCCTTGGACACGACGAGCCTGGTGCCCGTCTCATCGCGGAACCGGCGCGGCAGCGAAACGCGTCCCTTGGCGTCCAGCGTGTGCTGGTACTCCCCGAGAAACATCCCGGCTGCCCCCGTCCCATCCCTCGTAGCCCGACTCCTGTGCGGCACCGCCTAAGTGCCGCGCAACCCTTCACGGGCACCACTGTATTCCACTCCATCCCACATGGCAACAATTCTTTGCCCTTTCATCCCACCAATCGACACACGGCCCCCTGCGGAGCGGGCGCTCGTGACACCGTCCCTCCTCTGCGCCGGCCGTAACCGCGGCGGATCGCGCCGGACGCCGCGATGCCGATGGGCCGCCATCCCACGCGACCTGTCCCGCGAACCCGCGCGACGCGCGCCGCGTCTGAGCGGGTAAGAGATGCAGGACTCGGCTCCTTGACAGCGAACATGAGCGGGTGAGAGTGCACGTGACGACGCGCTTGCCGCGCCGTGCGGGCACCGATACAATCCGGAAGATGGATTGCCGTACATTCGGGGAGGTGAACGACCTACATGACCCCCAACTGGGCCGCTGCCGTGGTCAACACCCTGGTTCTCGCTTTCTTCGTCGTGATCGCGATCAGCATCGGGTTCAACGTCTACGCCGCCCGTGCGATGAAGCGCATGGAAGAGCAGCTGAAGCAGCAGACGAAGGCCGAATAGCGGCAGTCGCACGAAACCGAACGTATCGAACGCCCGCTCGCGCCTGCGACGGGCGTTCGCTGTTCTCCGGGGACCGGGTGGACCGCGCGAGGGTGCCGGCAGGCACCGAGCGCACGTGAGAGGGAGACGACCATGCGTCACGCCGGATCGATGACAACCGCACGTTCCGTCACGGCCATGACGATCCTGCTCGCGGCCGCGCTCGGGCTCGCGGGGTGCTCGGGTACACCGACTGCTGAGTCCGGCATGTCGACCGGGCGCTCCTCGGCACCCGCCGTGGCGCCCTCGGAGCAGATCTCGACGAACGCCTACGGCACGAAGGACGCCTCCGCGATCCAGCCCTCCCCCGAGGTCGCGCCCACGGCCGGCAGCGGGGATGTGGCGGCGCCGGGTCAGACGAAGCTGGTCATCGTGAACAAGACGCTCCGGATCGAGACCGACGATGTGAACGCGGCCCTCGACAAGATCCGCTCGCTCGCGCGTCGTGACGGCGGCGACATCGCCAACATGCAGGTGTCTACCTCGAACGACCAGCCGATCTACCGGCCCATGGCCGAGGGAACCGACCCGTCGGGTTCGACCGACTCCGGCCCCCTGCGGGCCTACGTGACCGTACGGGTCCCCTCCAAGACGTATCAGGCTTTCGTCGCCGACGCGGTGAAGCTCGGCCGCGTCCTGAGCCAGTCGGAATCGGCCGACGACGTCACCCAGCAGCACGTCGACATGCAGGCGCGGCTCGACAACCTCCGGGCGGAGCAGGTGCGCCTGCGTCAGATGTTCGCGAAGGCGCGCAACGTGAGCGAGATGCTCGAGGTGGAACGCGAACTCGCGCGCGTGCAGGGCGAGGTCGAATCCCTGAAGGCGCAGATCGACTACCTCGAACGTCAGGCCGCCATGGCGACCGTCACCATCGAACTCGCCGAACCCAAGCCGCTGGTCCGCCCGGCAGGCATCGACTGGGGCGTCGGTACCGCGGTCACGGATTCGATCCGCGCATTCGTCGGCACGCTGAACGTGCTGATCGTGATGCTCGGCCCTGCGATCGCGGTGCTGCTCTTCGTCGTGCTTCCGGTCTGGCTCGTCGTGCGCGCGATCGTGCGCACGGTCAAGCGGCGCAAGGCGCGTTCCGACGCGGCCGCTGAAGCCGAGGCCGCGGATGGCATCATCGCCGAGCGCGTCGAGTGAGCCCGGCACGCCTTCGTCCCGAGCTCCGCATCCCGTGGCAGGCGGCCGCCCTCGTGGCGGCCGCCGCCTACGTGATCCGCTCGGCGATGCGCGGGCTGGACTTCCGCCCCGAGCCGCTGGACCTGCTCGTCTTCGGCGGCATCGCGATCATCATCGCGGCGCGCGTGTTGGTCGCCCGATCGATCGAGCGGGACAGCGAGACGGACGTACAGGAGCCCCCGGACGCCTGACCAGGCACCGCGGGGGCTCCGGCAAAGTCGCTGAGAGCGGTCCTACTCCTTCTCGTACGGCTTCCCCACCGCCGCGGGCCCGACCGCACGGCCCATGACGCCCGCAAGCACGACGACCGTCAGGACGTAGGGCAGCATCAGGAAGAACTGCGGCGGGATCTTGATCACGTCGATGAACGCCTGGAGTCTGATCTCGAGCGCCTCGGCGAAGCCGAAGAGCAGTGACGCGAGGTACGAGCCCACCGGCGTCCAGCGGCCGAAGATGTTGGCCGCCAGCGCGATGAAGCCGCGCCCGCTCGTCATGTTCTCGCTGAAGCTGCCGACCTGTTCGAGAGAGAGGTTGGCGCCGGCGAGCCCGGCCAGCGCACCGCTCATGAGCACCGCGACGTAGCGGCCGCGCGTGACGCTGATTCCCACCGTGTCGGCCGCGCGCGGGTGCTCGCCGAGTGCTCGCAGCCGCAGCCCCCAGCGCGTCCGGTACATCGCCCACTGCGCGAAGATCGCGATCAGGATGGTGACGTAGACCAGCGGCGTGTGGCCGAGCAGCACGCCGTTGAACCAGTCCCACAGCGAGCCGACGAACCCGGTCGGGTGGATATCGAAGACGAACAGCGGCGGCAGCGTCTGCGCGGAGTCCGTCGTGCCGGTGCGGCCGTAGAACACCTGGATGAGGAATCCTGTCAGCCCCAGAGCCAGGATGTTGATCGCAGTTCCGGAGACGACCTGATCGGACTTCAGCGTGATCGAGGCGAAACCGTGGAGCGCCGACATGATCACGCCGGCGAGGACCGCGCCAAGCACACCGATCCACGGTGCGAGCGCAGCGGGAACGCCGAGTGCCGGCACGGCCAGCGCCACGGCCGTACCGAAGAACGCCGCGATGAGCATGAGGCCCTCGAGCGCGATATTGACGACGCCCGAGCGCTCGCAGATCGTGCCGCCGATCGCGGCGAGCGCGAGCGGCGTCGCCATGCGGATCGCGGAGGCGAACAGGTCGGGCTGGACGACGGTTCCGACGATGGAGGCGAGATCAGGCATTCTTGGTCGCCTCCTTCTGACGGCGCTTTATGAACCAGGTGACGAGCGACTCCGCAGCCACGAAGAAGATCACGAGCGCCTGCACGATGTCGACGAGCTTGTCGGGCACGTTCGCGTTGAGTTGCATGATGCCCGCGCCCGCCGACAGCCCGCCGAACAGGAGTGCGGCCGGGATCACGCCGAGCGGGTTGTTCTTCGCCAGCAGCGCCACGGCGATGCCGGTGAAGCCGAATCCGGCCGAGAACTGGTCGGACATGCGTCCGTAGACGCCCATGACCTCGGAGACGCCCGAGAGTGCCGCGAGTCCGCCCGATATGCACAGCGACCAGATGGTCGTGGCTGCGATGGAGATCCCGCCGTTCTCAGCGGCGAACGGGTTGAATCCCACGGCCCGCGCCTCGTAGCCCAGCGTCGTGTACTTCAACAGCAGCCAGATCCCCACGGCGCATGCGATCGCGATGAGGAACCCGACATGCGCGTTGTTCGCGGGAAGGAACGGGAACACAGCGCTGAACTTGGGGAGTTGCGACGATGCGGGCAGCATCGAGCTCACCGGGATCTGACCCGGCAGCCCGTCGGGGCCCGGCGCTTTCATCGGTCCGTCCAGCATGTACGACACGAAGTAGCGGGCGATCCACGAGAACATCATCGTCGTGATGACCTCGTGTGCGCCCACCTTGGCCTTGAGAAGGGCCGGTATGAACGCCCACGCCGCACCGGCGAGCGCGCCTCCGGCGAGCATAGCCGGGACGCTCACATACCAGGGGAGCCCCCCGAGCGCGATGCCCAGCCACGCGGCGGCGAGACCGCCCATGTAGAGCTGGCCTTCCGCACCGATATTGAACAGTCCCGCCCGGAAGCCGTACGCGACCGCGAGACCCGTGAAGATGAGCGGAGTCGCCCGCATGATCGTCTCGCCGATCTGATACGGGGTGCCGAACGCCCCGTCCCACAGAGCCGCAAACGCCGCGACCGGGTCATGGCCGGAGAGCAGCACGATGAACGAGCCTGTGATCATCGCGAGCAGGACGCTCAGCAGCGGCGTTCCGATCTTCTGCACGACGACGATCCAGCGCTGACGTTGGGCCGTGATCTCCTCGGGGGTACTCATGCTCGCCTCATCTCGGGCGTCGTGGCCGACTTCCGGGGTCCCGCGGCGTCACCACCGCCGGTCATGTAGACGCCGATGGTCTCCGTGTCTGCTTCGCCTGACGCGAACTCCGCCACGATCCGACCCTCGTACATGACGAGGATCCGATCCGCCAGCGCCTCGACCTCCTGCAACTCGAGGCTCACGAGCAGGACCGCGCGACCCGCGTCACGCTCGGCGATGATCCGCCGGTGCACGAACTCGATCGCACCGACGTCGAGCCCGCGCGTGGGCTGAGCCGCTATGAGCAACTGAGGCTCGCGCCCGAGCTCACGAGCGAGCACGAGCTTCTGCTGGTTACCGCCCGAGAGGTTGCCGGCCAGCACCAACGCGGAAGGAGTCCGCACGTCGTAGTCCCGGATACGCGTCTCGGCCGTCTCCGCGATCACCTTCGGATGCATGATGCCGCGCGTCGTGTACGGTGCCTCGCGGTGGTCGCCGAGGATGAGGTTCTCAGCGAGGTCGAAATCGAGGACCAGCCCTCGTCGGTGCCGGTCCTCCGGCACGTGGGACACGCCGGCCGCGATGGTGGATCGCGCCGAATCGCGGGTGATATCGCGACCCAGAAGCTCGATGGTGCCGGCCTGCGGACGGCGCAGTCCCACGATCGCATCGATGACCTCGGTCTGTCCGTTTCCGCTCACGCCGGCGATCGCGACGATCTCGCCACGGCGCACGGTGAAGTCGACCCCGCGCACGGCTTTGATCCTCCGGTCGTCCTCGACCTCGAGCCCGCGCACCGCGAGCGCCACTTCCCCGGGCGTCCCCGCGGTCTTCTCGACGCGGAGAACGACGTCGCGGCCGACCATCATGCGAGCCAGGCCGACCTCATCCGTCTCCGACGGCCGCGTCTCCCCCACGACCTTACCGTCCCGCATCACGACGATGCGGTCCGAGTCAGCGAGGACTTCATCGAGCTTGTGGGTGATCAGGACCACCGCCAGCCCCTCCGAGACCAACGAGCGCACGACACTGAACAGCTCGGTGACCTCCTGCGGCGTCAGCACCGCAGTCGGTTCGTCGAGGATCAGGATCCGGGCGCCCTGATAGAGCGCCTTGAGTATCTCCACACGCTGCTGCATGCCGACGGGCAGGTCGATGATCTTCGCGTCCGGATCGACCTTGAGCCCGTAGCGCTCGGATATCTCGAGCACCTTTGCGCGCGACGTCGCGTAGTCGATGATCCCGTACTTCACGGGTTCGCGCCCCAGGATGATGTTCTCGGTGACCGTCAGCGGTTCGACGAGCATGAAGTGCTGGTGAACCATACCGATCCCGAGGTCGATCGCCTGCCGCGGGCCCTTGATGCGAGCGGGCTCTCCGTCGACGAGGATCTCCCCGCTGTCGGGTGTCAGCAGCCCGTAGACGACGTTCATGAGCGTCGACTTGCCCGCGCCGTTCTCGCCGAGCAACGCGACGATCTCGCCCTTCTCGAGTTTGAGCGACACGTGGTCGTTGGCGATGACGCCCGGGAAGATCTTCGTGACGTCGCGCAACTCAAGCACAGGCATGGAATCTCCTCGCTCGACGCCGGCGCGAGCACCGGCAACGGCCTACGAACGATGAGGGCGGTCGGCCACCGAGCCGCCGACCGCCCTCATGTATCCGATCACCTACCGGTCGGAATCCCGAACGACGAAGGGCTAGGCCTTCGCCGGATCCTCGGGAACCGTCACGCTGCCATCGATGATGGCCTTCTTGGCCTTCTCGATGGCGTCCTTCAGGCTCTGCGGGACCTTGGGCTCGAACTCGTGCCACGGGGCGAGGTCCACGCCGTTCTCCTTCAGGCCGAACAGGGTGTTGCCGCTGGCGAACGTGCCGTCCTTGACCTTCTTGACGGTCTCGAACACCGCGGTGTCGACGCGCTTCATGGCCGACGTGATGACGGTGTCACCAGGCGACGCGAGCGTGTTGTACTGGTCGGAGTCGACGCCGATGAAGAACGCGTTCTTCTCCTTGCACGCCTGGAACGTGCCGATACCGGTCTGGCCGGCCGCGGCGAAGATGATGTCCGCCTTCTGGCTGATCAGCGACAGGCCGAGTTCCTTGCCCTTTGCCTGGTCGTCGAACTTGCCGGCGTACAGCGAGATGACCTTGACCGACGGGTTCACGGACTTGGCGCCCGCGATGAAGCCCGCCTCGAACTTCTTGACCGGCGGGATCGGCATGCCGCCGACGAAACCGATCACGTTGTCGCCGTTGATGCGCTTGTCGACGGCCGTGTCCTTCGTGAGCAGGCCGGCGCTGACGCCCGCGAGATAACCGGCTTCCTGCTCCTTGAACAGCAGGCCAGCCTCGTTGGCGGCCGGCTTCTCGATGAAGATGTCGATGCCGCCGAACTTGGTGTCCGGGAAGGTCGTCGCAGCCTTGCTGATGGCATCCGTCATCAGGAAGCCGACGCAGAAGATGACGTCGTACTTGGCGTTGGCAAGCTGGGCGATGTTGCTGTCGTAGTCGGTCATGGCCTTGGACGAGATGGCCTTGATCTCGACGCCGAGCTCCGACTCAGCCTTCTGGAGGCCCGCATACGACAGGTCGTTGAACGACTTGTCGCCCAAGCCGCCGATGTCCGTGACCATGCCCGCCTTCAGCTTCGGCGCGGCCGGCTCAGCCGGGGTGCTCGGGGTGGTCGGCGCCGGAGAGCAGCCGGCCAGTACGGTGATCGAGAGCGCCATTACCATGAGCAACGCGAGGACAGTGCGGAAGCTTTTCTTCACACGAACCCCCTCCTATTCACAAACGGTGTCTACCCATCCATCCTACCCCTTCCAGTTGGGGTTTCCACCCCCATAATTCAATGTCCTTCGCGAAGCCGATACCGGATCCGCCGTCACCGTCGGCTGCTAGCGGAGCCTCGCCCGCGGATGGGTCGAGAGGTACTCCTCCCGCAGGTGCGTCCGGTCGACGTGCGTATACACCTGCGTGGTCGAGATGTCTGCGTGGCCGAGCATGTCCTGCAGGGCTCTGAGATCCGCCCCTCCCTCGAGCATGTGCGTGGCGAAGGAGTGCCTCAGCGTGTGGGGATGGAGATCGAGCCCGACGCGGGCCCCATACGTCCGGACCAGCGTGAAGACCGTCATGCGCGTCAGGCGGTGGCCCCGGACGCTGAGGAATACTGCGTCGGGGTCCTGTCGTCTCGCGCCGCCCTTCATTCGCAGATAGGGGCGCCCGTGACGCAGGTAGTCATCGAGCGCTGCGGCGGCGGCGCCTGAGATCGGCGTGATCCGCTCCTTGCTCCCCTTCCCGAAGACGCGGACGAAACCCTCGGGAAGATCCACTGACCGCAGGTCGAGCCCCGTGAGTTCGCTCACGCGCAGTCCGCAGCCATAGAGCACCTCGAGCACGGCACGATCGCGAGAGCCCGAAGGGCCCTCGGGAAACGGCTGCGAGAGCAAGCGGTCCATATCGTCGATGCTGACCGCCTCGGGGAGCCGGTCCGGAGTCCGCGGCAGTGCGAGCGAGGCACTCGGATGATTGTCGGTGACCCCGTCCCGGACGAGGAACTTGTGGAACGACTTCACCGATGCGACCCGCCGTTCGACGGTACTCGGCGCGTACCCCGCGTCGCGCAGGTGCTCGATGTACGCCGTCAGATCCTCTCTCATGACGGCGTCCGGACCGCGTACACCGCGCTCCTCGAGGAAAGTCGAGTACGCGTTCAGATCCCGACGATACGCGGCGATGGTGTGCGGCGACGCCCCGCGCTCGACGGAGAGGTAGCCGAGGAAGTCGTCGATGTGTGCGGTCAGCCCCATGCATCCAGTATCGCGCATCGCAGGCGGAACGTGAGGACGCGGCCGCCCCGGAACGATCCGGGACGGCCGCGGTACGTGGTACGGGAACGCTCGACGCCGGCCCTAGGCGATCAGGGACTCCAAGGAGGTGTACGCAAGCCCATGCGCCTCGGCGACCGGCTTGTACACGATCTTGCCGTCGAGCACGTTGACGCCCTTGGCGAGTGCGGCGTCGGCCTTGACCGCGTCCTTCCAGCCCTTGTTCGCGATCGCGAGGCCGTAGCGAAGCGTCGCGTTGGTGAGCGCCAGGGTGGAGGTGTTCGGAACGGCGCCCGGCATATTGGCGACACCGTAGTGAAGGACGCCGTCGACGAAGTAGGTCGGGTCGGCGTGCGTGGTGGCGTGCGTGGTCTCGATGCAGCCGCCCTGGTCGACGGAGACGTCGACGACGACGGAGCCGCGCTTCATGCTCGGCAGCATGTCCTTGGTGATCAGGTACGGGGTCTTGGCGCCCGGCAGGAGTACAGCGCCGATGACGAGGTCCGCTGCATACACGGCCTCCTCGATGTTGTGCTTGCTCGAGTAGACGGTGCGGATCCGGTTGCCCCAGATCTCGTCGAGGTAGCGCAGGCGGTCGAGGTTGATGTCCATGATCGACACGTCCGCGCCCATGCCCATCGCGACGTACGCCGCGTTCGTACCGACGACGCCGCCGCCGAGCACGACGACCTTGGCCGGGTAGGTACCGGGAACGCCGCCCATGAGCACGCCGCGTCCGCCGAACGGCTTCTGCAGGTACGTGGCGCCGACCTGTGCGGCCATGCGACCCGCGACCTCGGACATCGGGGCGAGCAGCGGCAGCGAGCGGTTCGGCAGCTCGACGGTCTCATATGCGATGCAGACGGCGCCGGACTTCACGAGACCCTCGGTCTGCGCGAGATCGGGAGCGAGGTGGAGATAGGTGTAGAGGATCTGACCGGGGCGCAGGCGGGCGATCTCGACGGCCTGCGGCTCCTTGACCTTCACGATCATGTCCGCCTTGGCGAAGACCTCGTCGGCCGTGTCGATCATCGTGGCGCCGGCGGCCACGTACTCGGCGTCGTCGAAGGACGAGCCCTCGCCGGCGGACTTCTCGACAAGGACCGAGTGCCCGTGCGCGACGAACTCGCGCGCGCCGCCGGGCGTCATGCCGACGCGGAACTCGTTGTTCTTGATCTCTTTCGGCACACCGATGATCATCTGGGGGCTTCCTTCCTACCCGAGACATTACAGCAGGCCCGCCGGTGGCTCGATCTGCCCCTACGTGCGAGCACGATCGGCGTCGACAGGCCCGCAGACAGACCCCAGTCAGTGTACCGCTCGTGATTCCGTGCGCAAGTATCCGCGAACACCGCGGTGCTATGCATCAGCGGCGTCTGCGCGGCGGCGCGAGGGGCTCCAACATCGTGGCCGCAGCGTACCCGCCTGCCGCGGCCGACGCGAAGAAGGCCGGGTCATCGCCGGGAGTCCGCCCCATCGTGCGCAGCGGTACTCCGCGCGTGTCGGGCAGCGGCGGTCCGGCCGGCACATCGATGCAGTCGTGGCGCTCCGTGACGCCCGACTCCGAGAGCGCTGTCGCGACGACCGCGGCCTCCTGAGGCCCGAGCACGGGTACGGCGACCGTCGCCCGTGCGAGTGCGATGCGGGCGAGAGCGACCAGTGAGTGGTGACTCACCCCGCGATGACGCTCGCGCTCGTCCGCGAACGACATGCGAAGAACAGCGATCGGCCGGCCACCGAGCGCGGCCACCGCATTGATGGCCTCCCCTTGCGCGATCCCGCCGTGGCCCATCGCGCTCCCGGTGCCGACGACGCCCGGACCGATCGCCACGATCGCAGCATGCGCCCGCGCAACACAGCGCGCGGCCAGCAGCGCCGAGTGCAACGTGACGGCCTCGTACTCCCCGCCGAACGCCTGCCCGCAGGTGATGGTCGCATCCAAGAGCCCGGAGGCTCTGCACGCAGGCACGAGATCGGACAACGCCAGCGGCAGAGCCGCCTCATCCGTCATGCAGTAGGCAATGCGGCAACCGGGGATCCGCTCCTTGATCGCGGCGGCCACGAGGGGGATCTGGCTGTGCAGCCCGCAACAGACGACGGGCATGCCGGCAAGGTCCTCGACCCCTGCGAGCAGGTCGTGGTACGGGCTCTCCTGCGACTCGACCGCCATCACGTCTCGCTGCAGCGGCGTGTATCGCAGTTTCATGATGTGTCCGCCGCTGTCGTCGTCGACCGCGACTCCCTCGCATGCTCCGCCCCTGGGGACCCGTGCGACGACGAAGTGAGAGCCACCGGTGCCGAGCGCCAGGTCGACGGCCGTCGTATTGAGCAGGACGGTGTCACCGACGCCGCACTCCCCGGCGAGCGCCGGGTAGTTGAGCGCGACGCCCGGCTCTCCACCGTCAGGCGCGACGCGCAGACGCTGAAGGCCCTGCCGGGACGCAGCGACCTCGACCACAAGACCCCAGACGAGCCTCACGTCACGCCACCGCCCGGTCCAGCACCGCGACGATCACAGCCGCGATCGCCTCGAGGTCTTCTACCGCGATACGTTCATCGACGCCGTGCACGTGAGTCATACCGCAGGACAGGACGAGCGTCGTGAGCCCTTTGGCCGTCAGGACGTTCCCGTCACTGCCGCCCCCCGTCGGGAAGTGCCTCGTCGCGATGCCAACATCCTCGAATGCGGACTCCACGAGCCGCAACGCCGGGTCGGCCTCGTCGAAGCGGAAGCCGTCATACTCCTTGGTCCAACGAACGTTCACGCTGCCGCCGCAAGCAGACGCAGCCTCACGCATCGCTGAGTCCATGCCCGCGCGGACCTCCTCGGCCCGTGCGGCGTCGATCGAGCGACACTCGCCGGTGATGACACACTCGGCGGTGACGACGTTCGTGGCGCGACCGCCCCGAATGCTTCCCACGTTCGCAGTGGTCTGCGGGTCGAGACGGCCCAGGGGCATCGCGGCGATCGCCTCTGCGGCCATCGCGATCGCCGACACGCCCTTCTCGGGCTCGACGCCGGCGTGGGCCGCACGGCCCTGGAAGGTCGCCTTGAATGTGTAGTGTGTGGGCGCAGCCGTGACGATCCCACCGGCTGAGCCATCGGCGTCGAGAACGAGGCACAGGTCCCCGCAGCAGTCGGCCGGGTCGAGCGCTTTCGCACCCTGGAGCCCGAGTTCCTCGCCGGTCGTGAAGAGCACGCGCACGCGTGCGTGCGGCCGGCCCGACTCGCGCACGCGAGCGAGCGCCTCCAGGATCGCAGCGATGCCGGACTTGTCGTCGGCACCGAGGATCGTCTGTCCGGCAGAGCGGATGACACCGCCGTCCATCACGGGGACGATCCCCCGCCCCGGCTCCACGGTGTCGAGGTGGGCGCAGAGCACGATCGTCCGCCCCTCGGCGGTCCCGGGGAGCTCCGCGATGAGGTTGCCGCAGTCGGAGTCAGTGACCTCTGCCGAGCCGTCGAACCGCACCGAGCAGCCGAGCGCCTCAAGGCGCCCGGCGCACCAGGCACCGAAGGCCGCCTCCTGCCCGGAGGGGCTGTCGATGCGGACCGCCTCGAAGAACGTCTCGAGGAGTCGATCCGTCGGCTGCACTGACACGGTCAGGCCTTCCGGGCGTTCTTGTAGTCGACTGCCGCGCCGATGAAGTCACGGAACAGCGGGGCCGGGCGCGTCGGGCGGCTCTTGAACTCCGGGTGTCCCTGGTTGCCGACGAACCACGGGTGATCGGGCAGCTCGACCATCTCGACCAGTTTGCCGTCGGGGCTGACGCCGGAGATCACGAGGCCCGCGTCCACCAGTTGCTGCCGATAGGTGTTCGACACCTCGTAGCGATGGCGGTGGCGCTCGTAGATCACTTCCTCGCCGTACGCGTCCCAGCCCTTCGTGCCCGGTGTGACCGTGCACGGGTAGGCGCCGAGTCGCATCGTGCCGCCCATATCGGCGACCTCGTTCTGCTCGAGCATCAGGTCGATGACGGGATGCGGCGTGACGGGATCGAACTCGCTGGAGTTCGCACCCTCGAGCCCGGCCACGTGGCGCGCGAACTCGCAGACCGCCACCTGCATGCCGAGGCAGATGCCGAAGTACGGCACCTTGTTCTCGCGGGCGTAGCATGCCGCGCGGATCTTCCCCTCGATGCCGCGGATGCCGAAGCCGCCGGGGACGAGGATGCCGTCCATCTCCGTCAGGATCTGGTCGACCTCTTCGGGTGTGATGCCCTCCGCGTCGACCCAGTGGATCTTCACGTCGTGGTCGTGGTGGATGCCGGCGTGCTTGAGTGATTCGTGGACCGACAGATAGGCGTCGGGGAGCTGGACGTACTTGCCCACGAGTGCGATCTGCACGGTGTCGGTGAGCTGGGCACTGTGGCGTACGAACGAGTCCCACTCGCTCATGTCGGGCTCGCCGCACTTCAGCGAGAGGTGATCGATGACCATCTCGTCGAGGCCCTGGGCGCGCAGGTTCGCGGGAACCTCATAGATGGAGCGCGCATCCTGCGCGGAGACGACGGCGGCAGGGTCGACGTCGCAGAACAGCCCGATCTTGCGGCGGATGCCGGCGTCGATCGGACGGTCGGAGCGGCAGACGATGAAGTCGGGCTGGATGCCGATGGAGCGCAGCTCCTTGACGGAGTGCTGCGTCGGCTTGGTCTTGAGCTCGGAACTGGCGGCGATGTACGGGACGAGCGTGACGTGGATATAGCAGACGTTGTCGCGGCCGACGTCCTTCTTGAGTTGACGGATCGCCTCGAGGAACGGCAGCGACTCGATGTCGCCCACCGTGCCGCCGACCTCGGTGATGACGACGTCGGGCTGCGTCTTCTCGGCGAGGCGGACGATGCGTTCCTTGATCTCGTTGGTCACGTGCGGGATGACCTGCACGGTGCCGCCGAGGAAGTCACCGCGACGCTCCTTGGCGATGAGGTTCTGATAGACGGAGCCGGCCGTGACGTTGCTCTCACGGTTGAGCGCCTCGTCGATGAAGCGCTCGTAGTGCCCCAGGTCCAGGTCGGTCTCGCCGCCGTCGTCGGTGACGAAGACCTCGCC
>JAUSAU010000002.1 GCA_030652345.1 Coriobacteriia bacterium
GCAGAAGATCTCGTACCTCGCGACCGTGCCGATCACGTTCTTCATGGCATGGACGGGCTTCGCGATCTACACGCCGGCGCACGAGTGGGCCATCTGGCCACTCTTCGCCGCCGCGATCAACCTGGCCGGCAGTGAGATGGCCATCCGTGTGTGGCATTACTTCGGTATGTGGGTGGTCATCCTCTTCACGATGATCCACGCCTACCTTGCCGCCGTGGAAGGCATCGCCTGCTACAAGTTGATCTTCGCGTGGGTCGAGTCACCCGGAAGCGACGACCACTAGGACGCGGCACCAGGGACGCCATCCCTTGCCTCTTCGCGCGGACACGGACACCGCTGCGAAGGAAGGACCCCGGTCGGCTGAAGCGACCGGGGTCCTTCGTGTGTCGCCTTGGCACGAAGGTAGCGGGCTACGCATAGCCTTTGTGATTCCACCTATGCGGACGTACGTTCTCGCCGGCGCTTCGGGACCAAGCACTCCGCGCGGCCGCCCGCACGGGCACTGAAGTGCGTGACGGGGGAACATACGTGCACGCCCTCGGCCCGCGGTTCAACAGCAGGGCCGAGATCGCGCACTTCGCCGCCCGTGGGGGAACGGCGGTCAGTCAGACCGCCGGACCGGAGGCTATCCTCGCGGCCGAACTCGGGATCCCCTACTGTCTGCTGGGATTCGGGGTCGACTACGCCAACGGCGTGAAGCCCGAGCCCACGCCCGCCGAGGTCCTCGGGGCGAACATCGAGCAGTCGAAGGGCGTGTTCGCCGCAGTGCTCACGGAACTCGCCGCCGGTCTCGGGCCGACTGAGTTCGACACCGGCTTCGTCTATCGGATGGGCGAGTAGCTCCTCGCCCGCCACTCCGCCAGTCGCTCCGGACTCCAGCCCGCGCGGTATCGCAGGACGGTGCCGACATTGAGCGCGGTCCAGCGCCAGACGCCGTTGTGACGCCATGCCCGATCAGAGGTGAGGGCATCGTTCGGCAGCACGCGCACCCGCCCCACTCTGCGCGCGCGGCGCACCAGCTCGTAGTCCTCCATCACGGGCGCCCCGCCGAATCCGCCGAGCGCACGCCACATCGCCGCCCTGCAGAAGAGACCCTGATCGCCGTAGGGGAACCGGAGCAGAGAGCTGCGGAGCCGTGTCCCGGCCTGGATGACCCTCAGCGACGGCGACGGCGTCGGGATCGCGAAGCGGAAGGCGCCGAGAGTCAGGTCCCCATCGGCGAGTGCGGCGAGCACGAGTCCGGCCGCGCCCGCCGGCGGAAGCGTGTCCGCATGAAGGAAGAGCAGAGCGGCGCCCGTGGCCGCACGACCCCCGGCATCGAGTTGGCGACCACGCCCGCGAGGCGCGAGGATCACCCGCGCTCCTGCAGCCTCCGCGACCTTGACGGTGTCATCGGTGCTGCCACCGTCACAGACCACCACGTCGACCGGCTCTGCTGCCAGGTGATCGAGGAGCCGGCGCAGCATCGCCGCATCATCGAGCGTCGGTATCACGACCGAGAGCGACCTCGGCGATTCGTACCACGCGGCGCGCACAGCGTCCCACACCGGCAGATCACCGGGCTCGTCGACGTCGGCACGCGGTCCGAGCACCTCGACGCGCGCACCGGCGAACTCCAACCGGCGACGCGTCTGCTCGAGAACATCCGGACCTCCCCACTCGATCCCCGAGTCGAGGATGGTGCCGATGCGCTCGCGCAGGTCTGCGCGGACAGCAAGCAGGCAGTAGCCACCGTCGGTGGCGGCGATGAGCGCTGCACCGACGCGCTCGGCGGCCGCGGCGGCCTCCCGCATGTCCTCGGCGTCGACGGTCGGACAGTCACCGCCGACGACCATCGCGACGGTGGCGTCGCCAAGGCACTCTGCCAGCGCCCGCGCCTGACGGACGCCCAGATTCCCATCGCCCTGAACCGCCGCCGGCAGACGAAGCCACCGCGCCGCATCACGAGCACTGCCGCCGGCCACACGCACGTCGGATCGCCAGCCGTCGGTTGCCCGCAGGATCCGCAGCTGGCCGGCGACGTGCTCGGTCATCTCGCGCTGCAGCGATGCAGCCCCTGCCGCGCCCAGTGCTGGGATCAGCCGGGTCTTCGTCTCCCCCGCGAGAGGAAGGCGCGTCATGAGAGCGATGCGGACACGGTTCATGAATGCATGATAGCCCGCATGTTCGGCGACGCCCGCCGCTACTTCACCCGCGGATAGCTCCCCAGCACCTTCACCGTGCGCAGCTTCAGCCGCAGGCAGTCGAGCGCGGTGCGCACGCTCGCGTCCTCGACGTGCCCCTCGAGGTCCACGAAGAACATGTAGTCGCCGAGCTGGCGCTTCGTCGGGCGTGACTGGATCTTGGTCAGGTTGATGTCACCGTAGGCGAACTCGGAGAGGATCATGAGCAGCGCACCCGGCTTGTCTTTCTTCATGAACAGCGCGAGCGAGGTCTTGTCGTGGCCGGTCCGCTCCCGCAGGCCGCGCCCGATGACGACGAACCGCGTCTGGTTGCCGGCGTAGTCCTCGACGTGACTGTGGACCACCTCGCCGCCGTAGAGGTCCGCCGCGATGGCAGGGCCCAGTGCCGCGACGCCGGGAGACCCGACCGCGATCTGCACCGCCTCCGCGTTCGAGTTCGCGGCTGTCACCGGCCGGCCGGGAAGGTTCCGCTCGAGCCACAGGCGGCACTGTCCGCTCGCCTGCGGATGCGCGACGACCGATGTCACCTCGGCGACCTTCGTGCCCGGTGCCGCCACGAGCGAGAAGTGGATGTCGAGCACGATCTCGGACTGGATCTCGAGGGCACTGTCGAAGGCGAGCCCGTCGAGCGTCGCGGGCACCGAGCCCTCGATCGAGTTCTCGATGGGAACGACGCCGCCGTCGACGCGGCCGCGGTCGACCGCCTCGAAGACCTCGCCGATCGTCGCACACGGAACGGGCTCGACATCGGGCTCGCCGAGACGCAGGAGGGCCTCCTCGGAGAACGTACCGGCAGGTCCCAGGAACGCCCAGCGTGTCACAGGCCTTCTCCTTCCGTGTCCGTTGCAGGAGCGAGCGGCAGGGCGTCGGCCACCCGAACGACCTCACTCGACGGGGCACGCACGCGATCGCGCCCGGTGCTCTTGGCCGTGTAGAGGGCGTCGTCGGCCTGCCGCAGGAGCTCTTCTCGATCCGTCGCCGTCGACGGGTACGTCGCAAGCCCCACCGAGACGGTCAGCCGGATGCCACGGTCGCCGGTCTCATCGGCAAACTCGTGCATCGCCACCGCCTCGCGGATCTTCTCGGCCGCCACGAACGCACCCTCGGCATCCGTCTCGGGGAGGAGCACGGCGAACTCCTCGCCGCCGTAGCGACAGACGACGTCGATCTCGCGCACGACCCGGCACATGACCTCACCGATCTCGGCGAGCGCGACGTCGCCGGCGATATGCCCGTACGTGTCGTTGAATCGCTTGAAATCGTCTGCGTCGAGCATCAGCAGCGAGAGCGACCGGCCGTACCGGTGCGACCGCTCGAACTCGTCATCGAGACGCTGCTGCAGGTAGCGGTAGTTGTAGAGCCCCGTGAGCTCGTCGGTGATCGAGAGACGCTTGGTGAGCTTGTAGAGTTGGGAGTTCTCGACGGCGACCACGAGCTCGCTCGAGACGGCCTGCAGGACCAGCCGATCCTCGACGCCCATGCCCTCGAGACGGTCGCCGGCGGCACAGAAGACGACCATCAACCGCTTGTGGTCCAGGACCGTCGTGCACGCGAACGTCTCATCGGCGGACTGCGCCCCGTACAGATAGGCCTCGGTGTAGCCCTTGGCCACCTTCGGCGCCACCCCCGACGAGGCGCTGAAGACCGTCTCGTCCTTGTCCTTGTCGATGACGAACAGCGCACTGGCGGGCAGGTCGATGACCTTGCTCAGAATCTCGAGCACGAGCGGGCCGACGCGCTCGAAGTCCAGGGTCGAGTGGATCACTTCGGTGATCTCAGAGACCGCGTGCAGCTCACCGAGACGACGGGCCAGGCGGTCATTGAGGACCTCGACCTCCATCTGACTCGACAGAAGTGTGGACTCACGCTCCGCCTGCCGCGCCATGGCGTCAGCGACCACCACGCCGGTGAAGACGACTGCGGCGGCCTTGAGTGCCAAGAGGATGAGGTCGTCGGTGGTGTGCATCGCGCCGTGACCCCAGACGTGACCGGCCATGTAGACGGCCGACGCGAGTCCGGCGACGATCCACGACTCGCGACGCTGCATCGCCACGGCATACGCGATCGCGAGTCCGAGGATCCACGGGTAGAACGGGTCCTGATAGGCGCCGGTCGCCGTGACGAGCAGACCGACCGCGACGAGGTCGAAGAACAGGACCTCCCACAGGACGCGAGCGACCCGCCGGTGCAAAGCCAGCCTCGACACCAGTCCGTGGAGCGTCACCGCGACGAAGACGAGGAGCCCCGCCTGGAACGTGACGCGCACCATCGCCTCGTCATGGCCGTAGAAGCCGACCACGCCCGTCGAGTACAGGACCACGAGGACCGTCGCGAGAGCGGTGCGGGAAGCGAGATAGATCCGGTCGGAGAGCGTGATCAGGGTGTCGCTGTCCCGCAGTGGCGGCGGCACGGGAACCGGATCCGCGATCACGACATCCGGGCCGTTCACGCCCGCGGCCTTCGGTCGCCGACCACGGTCAGCCCGGTACCCGCCAGCGCGCGCGAACACGCGGTCTTCTCCTCGTCGGTCAGCACGAGCTCCGCTACGCCGTCGGTGACCGGCTTGGCATAGAGGCGGTACGCGCCCCTGCCGTACATCGAGGTCAGGACGAACCCGGTCGCGTGATCGTCCATCAATGCGACGGCGAAAGAGTTCTCGCCGACGTCACCGGGCAGCGCGTCGAAACGCACGAGTCCCAGATGGCGCACCGCGAACCCGAGTCGCTCGACGATGGCGGCGTCGTCCGCGTGCAGGTGCTCGTCCGTGGCGGCCAGCTCATCGAGCCGCGCCTGGACGTTCTGCGCGATACCGACGAAATCGCCGGCGGCCGCCATCCTCCCGAGATCGCCGCGGATCGCCGTCAGCGAGCGGACGCGCTGCGCGAGCGCGAACGACCACGCCACCGCGAGGAGCGCGACGACGAGAGCGACGATCGCTACGATCAGGGCTGTCTGCATGCCGGGGCCTCCACCGCTACACTTGTGGGCAAGTATACGACGAAAGCCCCCGCTCACGGTGGGTGCCGGACCTTCCCGCCGCGCGACCGCGCAGGCACCGGAGCGGCCGGGACCGCCGCCGCCGTACCGGTTGGAGTGCCCGTGGATCCCGCATCGCTCGCCGCCCTGCTCGCCGCAGTCGCCGACGGTTCCGTTTCTGCCGATGAGGCCGCCCGACGCCTCGCCGACCTGCCGTTCGCCGATGTGACCGTCGGCGGGGCGTCGGTGGCCAAGGTCGACCACCACCGGGAGCTGCGCACGGGCCTTCCCGAGGCGGTCTTCTGCCAGGGCAAGTCCCCGCAACAGGTCAAGGCGATCGCCCGCGATCTCCTCGAACACGGCGATGTGATGCTCGGTACGCGCGCGGACGCCGCGCACTACCAGGCGGTGGCGCAGACGGCTTCGGACGCCCGTTACTTCGAGGAGCCCCGGATCCTGCTCGTCGACCGGCGCGAGCAGCGTCCGTCCGAGGGCCACATCGTCGTGGCGAGCGGCGGCACGGCGGACCTCCGGGTCGCCGAGGAGGCGGCGCTGTGCGCGGAGGTCATGGGCAACCGCGTCACGCGCCTCTACGACGTCGGAGTCGCCGGCGTCCACCGCGTGCTCGCCCACCGGGACCTGCTCGCCGAGGCGCGCGTCATCATCGCCGTGGCCGGTATGGAAGGCGCGCTCCCCTCGATCGTCGCGGGGCTCGTCAAGGTCCCGGTCGTCGCCGTCCCGACCAGTGTCGGCTACGGCGCGCACTTCGGCGGGGTCGCCCCCCTGCTCACCATGCTGAACTCCTGCGCTCCCGGGATCGGCGTCGTCAACATCGACAACGGCTACGGCGCTGCGGCGCTCGCCACGCGGATCAACCGCACGCCCGAGGCCTGAGCCGTGTTCGCCTATCTGGACTGCTTCTCCGGCATCTCGGGCGACAAGTTCCTCGGCGCGCTGGTCGGCGCCGGGCTGTCCGTCGAGATGCTCAAGGAACGTCTCGCGCTTCTCGATGTCGACGGCTACGAGCTGTTCGTGCACCCGACGCGCAAGGCGGGACTCGCGGGCACCCAGGTCGAGGTGATCCTCGAGCCCGGTCAGCGGTCGCGCGACTGGAAGGGCATCCGCGCTCTGATCGAGCACTCCGGGCTCGATGCGGCCTCGAGGGCCGGGGCGCTGCGTGCTTTCGGCGTCCTTGCGGAGGCCGAGGCCGAGGTGCACGGGACCACGCCCGACGACGTCCACTTCCACGAGGTCGGCGCCGTCGACTCCATCGTCGACATCGTCGGAGCCGCGATCGGCATCGCGGAACTCGGCATCGACGAGCTCTGGTGCACTCCCGTGCGCCTGGGGAGCGGCACCGTCATGACGTCACACGGCGAGCTCCCCGTCCCTGCGCCGGCGACCGCCGCCCTGTTGCGCGGCATGCCCACATACGCGGGTGAGCTCGCCGGCGAGATGACCACCCCGACCGGCGCCGCTCTGCTCCGTGCCTTCGTGACGCGCTTCGCACCGATGCCCCCGGTCCGCGTGCATTCCGAGGGTTGGGGCGCCGGCACCTGGGATCTGCCGATCCCGAACCTGCTGCGCCTCTCGCTTGCCGAACGCGAGATGGGCGGCGGCCCGCTCTCCGAGGTGGTCGTATTGGAGAGCGCGATCGACCACGTGACGCCGGAGCTGCTCGCCGCCGCACTCGACATCGTGCTGGAAGAGGGCGCGCTCGACGCGTGGGCCGAGCCCCTCCAGATGAAGAAGCGCCGCCTCGGCACCGAGGTCACCGTGATCACCCGACCGGCTGATGCCGAACGCCTCACCGAACTCCTGATGCTGCACACGGGGACGCTGGGGGTGCGGCGTACGGCGACATGGCGCCAGGTGGCGCCGCGCCGCGTCGAGACGGTCGCGACCTCGCTCGGCATGGTCCGCGTGAAGGTCCAGGGCTCGGGCGACTCGATGCGCGTCCGACCGGAGAACGACGATGTGGTCGCCGTCGCGCGCTCGTCCGGGATGCCCCTGGACCGCGTGATGCGCGTGCTGACCGAGGACGCCGAAGCGGCCCTGAGATCCCGCGAGCCCTGACCCCGGTCGACGGGCGCGGGGCTCACTCCCCGATCGTCCACCCGCCGCCGACACCGGTGCGCGACAGGAACCCCTCGCCCTCGAGTTCCTCGAGCAGTTCGAGCACGAACGGTTCGCCGAGCCCGATCTCCACGGCGTACTCCGCGGCCGTGGCGCCCGGCCCGTCCATGACGGCGCGGAGCAATCGCGCCCGTTTCTGCCTGCGGGACCCCTCGAAGGGTGACTGCCGGGTGTGATGGCTGCTGCGGCGCGACGGGTTGGGGAATGCGCGCTTCAGCCACGAGCCGTAGTCCATCAGCGCGTAGCCCCAGCCGCGGGGGTCGTCGCGGTCCCATGTGCGCTCGACGACGGGCCGGAGATCGCGGTCGGAGACCCCGTCGGCGTCCGCGAAGAGATGGTGCAGGTAGACGGCGCGCACGTTCGTCTCGATGAACGGCGTCGGCACACGGAACGCGTAGTTGGCGACGGCCGCAGCGGTCGCGGGTCCTATCCCCGGGAGTACACGCAACGCCATCGGGTCCGACGGGAGCACCCCGCCTGACTCGAGCGAGACCTGTTCTGCGGCCCGCTTGAGCGCCAGTGCGCGCCGGTTGTAGCCGAGCCCCTGCCACCGCTCCAGAACGCAGGCGAGCGGAGCGGCGGCGAGCGCGTCGAGCGTCGGGAAGTCGACCATCCACTCCCGGTACTTCGGTATGACGCGGGGGACCTGCGTCTGCTGCAGCATGACCTCGCTCACGAGCACCGCATACGGGTCGTCGACGTGCCGCCACGGCATGTCGCGATAGAGGTCCACGCCGCGGGCACGGACCATCTCTCGGAACGCCGGCTCACCCGGGAACAGGGGCAGATCGAGCACCACGCGGCTCCTGACTCGGAAGGCGGCCCGATGAACGGGACCGCCGGGAATACGACGCCCGACCCGAGCTGTGGCCTACTCGCCCGGGTGGACGGCCCTGCGCAGCAGGTCGGTGAGGAGCTGGCGCTCCTCCTCGGAGAGGTCCGCCATCACCACATCCATGCGGGCAGCGTAGGCGAGACGGCTCTCCGCGAGCGCCGCCTTCCCCTCGTCGGTGAGCTCGACCTCGACGACGCGCCGGTCACGTTCGGAGTGGTACCGCCGCACGAGTCCGCGATCCTCGAGACGCGCCACCATACCGGTGATGTTCGCCTGCGTGGTGTCGGTGATGGTCGCGAGCTCACTCATGCGGCGCGGGCCGTGCTGCAGCGAGCCGAGGACCCAGAACTGATGCGTCTGAAGGCCGAAGAGGCGCGGGCCCTGGTCGAGACCGCGGATCACGAGATACCACGCGCGACGCATCGCATGCGCGAGGTCGCCCGGGTCGTGGTGGCCACGCCCGGGCGTGGTCGCCTGTCCGAAGATGGCACCCGGTCGGTCAGCCGGCCGTGGGGATCGCTGGGGCATCGAGCCGCCTCCGTTGCAGTCATTCGTACGTGTGGCTGACAGTTCACCAAGTAAAGCAGAATCGGGTCGAGGCGTGAACCGCCGGGGCGACGGTCGTTTCCCGCGACCGACCACCTCCCGCAGTGGTTGGATGACCGCCGTGCGGGAGATATACCCCTTGGAGTATTCGTGTCCATCGAGGACGTGAGCGATATGAACAGCATCTTCAGGCGCAGTCTTCTGTTCCTCCCCGCGGCGGCACTGCTCGTCTCGGCGGTCGCTATGCCAGCGGCCCCGGTCGCCGCAGCTCCGGCGTGGCCGGCCCTCAGCATCGACCGGACCATCGGGGGTTTCTCGCAGGTCACCAACATCGTGTCGCCGAACGACGGCACGGACCGGCTCTTCGTCACTGAGAAGACGGGGCTGATCAAGGTCGTCAAGGCGGGAGTGGTGCTGCCGACCCCGGCCCTCGACGTCAGCGCGATCATCAGCACGAATTCCGAGCGCGGCCTGCTCGGCTTGGCATTCCCGCCGAACTTCGCCAGCAAGCAGTACGCGTACATCTACCTGACGAACACCTCAGGCAACTCGTACTTCTATCGCGTGCGCGTGAGCGCGACGAACTCGGACGCCTTCGACCTGTCGACACGCCAGCTGATACTTTCCGTCGCCCAGCCGTACGCCAACCACAACGGCGGGCAGCTGGCCTTCGGGCCGGACGGTTACCTCTACATCGGCCTCGGCGACGGAGGATCTGCTCGCGACCCGCAGAACCGCTCGCAGAACCGCGCGTCGCTGCTCGGCAAGATCCTGCGCATCGACGTGGAGTCCACCCCGTCGTCGGCCGGATATCGCATCCCCCGCTCCAACCCCTTCTACGGGCAGCGAGGGCGGCGCGGTGAGATCTGGGCGTACGGACTCCGTAACCCGTGGCGGTTCTCGTTCGACGCGCGGGGCAACCTCTGGATCGGTGATGTGGGCCAGAACGCGTGGGAAGAGATCGACCGCATCCCGACCGGTGCGAAGGGGCGGAACCTCGGGTGGTCGCTGTACGAAGGGCACCATCTCATGAAGGCGCGCTCGTTCCGCGCCGGATTCACATGGCCCATCTCCGAACTGCGCCACCCGGCCGCTGAGTCGGTCACCGGCGGCTACGTGTACACCGGGACGGCAAGCCCCTCGATGCGCGGTACCTACTTCTTCGGCGACTTCGTGACCGGGAGGATCTTCGCGATACGCCCCGTCCGTGTCGGCTCGAGGACCGTGTGGAGCCGCAGTCTGCGCCTGGACACCCCGTACAACATCTCGACCTTCGGCCTGGATCAGTCCGGCGAACTCTGGTTCGCCGACTTCACCGGAGGAACGATCAGGCGGCTGGCGGCACCGTAGGATCGCTCGCTCGCCGCATGAGGCGCGCTGATCAGGGAGCCGCGAGGGCCTCGGCCTTCGCGGCTTCCTCTGCGGCCCTCTGCGCATCGCCCAGAGCCCGATAGACATCGGACGCGAGCCGGTGGGAGGTCACGCGCCCGGGCCCTATGACGAGCGCCCGATCGGCGAAGCGGCGTGCACCCTGCGCGTCGCCCTTGGCCAACAACGAGTATCCCAGGCCCTCGAGCGCGTCCGAGGAGTTCGGGAAGAGCACGAGAGCGTAGCTGTAGGCCTGCGCGGCCTTACCGGTCTCGTTCCCGGTGAAGTAGGTATAGCCGAGGTGCGACCGATAGAAGGGGTCGGTCGGGACGAGTGCGACCGCGCGCTCCGCCGCGGCGATCGCGGGAGCGTAGGCGCCCGAGACCCCGCTCGCGGCCACGACACTGAAGTTCACCGACTCGCTGTAGTAGAGGAACGGGTCGACCGTCCACAGCCTCGCCACGCTCTGCGCCCGCAGCGCCGATCCCAACTCCGCCGACTCGCCGGCCGGTCCGACATAGAGGTGCGTCGCGGCGCTGGCCATGACAGCGATCGCGGCAACGACGGAGAGGGTCCTGATCGCGGTGGCAGCCGCCACGCCGGCGGAGCCGGCGAGCGTGCGCCGCTCATCGACCGCCGTGGTACGCAGGAAGCCGAGCGGCACCGACGCACCGATGACGAGGGCGAAGAGCGGCAGGTTCTGCAGGGTGGCGGGAGCCATCATCGCAGTGAGCAGGAAGAGCACCGAGGACACGACCGGCCACGACAACCGGCCCTTCGAGCGACGCTCACCGAGCCAGGTCCGCACGACCGCGAAGCCGAGCCAGCCCGAAGCGAGGAGCCCGAGCGCGCCGACCGCGACGAGTATGGCCAGCACGAGTTGATGCGGGTCTGTCGGGAGCTGCGCGAATCCGAACCCGGATGAGCCCTCCTTGACCATCATCGCCTCTGAGGCGACGCGGCCGACGGCCGCGTGGAACCCGTCCGGCCCCCATCCCAGAACGGGACGCGTGCCGATCAGCGAGACGGCGGCCGACCACATCTCGGGACGCGAGCCGAGCGCCGTGCCGTCTGCGAGTCCCGTCACGATCCGGGGGATGGAATACACGACACCCGCGAGCACGACCGAACCGATGCCGACGCCGGCCAGGATCGACCGCCTGTCCGCCTTGCCGTGACCCCACAGTACCGGCAGCAGCATCCAGAGGAGCCCCGCCGCCGCCACGAACGTGCCGACGCGCGCGCCCCCGATCGCGAGTACGAGCACAGCACCCGTAGCCAGAGACAGGCGCACGATCGACAGCAGGTCTGTCCGGAGACGATGGCCCTCCACGACGGTCGAGAGCAGTGGCGGCAAGAAGAGGACGAGCACCATGGAGAGGTACGTCGCGTTGCTGAGCGACCCCTTCATCGGCATACCGAGGAGCAGTTGCGACGCCGCGCCGCCGACCTGCACCCCGACGATCCAGGGTGCCGCCAGGACGAGCGCCTGCCGCATCTGAGGCGCGAGCCACGCAGACGAGAGGGCCAGCGACGCGATGACGAGCAGGGAGAGCGCGCCCAGTCCGCTGCCGGGAGAACCGAGGAGCGAGACCGCCCTGTCGTCGGCTGCGAACGCCGCCACGAGCGTGACCGCGGCGGCGGCGAGCACGGGCAGCTCGATGCGGCGCGCCTGCGCCGATCGCCACATCCTGCGCGGACCCCGCCGCGACATGGCCGGGAAGATCAGGGCCAGCGCGCCGATCGACGCGACGAGCATCGGGATATCGAACGGAGGCACGAGACCCCACCGGGAGATGCCACCGACTGTCGCCATGAACGCGAGGACGACGCCCAACCACACGGCGATGCTGGGCATCCCCGCGCCGTTGTTCCCCGGCACCGTCCTGCGTATGGCCACGACGACCTTCCCGATGTCGCGCGCGAGCGCGCGCGACGCCCACTTTATCATCCGGACCGCCGGGCTCGCGGACCACGGAGCAGGAAACATGAGCCACACGTCGAATATGCACGGAGATACGTCCGACCCCATTCGAACGGGGGATCAGCACCGATGGCCAAGGCCAAGAAGATCCTCGTCATCGACGACGAGCCGATGGTGGTCAAGATGGTGAGCGACGTGCTCATCAGTCGCGGTCTGGAGGTCATCACCGCGCCTGAGGGCTACGAGGGCCTGCTCAAGGCGATCAGCGAGCACCCCGACCTCATCCTGCTCGATGTCGTGATGCCCGGGCTCGACGGGCACGAAGTGCTCGCGCGCCTGCACAAGGACGCACGCACGACCGACATCCCCGTCGTCTTCCTCACCGCCGTCGGCGACTTCGACGAGCAGCTCCATTCGATGGACGAGGGCATCTCGGACTACATCACGAAGCCCATCCGCCCGTCGGAGGTCGCGGACCGGGTCGAGGAGTTCCTCGATCCCGCGCGTCGGGCCGCCGCGGAGCGCGAGGGCAAGATGAAAGCCGGGAAGCTGCGGACGATCGTCGAGATCATGCACCGGGAGCACAAGGAGTAGCGGTCCCGGCGGTGATGTGCGACCTGCGGTCCTAGGACGACTTCACGTAGTAACGGCAGTGGTACCGACGCGGGCAGTCGGACGGTGTCGTCGACACCGTGAACTGCCACTGATCGCCCTCCACGAAACAGGTGCAGGCGATGCGCCGGTCCTCGCGCTTCACGGAGGTATCCCAGCGGTCCTCGTCATTGAGGGACTCGCGCCAGTAGGTGCATTTGCCCCGTATGGGCGCGAAGCCTGTCTGGTCGCTCGGGCTCACTCGATTCCCTCCGCACGGGACCTGGTGGGCCCATTGTACCCGCGCGGACGATCCCGGGACCGCGCGGGCTTCATGCGCCGAATACGACGAGGCCGGCTCCGCAGATGCGGAGCCGGCCTCGTGAACGTCACTCGTTGTGGCGCTACTTGCCGCCGATGAGCGACTTGAGCGTCATGGAGACCAGGTCGAGGAAGTTGGCGAAGAACTGCTCGAACCTGCCGATCTCGTCGTTGGATCCACTCGGGACGAAGTGAGCGTCGAAGTCCCCACCGGCCACTCGTACCGACAGTTCCTCCATGCTCGTGATCATCGCGCTCAGGCGCCTGAAGACGAACACATCGAGCATGCCGCCGATCGCGAGCGTGGCGACGAGCAGGGTGATGCCGATGACGAGCAGGGTCTGGATCATCGAGGCCTTGTCGGCGTCCGCCTGTGGCGAGATGTCGTCGATCGCATAGAGGACGCCGATCGTCTTGCCCGCCTCGTTCTTGATCGGGAACACGGAGTGCGCACGGCTCTTGGAGTCCGTGCTCCACCGCACGGTCCAGAAGTCGCCGGTGCCCTTTACCCCGTCGTGGCACATCTGCGAGCACGCGCCGTTCTCGATGCCGACGATCTTGCCCTCCTCGGCGATGTCGCCGGGCGGCGTGGTCAGCTGCATCTTCTGACCCATGGCCTCGTCGGTGGTGGCGGCGAGTACGTAGGTGTCGCCACCTTCGCTCCAGTTGTTCGGGAGTCCCGCGGCGGTCCGTGCGGCGCCGTACGCCTTCTCGTCGAGCATCGACTTGTCGAGCATCAGACCGAAGTCGTAGCCGAGGAGCCCCTTCATCGACTCGAGGTACTTGATGCCTGCGCTGCCCTCGATGGAGCCGAGTTCATCGGCACCGAGTTCCTGCAGCTGGGCGAAGGAGTTCTCCCCGAGCGTGAGCGACTTCTGGGCCGTGACCGCGAGTCCGCCCGAGAACGTCTCGTGCAGGTAGACGACCACGACGAGGGCGCCAAGTATGTTGACGAGCACCACGAGCGTCAGGATCTTCGTTCGGATAGATACGTTGTTCATCGAACCCCTCCCGTCGGCGGCTTTGTGTCCGCCTGCTCTCCTCCAGCTGCGCCCCGAGCGCACACACCGAACACACCCCGGGTAGCCCCGCCAGCGACTCCCGCCCGTTCGCTTGTATCGGCCTGTCCGCGCATCACCTCAACCATTTCGTCGCTATGGCCAGTAGATCGCCGTCGGGATGTCCGACGGTTGCGGATGACTGACCGCAGTATGACTGTTGTGGCAGCCCCCTGTCGCGCATGCGTCGGCGGTCAGGTCGCCGGGAGCGGTGAAACTCCGCAGCACAACGCCCCTCAGGCCGTCATGCCCGGACCGCACGTAGGGGAACGTATCGACCGCAGCGCCATCAGCTCCGGCGATCGTGCGCACCAGCAGCCGCGGCCTGCGCCACGCGTGAGGGATGCGCACATGACAATCGACGCACTTCTCGCCGACCTCGTGCGCCGTGCCGGTATACGCGCCGCCGTGCCGCACGTGCTGCGAGTGGACGACGTTTCCACCCGGGCCCGTGGTCGGATCGTAGCTGCGCTGCATCGGGTGGCACTTGAAGCAGACGACGCGGGAGGTGCCGGTCGCCTCGAACTGCGCGTCCCCCGCGGTGGGGTTCGCGTACTCCGTCTGGCTGTACGCCGGATCGATGTTCACTTTGACGCTCGCGCCATGCGGCCCGGCCGGCGCGCCGCCGAACGAATGGCATCCGTCGCACGTCAGCGTGAGGTGGTCCGCCTGCGTAGAGGCGACAGTGCCGTAGCGGGCCGGCGTCAGCCAGGTGGTGGTGCCCTCGTTGGCGGGCAGTGCCCAGGTATACGGCGAGCCGTCGATGACGAAGGCCGTCAGCGGGAACGCCTTGGCCGTCGCTCCGGCGGCGCTGCCGGGCAGCGCGTTGTGGCCGCCCCCGGTCACGGACGTGAACGCCTCGTGCCAGTCGGAGAGCGGGTCGCTCCAGACGAAGCCCTGCGGGAGCACTGCCGCGCCGGACGTGCGCTTGTGCGGCGAGGCGACGCCGTCGGGGCCGTCGTGGCTCGTCCCGCTGCTGTGGCAGGCGACGCAGCGACGGTCGTGGTTCGCGATGGCGGCGATGACATCGGGTCGGGTCGAGAAGGCGCCGGATCCCGGGTCGGCCGGGTCGTAGTGGCATACGCGGCAGCTGTTGACGCCGGGCGCCTCCATCTCGGGGAGGGCCTTCGCGTGCTCGTCCTGCAGGTCCTCGAAGTGGCAGCCGAAGCAGCCCCGGTTCTCAGCGATGCCGTAGGTCACGCCGTTGACCGTTCCCGTCGCGTTCGCGTCGTGGGACGGGTGGGGGTCGCCCGTGTGGCAGCTGGTGAACGGGTCCACGCCGCCGCAACTGCGGGCGCGGCGGCCGCTGATGTCGCCCGTGGCGGCGTGACAGCCCGTCGTGGTGCAGCCGGTGCGCATGTGTAGTACGCGGAGGTCCGTCGAGCGATGGCAGCCCGAGGTCGCACAGGCGGTCGATGAGATCGACCCGTCGGGCTTGAGCGTCGTGCCGACGTGAACCGTCTCGACCCGGCTGTGGACGGGCTTGGCGCCGGCGCGCGAATGGCAGGCCGCACATGCGGCGGCCGTGGACTTGGTGGACCAGCTCGACTTCACGATCCCGGCCACGCCGTAGTCGCGGTCGTGACACGCTACGCACCGTGTCAGCGCCGAGGCGCTCGTCGTCAGTTCGGAGTTCGGACGCGCGTGCTCGGTACCGAGTGCCATGCTGTGGCATGCGCCGCACGCGGTCGACAGGCCGCTCTTCGCGTCCGCGTAGACGTCCGCGTACTGCGCGGCGCCGGCCACGTGATGCGCCGCGTCCGTCCCGTCTGCCCGTCCGCCCGCGCCAGCGTGCACGGCGCTGCGCGGGTCGTACTGGCGCGCGAGGCCGTGGCAGGCGCGTCCCGAGCCGCACGTCTTCTTGTCCGGGTCGTACGCGAGATTGCCCCCGCGCTCGCGCCAGTCGTGGCAGCGCAGGCAGTCGCGGTGGATGTTGGCGGTGACCGTCGGCGTCCCGACCTGTGAGAGGTCGACGGCAGGATGGCATCCAGGCCCGGTGCCGGCACAGCCACCGCTGTCTGCGGCCACCGTATGCAAGACGTTGAAGCCGCCTCCGGTGTGGGCCTCGGGCAGATCGCCGCCGCTGTGACACACCGCGCACGAATCGACGGTGTTGCGATCGGCCCACTTGTCCTTGATCGCGAGTTCCGATGCCGGCGCGTTGTGACAGTTGCGGCAGTCGTCGAGCGACGAGCGGCTGCGCTCCGACGTCGGCAGCGCGTGCTCGTCGATCAGACTGTGACCGTCGGGATCCATGCGATGGCAGTCGCCGCACGCGGTCCGCTTGTAGGAGGTGTCGGATGCGGGCACCCGATTCGTGGCGGAGTGCACCTCCGCGTCGTTCTTGTGAGACAGCTTGTCGTTCGCGTACGCCCGGTGGCAGGCGGCCGCGCCGCCACACGCCGTCTCAGTGGGCACGCTCGCCTGGAGCGTGAGATCGTGGCAGCCGCGCTCGCCCGCCTTCGGCGAACCGGAGCAGTCCTTCGGCGCGTCGGCGTGCAGCCGGTGGAGGTCGTTGACGGCGTGGCAGCCGGATCCGGTGTCGCCGCAGTCGAGCGGACCGGTCCCGGCGACGGCGGTCGCGACGTCGGTCGCATGCATCGGCGCGTAGGAGTCCTTCTTGTTGCAGTCCTCACAGCGGCGCTTCTTCCACTTCTTCAGCACCTGGTCCAGCCCTGAAGCCCGCGTGTCGTTGTGACACTCCCCGCACCCGACGACCGGACCGTACGTGCTTCCATCCACCTGCGGAACGTCGGTGTGCGACGTGCGCAGGTCACGGGAGTGGCAGCCGGAGCACGCCGCCGAGGCCTTGCCGCCCGGAACGGCGGTCATCCGAACGGCCATGTCGGTGCCCATCGCGGTGTGCGATGTCTCGCGGTAATGCCCCTTGGGATACGGGTCCGTCAGGCGGACGCGGTCGACCACGTTCGGGACCGTGCCGTCGTGACAGGACGAGCACTCGTGCTGTTCGGGCTTGTGACACGGGATGCAGCCGACGCCCTGGTATTCGTGGCACGTGGCGCATGAGGTGTTCGGGTGATAGGCGTTGAAGTCCCGGTACTCCTTCTCGAACCCGTGACAGCCCTTCCCGGAATTGACGCAGCCGCTCTCCTTCTCGGGCTTGTAGTCACTCGCCTTCGAGAAGTAGTGCTGGCGGTCGATCGGAGGGTTCCATCCCGCAGCGAATGCCAGCGCGGCAACGACAAGGAGCATGAAGAGCGCGGTGTTGCGGCGCTTCTTGCGCTGAAGCTGTGCGGCGGCTGCCCTGGCCTCCGGGGACAGGTATCCACCCATGTATCCTGGGCGGTTCTGGTTCAAGGACCCTGCTCTCCTCCCGACACGGAATGCGTGCCACTCACCTCGTGCGGGTCGTCATCGCGGGCGCGAGCGGATCTTCGGCCCTCAAGGGCCGACGGTGAGGTACGCCTCAGTCGAGACGGATGCCGAACACTTCCATGGCCGCGTTGCGCAGCGCCTGGAGCTTCTCGGCGTCATCGGGGTCTTCGGGCTTGACGAGCGTGATGATGAAACCGCAGCGCATCGCCAACTGCCCGCGTGACTTGAACACATCGAGGTTGTTCTTCTCGATGTGCTCCTGGATGCGCGTCGCGTAGTCGTAGAGCTTCCCCATGTCGTCCCCTCTTGAAAGTGCGTTCGCGCGGATGCCCCGGCCGCGCCTGTGCGTCGCGACGCGATAATACTGGCTTAACCTGCAGCGCACAACGTCGACGATGTGGGGACGCGCCGTGCGGTCGACGCCGTGCGACGACGGATTGCCGAGCGGTACTGGCGGTGCGGGGGAGCCGCATGGCCTCAGCCGTCCATCGGGTGAGGCGATAGAACATCCGCTCCATGCCGAAACACAAGGAAGAGAAGGACGGAGTGTCATGGAGGGGACGGGACGATCGCCGATCCGGCGGTTGCTCGACGGTGTCGTCGAGCCCGCGGCGTCCGTGCGCCGTCCCGAGGACCGCAGCACCGCCCGCCTGATCGCGTCCATGATCATCGGACCGGCGGCTCTGGCGGTCGCCGCGCTCGCGGCGTGGGCCCTGACCGGGCCGGGAGCGGTCATCGCGAACGTCGAGGTGGTGGTGATCGGCGCCGCCCTGCCGTTCTTCGCCGCGGCCTTCATGCTCTGCCGACGCGGCCGCAACCGAATGGCGGTCTGGATCCTTGTGGTGGCGTCATCCTGCACGGTCTTCGCCCTGCAGGTATCGGCGCTGCTCGGATACAACCCGCTGTACAAACCGCACGACGCCGTCGTGCTCGTCTTCCTCGTGGTGCCCGTCGTGCTCGCCGGAACGGTGCTGTCCCGCAGGGAGACCGTCCTCATCGCCGTGGCCGAGGTCGCTGCCATCCTGCTCGTACCGATCGCGATGCCGGTAGTCACCTACGAACTCCTCGTCGGAGGGCCGGTCCTTCTCGTCACCGTGGTGTCCATCCTCACGGTCTCCTTCTCCGCCTACCGCGAACGGATCGAGCACCTCCGACGTGCCGAACTCGTGGCTGAGATAGCGGAGCGCCGGACCGCCGAGATGGAACTCGGCCGCCATCGCGACGAGCTCGAGGTACTGGTCCGGGAGCGGACGGTGGGCCTCGAGCGGGCGATGGACGAACTCCTCGAGGCGAACGAGGCGAAGAGCCGCTTCCTCGCGAACATGAGCCACGAGCTGCGGACGCCGCTGAACTCGATCATCGGTTTCACCGGCGTCATGCGCCAGCGCCTCGCGGGACCGCTCACCGAGGAGCAGTCGCGTCAGCTCGGCATGGTCGACCGGTCGTCGCGGCACCTGCTGGGCCTCATCAATCAACTGCTCGACCTGGCGCGCATCGAGGCCGGCGCCGAGACGTTCGACCCTGAGACGTTCGCCGTCGCCGACCTCCTCGATGAGGTGGGAGACGTGATCGGGCCGCTCGCCGATGTGAAGGGCCTGTCGATCACCGTCGATCACGGTCCGCTCGGTGACCACGGCTACATCACCTCGGACCGCGGGAAGGTGCGCCAGATACTGCTCAACCTCACGGGGAACGCGGTGAAGTTCACCGAGCGCGGTGGAGTCACGCTCGCCGCCACACCCTATGGTGACCTGGTGCTCTTCACCGTCAGCGACTCGGGCATCGGCATCCCTGACGACGAGATCGCCCACATCTTCGACGAGTACCGGCAGGTGATCGGCGCCGAGGGCGGCAAGCCCATCGGGACGGGCCTCGGGCTCACGGTCTCTCGCCGTCTCGCGGTGCTGCTGGGGGGCGATATCGAGGTGGAGAGCGAGGTCGGCGTCGGCTCCCGATTCCTGGTGACGGTGGCCACGAAGTGCGGGTGAGCGCGATCGTCAGCGTCCTACCGGACGACCACCCGGGCAGCGCGTGACAGCGAGGGCCTCCGACCGAGATCGCCGGCGAAGCGCGCGCGATAGTAGTAGGTACCGCGGACCCGCAGGCGCGTCGTGATGCGCCACGACCCTGAGGACGCCGTCCGAACGGTGGCCGCACGGACCCAGACGCGGCTTCCGGGGCGACGCACCTCGATGGAGACCGGCGAGCGGTAGCGCCCCGGCCGGAGCACACCGGCGAGCGTGAAGGACCGCGAGCGATACACCGTGCGCCTGCTCGGGGAGATCGTCATCAACGGCGCGGTCTTGTTGAGCCAACCCGTTCCGGAGGATCCGGCGACGAACGCCTGGACGCTGCTCGCACACGTGTCGATGCGCCAGGCCCGGTCGCTGTTGACGTGGAACCAGCCGATCCCGAGAAGCAGCGGGAACTTCACCGGGACGACGCGGAACATCTCGGCGATCCATCCGGCCTTGTCGCCGCTGGTCGCGCAGCCGGTCTCGGCGACGAACATGGGCTTGTCTGAGATCGCCCGGAGCTGCGCATACGCGGGAGCGAAGAGGCTCTCGAACGACCGCCATTTCATGTTGGGGTCCTTCGGGTCCGGCCCGAAGTTGTAGCCGTCGAGCGCCATGTAGTCGACGTAGGCGTCGCCGGGCCAGTAGGTCGCGATAGCGTTGTCGGGGCGCTTGTCGACCGACGGGATGCTCTCGATGTTCGGGCACCAGACGAACTTCACGTTCGTCGCCCCCTCGGCATCGAAGATCTCCCAGATGTGGCGCCAGGCCGGGACGAAGTCCGCGGGTGTATTCGTCTCGGCCGTCCCGCCCCACGTATACCAGTTGCCGTTCATCTCGTGGAGCGGACGGAGCCAGACCTCGCGCCCGAAGGCGGCCGCCTCGCGCGCATACGAGCGCAGGTACGCGTCACATCGGCCGTTCGCGATGTCCCGGAGCGTGATCGGCGCACCGGTGGAGCCCTTGAACTCGAGCGTGATGAGCGGCATCGCTCCGTGAGCGATGACGGCGCTCGCCTCGTCGGAGGTGAAGCCCTCCTCGAAGTTCTGGAAGTAGTTCCTCACGCCGGCGCGCAGGGCGACCTTGGACTCGAGCGCGGCAAGGTCGGATGTGTCAGCCGGGGCGCCCGGGATGTAGAAGCCGACCCAGCGTTTGGTCGGCGCCGTGACCTCTGCCGCGGACGCGACCGTCGCGGTGCCTGACGGCGCGACGAGCGCGCACGCCAGCACGGCGGTTGCGATCCTCATGGCCACGCGGTTGAGCGTCACGTCCTTGGGCTTCCCTGCGGCGACCGGCGTTGACGCGGTCAGGATACCACCGTGGGATGAGGATGCTCTCACGTCGCAGGCGGATCAGGCCTTCGGCGCGCCCATGCCCGGCATGCCGTGCGGCATCTCCTCGCCGAGGAAGTCGAACCGGTCGCCGTAGTCCTTCATCATCTGCTCGAACGCGCTCATCATGTAGCGGCGCTTGAAGCCGTCCGGCAGGTCGGCCACTTCCTTCATCTTCTGGCCGTAGAAGGTCATGTAGCACTTGGCGAGCGCGCGATAGACGTCGTCGAGCGACATCTCGTACGGCTCGATGATCGGCGTCATGAGGTTGTACTTCGAGTAGTCGAAGACGCGGATCCGGTCCTTCATCTCCTCGTGGAGCGGCGTGAACGGCATCGGCGTGATGACCGGGAAGACCGCGATGTCGGGGTTGAGCCGCACCGCTTCCGCCGCGGTCTTGGCGATGGTCTCCCATGTCTCGTTCGGAAATCCGATCATGAACGACGCCTCGGTCATGATGTCGTGCTCGCGCAGGAGATCGATCGCGCGCTTGTTCATGTCGACATCGGTGCCCTTGTTGAGACTCGAGAGCATCTCGTCGGAGCTGCTCTCCGCACCGAGGTACATGTGGATGATGCCGGCGGCCTTGTACTTGGGCAGCAGGTCCTCGTCGCGGATGATGTCCTCGACGCGCGTCTCCATCAGCAGGTGGACGTCGAGGTCCGCCTCGATGAGCAGGTCGAGCTGCTGCTCCCAGCGGTCGCGCTCGTTGGTCGGATACGGGTCGATGAGGGTGATGAACTCGACCTCGTACTGCTCGACGAGCAGCCGGATCTCCTCGACGACCTTGCGCGGGTCGCGCGCGCGCCAATCCCCGCGCCAGAACTTGCGGTGCGAACAGAACGAGCAGCCCATCATGCAGCCGCGGGTCGTCAGGATGGACGCCATCCGGCCCCAGGGCTCGATGTTGTAGTGGTACAGGCTCCAGTCGAGCAGGTGCCACGCCGGAGTGTAGGAATCCAGATCCGCGATATGCGGGCGCATCGGCGTGGCGACGATCGACTCCCCGTCCCGGTACGCGACGCCCTCGACGGTGGTCGCGGTGCCGTCGGCGATCCCCGCCAGCAGCGCCGGGAGCGTCTCCTCCATCTCGCCCCGGAGCACGTAGTCGACCGCGCAGTCGGGCGCGGACAGGATCTCGTCGTAGAGGAACGTGGGATGCGGTCCGCCGATGATGGTCACGATGCCGGCCGAGACCTGCTTCGCGATGGCCAGGGTCTGCAGCGCAGCCGGAACGGTGGCGGTACTGATCGCACCCGAGACCGGGAGGTAGTCGAGCGACACGACGACGTCAGGCGCGTACGACGCGATCTCGGCGCGTACGTCGTCGAAGGAGAAGCCGTTGTTCATCGCGTCGCACAGCCGCGCCTCGTGCCCCGCGTCGAGCGCAGCGCCGGCGAGGTAGGCGAGCTGGAGAGGCGGCCACGTCCCGATGACCTGGACGCCCCAGCAACGATACGGCGGCGCGATGAAGAGTACCTTTGCCATCGATGTCTCACTCTCGCGTTACGAATATGGATCCACACGGCCCCGGTGTCGGGGGCCGAACAGTAGCATCGGCGTCATATGAGTTTATCTCACTCCGCAAGTGGGATGCCGCGCCCCCCGCCGGGGTACGAATCCAGCACACGCCTGCGAAGGAGCTGAGCGACATGACGGTCCACTGGGACGGTAGACGCGGACGCAAGGCCCTCCCGCTCGGCTTGGCTCTCCTCGGCGCGCTTGCCATGACGCTCGGACTGACCGCGTGCGTATTCCCCCGGATCGGCCCACGCACTTCCGGAGAGCAGACGACGTACGCCGCTCCTGATCCAGTCGACATCACCGTCAGGACCGACGCGAAGCGCGCCGCGAGCGCGGTCGTCTCGTCCGCGGGCGGAAGCGTATCGGCGCTCGGTGCGGACGGCACGAAGTTCACCCTCACCTTCCCGAAGGGCGCCATACAGGGCGCCGAGAAGATCACTCTGACGCCCGTCTCGACGGCCGACGGGCTTCCCTTCAGCGGCGGTCTGACGGGTGCCGTGCAGCTGGCGCCGGAGGGACTGCGACTGTTCGCTCCCGCGATACTGCGCATCGAGTCGCCCAAGACCACAGCGGCCAAGGGATTCGAGACAGTGGCGTTCGCCTACCACGAGAACGGCAAGGGGCTCTACCTGACCCCGGCGGAGGTCAAGAACGGTGCGCTGAGCATGGAGGTATGGCACTTCAGCGGAGGTGGCGGCGCGCAGGCGACCCCGACCGAGGTCCAGACCCAGCAGACGCAGCACGTGCCCTCGATCGCCGAGGACGCTTCCACACAGCGGATACGCGAGTACATCGGACGCCAGCGCGACGCCGAGATGACCGGCCAGGAGCCGGACCCGAACCTCCCCAACCAGATCCAGGACTACCTGCAAGAGTCCTACGACAGCGACGTCGGGCCCGCGCTTCCCGTCGCACTGAAGGATTGCAGCAAGGCGAAGCCCATCATGTCTCGGGCGCTCGAATGGTCCAGACGGGTGCAGATGATGCTCATCGGGGGTGACCCCGCCAAGACCGCCAAGCTCTTGGCGTTGTGCGACGACATCAGGGACACCTACGAGAAGGTCAAGAAGAAGTGCTGGAGCGGATACCGTGCGACCGGCTCCTTCGGGGAGGGCACGTTCTCGGGCACGATAGCCTCGCTCGAGAAACCGTTCGTCCTCACGATCACCGCTCCCGGCGCCGAGACGCAGCTCACGTTCACGCCCTCCGGACCCGAGGCCGGCACCTTCAAGATCGACGGCCACGCGCAGGGCGGCGCGGTCTTCAGCGGGAGCGGCACCTACACAGTCAAGGACGCGGGCACGACGTCACCAACACTGATCACCAATGATGCGGGGAAGACCACGGCTCCCGGCAGGACGTTCAGTTGGGGGCACAACGTGCCCATCCCCCTGGTAACTGCCGAGTAGCGTCCGGGGACAGAGCTACACACATGCGGGGCTCGGCGCCCGGCAGAGCGTGGCTACCGCTTCCCCGTGGCCCAGTGGGTCTGACACGCCATCACGAGCCGGGTCATCAGGTTGTACGAAAGGGAGCGCTTCTTGATCTGGTTGACGGTGCCGGAGATGTAGAGGTCGAGCTTCGGCACGTGGTAGAGGACCGCACCCGACGCCCCCGAGTGGCCCACCATCGGTGGCACCTCGGTGAACAGGGTGTAGTAGCGCGGGAGTGCGAATCGCATCACGCCGACGCCGTACTCGAGCGGCGGGAAGATCGGCCTCCAGTCGCGCAGCATCTCGTCCAGATACGCAGCCGGGAACAGCCGGCCGTCCATGAAGGCTCTCAGGAACGCGATGCCATCAGCGGTGGTCGAGACGATGCCGCCATCGGCCCGGACGGACGCCATAGCAAGCGGGATCGTCACCGGCTTCGTGCCGTAGAGCATCGTGTCGACCTCTCCATAGCGATCGAGCGTCTCGCGCGTGAAGGGGTACGTCCGCCGCAGGCCGAGCGGCTCGAGGATCCGGCGTCGGAGCGCCTCTTCGTAGGCGACCCCATCCACCGCCTCGACGACCGCACCGAGCAGCTGATAATTGGTGTCGGAGTAGAACGCCTTGCCCGGGCTCGACGGCGGGAACTGCGGCGTCAGCCCCCGCGCGATGCGCAGCACATCAGCGAAGTCCCACCCGAAGTCATCGCGCAGGGCGTCCCCGATCTGGGTGGAGCCGTCCGCCCGACGCTGCTCGAAGTAGTCCCCGATGCCGGAGGTGTGCGCGAGCAGTTCTCTCACGGTGATTCGCTCACTCGAGTCGACGCCCTGCAGCACGTGGAGACCCGCCATGACGCCGGGTCCGAGGTAGTGCGCCGCAGGCGTGTCGAGGTCGAGACGCCCCTCCGAGCGCAGCTGCATGACCAGGGCCGTCACGTACAGTTTCGTGGTGCTGGCGATGAAGTACTGCGGGGAGTGATCGGCGGAGTCCCACTCCCATTCCCAGCCCCGGCTCGGCGACGCGAGGGCGAAACTCACCCCGTTGGTGTCGGGACGGGCGTCGTAGGCGCCGAGTGTCTTGGCGAGGCGCCGCTCGAGCTCGGCTTGATCCGCAACCTGCATCGGTCCCTGCCCTCCGCTCTGGTTCTCTCGGGCATACGGTGTGGCGAACCGCCTGTCCCAGGCGCCGTTCTTCTTGAGCATTCCCGTCCACCGGGACTTCTGTGCTCCTCGGACGTCCTGTTCGCGGACTTCGAGTTCGGGATCCGTGCGCTCGCGCGCGGCCTTCTGGACTGCGCGAGACCACCCGCCACGCCGGGCGATACCGCCTGAGCAAGGCAGCACATCGACTCCGACCGCAAAGAGAGCGACCCCATCCGCATCGGATGAGGTCGCTGTTGAGTGCTGTGGTGCGGGTGAAAGGAGTTGAACCTTCACGGGGTTGCCCCCACATGGACCTGAACCATGCGCGTCTGCCATTCCGCCACACCCGCGTGCGCGAGAGAGGATAGTAGCACCCGCAGGTCGCGAGCGGCAAATGCCGATGACGCGATCGACCGGGACGCGGCATTCCACCGGGCGCGGCCACCGAGCGCTAGAATCGAGCAGGAAATGGCTCGGCGACCCGGCGGGAGGCGCGTGGACGAGGGGTTGATCCTTGGGCGATACCGGCTCCTCACCGAACTCGGTGAGGGCGGCCACGGCACCGTCGACCTCGCGTTCGACACGAAGATGGCGCGTCGCGTCGCCATCAAGCGGATCCCGATCACGCACCGCGGCGTGGCGCTGCTCGAGGCGACGACCGGCCTGAAAGAGGCGCGGACGGCCGCCCTGCTCAACCACCCGAACATCATCACGGTCCACGAGTGGGACACCGACTCCGACGAGGCGTTCCTCATCATGGAGCACGTCGACGGGGCCTCGCTCGCAGAGTTGCTCGATGCCTACGGGCCCTTCCGGGCCGACGAGGCGGCCGCGATCCTCGGCCCGGTCGCCGAGGCCCTCGCGTTCGCGCACGACAACGGCGTGCTGCATCTCGACCTCAAGCCCGAGAACGTCCTCGTGACGCGCGACGGACTCGTCAAGGTCGCGGACTTCGGCGTCGCATCGCTCACGAACGCCGCCGGCCAGGCGATCAGCGCCGGCGGCACGCTCGGCTACATGCCGCCGGAGCAGTTGCGCGGCTTGCCCGTGGACCCGCGCACGGACATCTGGGCACTGGGCGCGCTCACGTTCGAGGTGCTGACCGGGGCCGTGCCGCTCGCATCGGACTCGATCGAGGGTGCGCTGTACAAGGCGGAGCGCGTCGAGATCGCACCTCCCGGCGAGTTCGAACCATCGCTGCCCCGCGAGATCGACGACCTGGTCATGGCGGCGCTCGAGCCTGATCCGGAGAGCCGTCCCGCCGACGTCTCGGAGTTCGCGGACGCGGTCCTCGCTTTGCTCGGCGACCCCGAGGAGGGGCGCTCGGCGCTCCGTGATCTGGTCGACGAGTTCACTGCCGAAGAAGAACCCGACGACGCCGAGGGCATCTCGCTGCTCCGTCTCGGGCTCTGGGACCGGCTCGCCACGCGGTCGGGCGCCGCCGAACGCGCTTTGACCGCTCTCGGCAGCGCCTACCTCGCGTGGATCGGCCTCGAGCCGCTCGGTTTCGGACTCCCCGCCTCGCTCGGAGCTGTCGCCATCGCCGCCGCGGGCGGGTGGTTCGCACCGCCCCTCGGGCTCGCGGCGGGGCTCGTCCTGCTCGCTGCGGGTGGTTTCGCCGCCGGCCCGGTCGCCGGCATCGCGCTCGGCCTGGCCGGCGCGGTCTGGTGGATCGTGGTGTGCCGCGTGCGTCCGGGCGCGGGCGCCGCCCCCGGGTTCGCGCCGCTGGCGGGCATCTCCGGCACCGGCGCGGCGCTCCCGTTGCTCGTCGGCTTCTTCGTCGACGGAGTGTGGGCCGCCGGGGCCGCCGGGGCGGTGAGCGGGCTCGCGCTCGCACTGTTCGAGCAGGGTGCTGCGGGCGCAGGAGCGAACGCTTCGCCGCTCGCTCTGGTGTTCTCGCCTCTGTCGACCCTCGCCGTCACCGACTGGGGTTCGGCGGCCGTCCCGGTCGTCGCCACGACGCTCGGCTGGGGCGTCGCGGGCGTGCTCTCCTCGCTGGGCGCCGGTCGCGGGACACGCGCCGGCGCGGCTGCGGGGACCGCCGGCGGCCTGCTCGTGATGGCGGCTGCGACGGGGCCGTGGATGACGGGCGGTTCACAGCTGCCGGTGATGACGGTCGTCCGCTTGGCCATCGCACTTATACTGATGGTCGCGGTCATCGCACTGGGACCGCCACTGCAATCCGGCGAGAGCGCGGACGACTGACGTGAGCATCCTCTCGAACTTCGAAGACCGGGTCGGCGGCGCCCTCGAGGGCGCCTTCGCCAGCGTCTTCCGATCGCCGGTGCAGCCGTCGGAGATCGCGCGCGCGCTGGCCAAGGCCATGGACGACGGGCGGGTCCTCGGCATCGGCAAGATCTACGCACCGGTGGCGTACACGGTGGCCCTCTCGCCGGAGGACGCCGACATCTTCGGCGCCTTCACCGACACGCTGTCCGGCGAGCTGTCGACCTACCTCGTCGACCACGCGCGGGAGCAGCACTACTCGCTCTCGGGCCGTCCTGCGGTGGGCTTCATGATCCACGACGATCTCAAGCTCGGCCGCTTCCGCGTCAGCGCCGACCTCGCCTTCGCCGAGGACGACCCGGCCGCCCCGCTCCTCACGTTCGATATCGCCGAGGACGACGAGGACGACGCGCCGGGCCCGGTCGGCGGCATCGCGACGGTGACGGTCGGCGAGACCGACCACGACGTCGCCCTGCGCGGCAACCGGGTCGTCGTCGGACGGCTCGCCACCTGCGACATCTGCCTGGGCGACGCGAACGCCTCGCGCTCGCACGCAGCGTTCACCCGCACCGCGGACGGCTGGACGATCGACGATCTCGAATCCACCAACGGCACGTATCTCAACGGCCGCCGCGTCACCGCATCCGAGCGCCTGAGCGACGGCGACGTCGTGGAGATCGGACTCACGCGCCTGACGTTCCACAGCAACGGGAGGTGAGCGTGTGGTCGACGTCGTCCTCCTCTTCGGCCGCATCCTGCTCATCGCACTGCTCTATCTCTTCCTGTTCGCGACGGTGCGGGCGGGCCTGGGGCTCATCAAGAGAGGCGCTCCGGGCACGCCGGAACGCCCCATGGCGCTCGTGGTGACCGCCGGACCACCGGAGCTCACGGGCATCCGGATCCCGCTCGATGCCGTCGTGCGCATCGGACGTGCCCCCGGCCACGAACTCGTCATCGCCGACGACTTCGTGTCGACGAACCACGCACGGATCGTCCCCGCTCCCGGCGGGCCGGTCCTCGAGGACCTGGACTCGACCAACGGGACGGTCGTGAACGGCCGCCGCGTGACGGCCCCCGTGACACTCTCGCCCGGTGACTCGATCGAGTTCGGCACCGTCAAGACGAAGGTCTCGCGGCTGTGAGCGCGGCGGAGCTTCAGGGAGCGGCAGGCCTGACCGACCCCGGCCTGACACGCCCCTCGAACGAGGACTCTCTGCTGGTGGAGGGCCCGCTCTACGCGGTGGCCGACGGCATGGGCGGCCACCGAGCCGGTGAGGTCGCAAGCCGCATCGCACTCGACGCGCTGCTCGCGAACGCGCCCCGTCTCATCGACGCCAAAGCGCTCGCGCGCGCCGTCCGCGCAGCGAACCGCGCGGTGATCGATTCGGCGGAGAAGAGCCGCACACGCACGGGAATGGGCACCACACTCACGGCCGCCATGGTCGACGGCACCGCGATCGCCGTGGCGCACGTCGGCGATTCGCGCGCCTATCTGCTCCACCGGGGCCAGCTGCAGCGCATCACCGAGGACCACTCGATGGTCGCGGACCTGGTCCGCCAGGGCTCCATCACCGAGGAGGACGCCCGCTTCCATCCCCAGCGCAGCGTCATCACGCGCGCACTCGGCTCCGACCCGAACATGATCGCCGATGTCTACGAGCTCGATGCGTCGCCCGGAGACCGCCTTCTCCTGTGCACCGACGGCTTGACCGGCATGCTCGACGACGGCTACATCGCGGAGATCCTGCTCGCCGAGCGCGACCCGAACGCCGCGGTCGCCAAGCTCATCGAAGCGGCCAACCGCGCGGGCGGCTACGACAACATCACCGCTGTGCTCATCGATATCGACGACACCCCTGCCGGCGAGCTCACGCCCGCGCGCGGCTCCCGCGAGGCCGGCCGCCGCGTCGCCTCGCGCCTGCTGTGGCTCACCGCAGCGGCGGCGCTCATCATCGTGACGTCGTGGGGCGCCTACGCGTTCGCACAGTCCCGGGGCTACCTCATCGACGAGGGCGGCTACGTGACGGTCTACCGGGGCCTGCCCGGATCATTCGCGGGCCTGAGCCTGCATTGGCGCGTCGAGGCGACGGACGTGCCCGTCGACCGGCTCGACCTGCCCGTGCAGACGCGCCTGAAGGACGGCATCGCATTCGAGGACGTCGCGGACGCGCGAGCCCGGGTCGCGGAACTGCGCGGTTCGCTCTCCCCGACCGGGACGCTCGTCGCCCCCCCTCCGGAGGCTACGACGGCACCTGCGCCGTGAGAGCCGCCTCCATGGGATCGCGCCGGACGATCGAACTGCTCCTGCTGTCGGCTGCCGCACCGGCGGTCCTGCTCATCTTCGCGCTGACGGCGGGCGCGAACCGCGCGGTCCTGACGGCCGCCGACTTCGTGGCGCCGGGCGGCCTCCTGCTCGCGTTCGCTGCTGCGCACCTCGCCGCCCGCCGCTTCGCGCCGGGGGCGGACCCCGCGCTGCTCCCGATCGCGGCCCTGCTCTCCGGGATCGGGCTCGCGGTGGTCACGCGCCTCGACCCCGCCCTCGCCGCGTCGCAGACGCTGTGGCTCTTGGGCGGCGTGGCGCTGCTCGCCGCGACCCTCGCCTTCCTGCCGCCGCTGGAGCGGCTCGCACGCTACAAGTACACGATCATGATCACCGGCCTCGTCCTGCTCCTGCTGCCTGCGGTCATCGGGCGCGAGGTGAACGGAGCGAAGCTGTGGCTGCGCTTCGCGGGCTTCTCGTTCCAGCCGGCCGAGATCGCAAAGCTGCTCATCGTGCTGTTCCTCGCCGCGTACCTGGCCGAGAACCGCGAGGTGCTGTCCGTGGCGCCGAAGCGGCTGTTCGGGCTGCGGATGCCGCCCGCGCGACACCTCGGCCCGCTGCTGCTCATGTGGGCGGTCTCGCTGGTCGTGCTGGTCGCGGAGAAGGACCTCGGGTCCTCACTGCTGTTCTTCGGCGTCTTCCTCGTCATGATCACGGTGGCCACCGGTCGATGGGGCTATGCCGTCATCGGGACCCTGCTGTTCGGCGCCGGAGCGACCGCGGCGTACTTCGCCTTCACACACGTGCGTACGCGTGTCGGGATCTGGATCGACCCGTTCGCGGACGCGGCGGGCAAGGGCTATCAGCTCGTGCAGTCGCTCTTCGCACTGGCGGCGGGCGGGGTCATCGGCGTCGGGCCCGGTCGGGGCATGCCGGACCGGATCCCGTTCGTCGCGACCGACTTCATCTTCTCGGCGATCGGTGAGGAGCTCGGCCTGCTCGGCGGGGCCGCGGTCATCGCAGCCTACCTCGTCCTGTGCCTTCGCGGACTGGCGACCGCCGTGCGCGCCCGTTCCGACATGGCCGCGCTCACCGCGGCCGGCCTCGTTGCCACGATCGGGCTCCAGAGCTTCGTCATCGTCGGCGGAGTGACGCGCCTCATCCCGCTCACCGGCATCACGCTCCCGTTCGTGAGCTACGGGGGTTCGTCGGTCGTCTCGAACTTCATCCTGCTGGCGCTGCTCATGCGCGCCGGCGACGACGCCCCGGCCGAAGGCGCGGAACTCGTGACGACGGGGCAGACCGGTACGCTCGGCCGGCTCGCCCTCGCCGGCCGGCTGACGGGCGAGGCGTGGATGTGCATCGTTCTGACGGTCGCGCTGATCACCAACCTCGCGTGGATCCAGGTCGGGCAGGCGCAGGCGCTGTCCAACAACACCCACAACACGCGCGGTCTCGAGAAGGAACTGCGGGCCGAACGCGGCGCGATCCTGACCAAGGACGGTGCCGTGCTCGCGCGCTCGGTCGTGCAGCCGGACGGGCGCTACCGGCGCACGTATCCCTCCGGGACGCTCGCGGCGCACGTCACGGGCTACTACTCGGCACAGTACGGCCGCGCCGGCATGGAAGCGGCGGCGAACACCACGCTGGCCGGGCACCGCGGCTTCGCCTCGTTCACCGACGTGATGGACGACGCGCTCGGGCGGCCCGTGGCGGGAAACGACGTCGTCCTCACGATCGACAGCCGCATCCAGAAGGCGGCGGAGAAGGCACTGGCCGGACGCCGGGGAGCGGTCGTGGCGATCGATCCGCGCACGGGTGCGGTGCTCGCGATCGCCTCCTCCCCCGGCTTCAGCCCGGCCAAGGTCGACGCGCAACTCAAGGCCTGGTCGAAGGAGTCTGAGGCGCCGCTCGTCGACCGCGCACTCTCGAGCGTCTACCCGCCGGGCTCCACGTTCAAGGTCGTGACACTCACGCGTACGATCTCGAGCGGCATCGCCGGTCCCGACACCGTCCTGCCCGCCCCCTCGGTGCTGCAGATCGGCGGCGGCAAGGTCACGAACTTCGAGGGTGTCGGCTACGGCTCGGCCACCTTGCGACAGGCCACACGGTCCTCGATCAACACCGTCTACGCCCAACTCGCCGACCGCATGGGCGCCACCTCGCTCGTCGATCAGGCACGTGCATTCGGTTTCGACAGGTCCGTACCGTTCGAGCTCAGCGCTCAGCCGTCGATCATGCCGGCTCCCGAGAACATGACGAAGTGGGAGACGGCGTGGGCCGGCGTGGGCCAGCCCGTCGGTGCGAACCTGGTGAAGGGGCCTGTCGCCACACCACTGCAGATGGCGCTGGTCGCGGCGGGTATCGCCAACGGCGGCCGGGTCATGCAGCCCTATGTCATCGACCACACGGCCGACCCGTCCGGCCGACCGCTCGCCACCACCACGCCGCGCCTTCTCTCCACCGCGTGTGATGCGGCGACCGCGGCGACGGTCCGCGACCTGATGGTGGATGTCGTGAAGACGGGCAGCGGCAAGCGAGCGGCGATCCGCGGCGTCGATGTCGCCGGCAAGACCGGCACCGCCGAGGTCGGCCGGGGCGTGGCGACACACGCGTGGTTCATCGCGTTCGCCCCGGCGGACGCTCCCACGATCGCCCTGGCGATCGTGCTGGAGAACGGCGGCGTGGGCGGCCGTGTCGCCGCAGCGGCGGCACGCGGGATACTCGATGCGGGACTGCGCCGCTGAGCGCGGGCGGACCGCTGCATGCGGAGCGGGCGGACCCGCTCCATGCGGTAGAATCACAGGGATGACCAGCGGTTGGTCAGAAGCGACAAGGATCCGGAGCCACACGTGGACGACATGATCTTCGGCCGGAGATACCGGGTGACCGAGCGGATCGGCTCGGGCGGCATGGCCGATGTGTACAAAGCGGTCGACGAGACGCTGGGCCGCACCGTCGCGGTCAAGGTCATGCATGCTCACTATGCAGCCGACCCCGACTACGTGGCGCGCTTCCGCCAGGAAGCGGCAGCCGCGGCCAACCTGTCGCACCCCTCGATCGTCAACATCTACGACTTCGGGGTCGAAGGCACGCCCTACATCGTCATGGAGCTCGTGCGCGGCACGGATCTCAAGGCAGTCCTGCGCCAGCGCGGTGTGATCGACCCGACGCAGGTCGCCGAGTACGGCGCACAGGTCTGCTCGGCGCTCGGCGTCGCGCACGGCTACGGGATCATCCACCGCGACATCAAGCCTCAGAACGTCGTGCTGCAGCCGGACGGCCGCGTGAAGGTCATGGACTTCGGCATCGCGCGTGCGGTGGACTCCGATGCAACGCAGACCGGCTCGGTGCTCGGAACGGCCCAGTACGTCTCACCCGAGCAGGCGCAGGGGCGCGTCCTCGGACCCCAGACCGACCTCTACTCCCTCGGCGTCGTCCTCTACGAGCTGAGCACCGGGCGCCTGCCGTTCGACGGCGACACGCCCGTCTCCGTCGCCCTCAAGCACGTCAACGACGCCCCCGTGCCGCCGCGTCAGCTCCGGCCGGAGATCCCGCCGGCACTCGAGGCGGTCATCCTCAAGGCGATGACGAAGGATCCGGCGCACCGCTACCGCTCTGCGGACGAGATGCGTGACGACCTGCTGCGCGTGGCAGCCGGCCGCCCCGTCTCCGCTCAGGCCCGTGTCGACGATACGAGCGTCATGCCCGCGGTTGAGCGCGCGGGACGCGTAGCGGACGTCCGCCGCACGCCCGAGCGCCGCGGGACCAGTCCGTGGGTCTGGGTCGGGATCGTCGCGCTCCTGCTCGCGCTGGGCCTCGGGGTCGTCTGGGCGATGACCGCGCTCAGCCCCGGGATCAAGGTGCCTGACACGACCAAGATGACGCTCGCCGAGGCCAAGGCGGCCATCATCCAGGCGGAGCTCACCGTCGGCAACGTCGACAGCAAGCCGGACGACACCGCTCCGAAGGACACCGTACTCTCCACCGACCCGCCCGCAGGTGACCCCGCGGAGAAGGGCCAGGCCATCGACATCGTCGTGAGCGCCGGTCCGCAACTCCTCCCGATCCCCGACGTGACCGGGATGCCCAAGGACTCTGCGATCGCCACATTGCAGGCGGGCGGTTTTGACGTCGACGCGATGATCACCGAGGAGTTCAACGCCAAGGTCAAGGCCGGCGCGGTCATCCGCCAGGATCCCCCTGCGGACACCCCCATGCCGAAGGGCACGAAGGTGAAGCTCTGGGTGTCGAAGGGTGCCGAGACCGCGGGCGTCCCGTACGTGATCGACAAGAGCAAAGCCGACGCGATCTCCGACCTCCAGAAGGCCGGCTTCACCGTGAAGTCCGTCGACAAGTCCAACGGCGAGGTCGCGAAGGGCACGGTCTTCGACCAGTCACCCGCCGGCGGCGGACTCGCGGCCAAGGGCAGTGAGGTCACGATCTACGTTTCGAGCGGCCCGAAGCAGGTCAGCGTTCCGGTGCTCAAGGACCTCACGCAGGCGGAGGCGGTCGCGAAGCTGACGGCAGCGGGTCTCAACGCGAACGTACAGTCGCTGACCGACGCGGACCCGACCAAGACGGGCAAGGTCCAGGACCAGGATCCGTCCGGTGGCACGAAGGTCAACGAAGGCGCGACCGTCACGATCTGGGTCGCGAAGCTGCCATAGCGATCCCGGGGACGCCAGCCCTCAGCGCTTGACCCGGAACAGCGTGAGCCGCTTGCTCTCGTCCGCGACCTCGAAGAGTTCGGGCTGGTTCCTCATGCTCACCCCGGCCTCGCGCTCGCGCAGCCGCGACCTCCAAACGAGCACGTACGTCGCCCCGTAGCGGTCGAGGATGGCCCGACGCTCGGCGACGGTCTCTGTCGGCAGCAGCAGTGAGCGCATGTCGGCCCTGCGTCGGCGCCCGCTCTTCAGTTCGATCGCGAGCGGGCTGTGACTCCTGGATACGGCCGCGATCCGCACATCGACGAGCGAGGCGAGGTAGTAGCACGTCTCCGGGTCGCCGGCGATCATCGGGTTGCCATCGCCGAACAACACCCTGAACCTATCGATCGTCTCGTACCCCCACAGGTTGCGGATGTCGCCGTCACGGCTGCGCCACACCGAGACGTTCATGCCCTGCCGGACCGCGCCGACCCGCTCGGTGAACGTCGTCTGCAGATACGGGAGGGCCAGCAGAGCGGCGATCGCGAGCGAGGCACCTCCGAGCGCGAGCGCCTGCCTGCCCCCGCGCTCCTCGCGAGCGCGCGCGAGCGCCCAGGCGATCCCGACGAAGAGCGTGAATCCGGTGAGGGCGGCGAGACGCTCGAGGTTGTAGTACGACCACCGTACGAAGAAGGTCGTCACCGGCGGGAACGCCAGCAGCAACCCGGGCAGGCTCACGATCGCGAAGGTCGCGGCCGCCGTCCGGTCCCGGCGCACGAGCGCCCAGCCCCCGGACAGCACGGCGAGGGCGAAGGTGAGCCCGAAGGCGATGTCCCCGCCATCGAAGAAGCGCCCGGCGCGCGTGACGACCAAGGGGCCGATCCGCCACAGCTCGGGCCGCGAGAACGAAGCGGCGGCCACGATCGTCGACCCGCCGACGACACCGAGCTTGGGGAGCAGGAGCGGCACGGCGAGCGCGACGGTGAATGCGAGGACTCCCGTCACCGCGAGCGCGCCACGCATGTCCGCGGCCCCGTCTCGCACGCGGGTCCAGGCCACGAGCACCCACGCCCACACGAACGCGGCACCCAGCAGGAGCAGATAGAACTCGGCGTTGCCCACGTGCATGGCGCACACGGTCACGCCGGCCGCCACGGCCAGTGCCGCAGCGGGCCGCGAGGGGCGCACGATCGTCTCCACGAGCATCGCCAGCGCGAAGGAGATGAGCGCCATCGACAGCCGGTTCGGGTACCCGAGCGCTCGGAAGTCCGCGAACTGATTGGCGACCAGATAGCCGGCGGTGGCCCACGCCGCGACCCGCGCGTTCCCGCACGCCATGCGCGTCGCCAGCACGTAGAACGACAACGCGAGGGCGAGCGCTCCGAGCGCCGTGACGCCGGAGAAGAGCTGGGCCATGTCCATCGCGCTCATGCGCGATGTCAGGGCCATCATCGTATGGAGCACGCCCGACGACGGGTCGGGCACCACGGTGGCGGTACCGTGGAACGGGTCGGTCACCACGAGCGCGTCGCGGACCAGGAGCGAGCGCGCAGCGGCGAGGTGATAGAACGTATCGGCGGAGACCTTGAACCACGGCCGCTCGATGAGCGCCATCACCACCGCTGCCAGGCCGAGCAGCAGGCCCGGACGGTCGGCTTCGAGGACCGGCTGTCCCTTCGCGAGCGCGAGGCCCCACGCGGAGAGGCCGACGCCGGCGATCACGTACGCCGCGACGCCCGCCACCACCGGCAGGCCCAGCCGCCCGCCGACGAGCATGATCAGAGTCGCAATGGCGCCGCTGATGGCGAGCGCACCCGGGATCGCAGCGGCCCACCCGAGCCGCAGTCGCCGCGCGAGAGCCCACGCGAGAACCGCTCCCGGTGCGAGCATGCCGACGAGCGCCACGAGCAGCGCCAGCACGTCGGCCGGGGTCTGCGCGGTCACAGGCCACATCGGGAAGGAGCCCGGGGGCTCCGGCGGGACGAGGCGCGGCAGGTTGACGGCCACGGGCTACGAACCGTCCTCGTCCGGCTCGTCGTCGCCGGCGAGGGCGGGGTTCGCGTACGGAAGCGCCACCGCCACGGCCGAGAGCGCGAGCTCGAGCAGGGTCGACCAGACGCGGGCCGCCACCGAGATGACGGCGGCAGCGCCCGCACCCGCGGGCCCGAACGTGAGCTGCAGCATGACGAGCAGGATGCCCTCCCGGACACCGAGGCCCGCCGGCACGAACAAGACGAGCAGTCCACCGATCATCGCCGCGGCGTAGGCGCCACCGATCGCAAGCACGTGGCCGGGTAGCGCGAGCGGTGTCAGCGACCGGGCGAAGAGCCAGAACGCCGCCCCGGCGACGAACCAGATGCCGCAGTAGTAGGCGACGAGGCCGAGCGTCGCCGTGAAGGTCAGGCGAGGCACGTCCTCCTCGATCTTGAGCAGGCGCATCCCGAGCCGCACCACGCGGCCGAAGATCGCCGGGTGCAGCGCTCCCACGATGCCGGCGGCGAGCACGACCATCGACCAGCGCGGTACGCCGGGAGGCAGCTCGGCGCCGATGAAGGTCGTCGCCAGGAACATCAGTGCGCCGCCCGCGACGCTCACGCCGCTCTCGATGACGGAGGCCACGAGTGCGGCGTGCCGATCGACTCCGGCGCGCTTGGCCATCGCGATCTTGCCCGCGACCTGCCAGATGCCGCCCGGAAGGTACTTGCCGAGGTTCGCGCCGAACGAGAGCTTGAGGACGTCGCGGTAGTGCGGCCGGTAGCCGAGCGCGCGCAGGACGAGCGCCAGCCCGCCGACGAAGAGCAGGTAGTAGACGAGCAGGACCGCCCAGGCGGCGGCGAGGTAGCCGAATGAGAACTCGAGCGTCGCGAACCCGGAGCGTTCGAGACTGCCGGAGAGCGACTGCCAGACGAAGTAGACGATCGCGACGGCGAGCACGGCCTGCGCGGCGCGGACGAGCCACCCGGCGACAGTGGGATCGATGCGGGGAGCTCGCGGCTCAGCCACGCCGGCCCCCTCCGGCCGCCGCTTCGATCGCCTCTCGGTAGATGCGCTCGTGCCGCTCGGCGATCGTGTCCCAGGTGAGGCGGGCGGCCACGCGTTCGCGCCCCTCACGGGAGAGCATCGCTCGCAGACCGCTGCCGAGCATCACGTGCATCATCGCCTCGGCGAGCCCCGCGACGTCGCCTGCCTCGACGAGCTGACCGTCGTCGCCGAGCAGGTCCGGCACGCCACCGACGCGCGTGCCCACCACCGGCGTTCCGAGCGCGAGCGCCTCTGTGACGGAGAGCGGACTGCCCTCCGCATGGCTCGCCAGGACGAAGCAGTCGGCCGCGGCGATCGCATCGAGCGTCGATGCGTGGTCCTGAGCTCCGCGGAAGTCGATCCGGTCGGCCACGCCGCCCGCGACCGCGCGCTCACGCAGCGCGCCTTCCTCGGGACCGGTCCCGACGAGCACGAGCCGCACGTCATCGTGGGCCCGCGCGACACGGACGAACGCCTCGAGGAGCTCGTGAACGCCCTTGCCCGCGATGAGGCGACCGGCGTAGAGGAACGTGAACGGCGCCCCGGCGGCCGGTTCGAGGCGCGGCCGCTCGAGGAGTCCGCGCGGCACGCCCGACGGGATCGTTGAGACCACCCCGGTGTACGCACCGGACGCGCGAAGGAAGTCGGCCTGATCGCGGGCCACGGTCACCACCCGATCGGCCGCCGCCAGGCCACGGTCGAGCAGAGCGCGCCACACGCCGCCGCCTCGCGCGAGCGAGACGTCCGACCCGTGCAGTGTGACGACAGAGGGCGCTGCGCGCAGCGAGCGGGCAGAGATCGCGGCGGTCGGCGCCCACTGGGCGTGGATCACATCCGCCCCCGCGGCCTCGCGTGCGACCGCGCGCGCGAGCGCGCGCGAGAACAGGGGCAGCGCCAGCCAGGCTCGGGCGTCGCGGCGCAGATTGGTCGCGATGCCGTCACCGTAGGCGACGAGCTCGATCGGTTCGGGTGCATAGCGGAAACGCCTCACCGTCACGCCGTCGAGCTCCTCGGCCTCGGCGACGCCGGGCGCATGGGGAGCGACGACCGTGACACGGTGCCCCCGCGCGACGACAGCGGACGCGAGGGAGTGCACGAAATGGCCTGAGAAGTCGCCGTCGCGAAGCGGATACGAGGTCGTGGCGACGAGGATGCTGAGCGTGCCGCCGGCCTCGTCGCTCATCGCAGGTCCCGGTTGTGTTCCATGTCGAACCACATGGCGAAGAAGAGGAACTGCAGCCCCGAGATCAACAGCAGGGCCGAGAGGACGACGGTCGCCTGCGACAGGGGCCGCCCCTGGACGCGGGCGATGACCTGGAGCACGCCGAAGTAGAAGCCGACGAGCGAGAAGGCCATACCGGTGATGTAGAAGAGCACGAGCGGATGCGTGTCGCGGATGACGTACTTCTGGAACATGCGGTACCAGAAGCGCCGGAAGAGCAGCCACGAGATCGTCGGGATGACCTTCCACAGCCGGATGCCGCTGCGCTCACCGACGTCGTAGACCGGATGGATCGGCACGTCGCGGACACGGAAATCATAGATGTTGAGCTGGACCAGCATGTCGTTCGGGAACCCGTAGCGCGGGTAGAGCGCGTCGAGGTCGATGGTGGACAGCGCGCGCAGGTTGGCCACGGTGTAACCGGTCTGCGAGTCCGCGATGTTCCAGTAGCCCGAGACGATCTTCGTCATGAGCGAGAGTGCCGAGTTGCCCAGATACCGGACCTTCGGGATCTTGCGCCACGACTCGCCCGTGAAGAGGCGGTTGCCCTTGGAGTAGTCGATCTCGCCCGCGGCCACCGGATCGAGCAGGGCCGGCAGGTCCGCCGGGTCCATCTGGGCATCGCCGGCCATGACGGCCGTCATCTCGATCTGCTCCTCGACCGCGGCCTTGTAGCCCGTCACGATCGCCGCACCCACACCACCGTTGCGCTCGTGGACGATGAGGCGGACGCGCTCGGGCATGCGCTCCACGTAGCCGCGCACGACCTCCACGGTGGCATCGGAACTCACGTCGTCGACGATGATGATCCGGTCGACGAAGTCCGGCATGGTGTCGATGACCCTGCCGATCTGCGTCGCCTCGTTGTGGCACGGGACGACGACCCCGACGGTTCGGCTCTTGTACATCTGCGGAGTTCCCCCGGTGTGGTGGTCGCGGCACGATGTCCGGACCGGCGAACACGCCCCGACGCGGCGATTATACCGTTCGGCGCCGGCCACACCGTCGCCGGCGCGCGTCCGTCACCGATTCGGAACCCGCACGCCGGAGCCGGCGGCGAGCAGTTCCGCGACGTCCGCGTCACTCAGTTGCGGGAAGTGCTCGTAGAAGGCGCCGACGGCCCGAAAGCCGCCGGGTGTCGAGAGGGCAATGATCGCATCGGCCTCGGGAGCAAGGGATGCGAGCGCTCCCGGTGCCACGACGGGTGAGGCGAGCACGACCCGGCGCGCGCCCCGGGAGCGCAGCCACCGAATGGCGGCCAGCGCGGTCAGCCCGGTCGCGATCCCGTCGTCCACCACGATGACGGTACGCTCCGCCAGCTCGGGAGCCGGCCGCTGCCCGCGATACTCGGCCAGACGCCGCAACGTTTCCGCGTGCTCTACTCCGGCCGCCGCAGTCAGGCCGTCTCGGCTCACGCCGGCGCCCGGGTTCTCATAGACGTTCCCGTCAGGATCCACCGAGCCCGCCGCGAACTCGGGGTTCCCGGGATGCCCGACCTTGCGCACGACCACGACGTCGAGCGGCGCGGCGAGCGCGTCGGCGACACCTCGTGCCACCTCGACTCCGCCGCGCGGGATCCCGAGGACGACGACGTCGTCCCGCTCCGCGTAGCCGGTGCGCACCAGGTCCTCACCCAACGCTCGTCCCGCCTCGGCCCTGTCGCGCCACATGGCTACCACCCCCGTTGCGGGTTGTACCCGCCGTGGCGCCTAGAGACCCGTCAGCTCGCCCGCGACCGCCCGAAGCGCCTCGCGCTCGAGCCGGTAGTAGACCCACAGACCGCGCTTGCTCGCCGAGACGAGGCCCGCCTTCACGAGCACCGACATGTGGTGCGAGATCGTGGACGGCGCGAGTTCGAGCGCGTCGGCGAGCTTGCAGGCGCAGACCTCGGCCGGGCAGCACTCCCCCGCCTCGGAGGTGTGCTCCGCGACGATGCGGAGAAGCTCGCGGCGCTGGGCCGACGCGAGCGCCTTGAAGGCCGCGGCGAGCGCCTCGTCCTCGACGACCGTCCGCGGCGCGCAGTCCCCGCCGCAGGCGCAGGTGTCGCTCATGACTGCTCCTTCAGCGGGATGCCGACGCTGTAGGCGTCCGCGACCTTCGGGCCGAGCCCGCGGTACTCACGCGAGCCGGGGATGTAGACGAGCGGGTCGAGCAGGCCCACGTCCACGGTCTTCCCGTCCTCAGCGAGGATCTCCTCGTCGGCGTGCGTCTCGACGATCTCGCCCATGACCAGGCGGTACTCGCCCATCTCCTGCACGCCCACGACGCGGCACTCGATGTTGAACGGGCACTCGGCGACCATCGGCGCCCCCGTCACGGTGCCGGCCACCGCGGTGATGCCGGCCGCACCGAACTTGTCGGTGTCGCGCCCGGAGACGATGCCGCAGAAATCCACGATCGCCTCCTGCCCGACCCGCGGCACGTTGACGCTGAAGACGCCGCTCGCCTCGATGAGCTCGAGCGTGTTGCGCGTGGCGCGAACGGCCATCCCGATGGTCGGCGGCGTGCCCGAGACCATCCCGATCCATGCGACGGTGAAGACGCCCCGGCGACCCTCGTGCGCGGCGGCCACGAGCGGCGTGGGCATCGGGTAGAGCAGCGGCTTGGCCGACAGTTGTTTCTTCATCGTGAAACCTCTCGCATCTGTGGCAAACGGACGGCCTCCTGCAGTATAGTTCGAAACATATCGAACCAGTAGGAGGCTCTTCCCGTGCGTCGTATCGCTCTCTTCTCAGACATCCACGGTAACACCGCGGCGCTCGACGCTGTCCTGGGCGACATGGACGCGTGCGGGATCACCGAGCGCTACTGCCTGGGCGATCTCGTGGGCTACGGCCCCGATCCCGCGGGGGTCGTCGACCGCATCCGTTCGCTCGGTGTCCCGACGATCATGGGCAACTACGACGACGGCATCGGCAACCGGCGAGGTGAGTGCGGCTGCTACTACGCCACGGATCAGGCCCGCTCCGACGGCGCCGCATCGTACGCGTTCACCGAGCCGCTGATCGACGACGAGCGCGCAGCGTGGCTCGCGGCGCTTCCGCACGAGATCCGACTCGATCTCAAGGGCACGCGCGTCCTGCTCGCGCACGGCTCGCCGCGCAAGATCAACGAGTACCTCCTGCCTGACCGCACCGACGAGCAGCTCGTCCGGCTGGCGGTCGCCGCGGATGCTGACGTCGTCTGCGTCGGACACGTCCACGTCCCCTATCACCGCGTGCTGAGCGCCGAAGACGGGCGCCGCATCGACTACGTGAGCTCCGGCTCCGTCGGCAAGCCCAAGGACGGCGACCCGCGCGCGTGCTGGGTCGAGCTCATCATCGGCGACGCGGGTGAGATCGACGCCACATTCCACCGGGTCGCGTACGACATCGAAAGGGTGGCCGCCGCGATGCTCGCGGCCGGCCTGCCCGACATCATTGGCCGACGCGCTTCGGCGCGCCTGAACACGAACGGGTGGTCCGCGTGACAGAACAGTCCGTCGTCAAGCGCCTGAGTTTCCTCGACCGCTATCTCACCGTGTGGATCTTCGCGGCGATGGCGGTGGGCGTGGGGATCGGATTCCTGATCCCCGGCGTCTCCGGTTTCGTCAATTCGCTCAGCGTGGGGACGACGAACATCCCGATCGCCATCGGGCTCATCGTGATGATGTTCCCGCCGCTCGCGAAGGTGCGCTACGAGGACCTGCCCGACGTCTTCCGCGACTGGAAGGTCTTCGCACTGGCCGTCCTGCTCAACTGGGTCATCGCACCCGCGCTGATGTTCGGCCTTGCCGCCACCTTCATGCGCGGGAACGCCGAGTACTTCGCGGGACTCGTGCTCATCGGCATCGCGCCGTGCATCGCCATGGTGATCGTATGGAACGAGCTCGCCGGCGGTGACAACGAGTACGCGGCGGGGCTGGTCGCCTTCAACGCACTCATGCAGGTCTTCTTCTACAGCATCTACGCGTGGTTCCTGCTCACGGTCGCGCCGCCGCTCGTGGGGCTGAGTTCGGTGGTCGTCAACGTCACCATCGGACAGATCGCGACGACGGTCTTCATCTACCTCGGCATCCCCTTCCTCGCCGGCTTCACGTTCAGGTCGCTGCTGGTGCGCGCGAAGGGGACCGAGTGGTACCACCGCGAGGTCGTGCCGCGCATCTCGCCCATGACGCTCATTGCGCTGCTCTTCACGATCGTCGTGATGTTCTCGCTCAAGGGCTCCACGATCGTCAACAACCCGCTCGACGTGGTCGGCATCGCCATCCCGCTGGTGCTCTACTTCCTGCTGATGTTCTTCGGGACGTTCTTCGCGCTCCGCGCCGCCGGCGCCCCTTACCGCAAGACGGTCACCATCTCGCTCACGGCATCCAGCAACAACTTCGAACTGGCGATCGCGGTGGCAGTGGCGCTGTCGGCCAGCATCGGCGCGGGTGCCGGGTTCGCCGCGGTCATCGGCCCGCTGATCGAGGTGCCGGTGCTGATCGGACTCGTGAACGTGGCGCTGTGGCTCGGGAAGCGCTACTTCCCCGGGGAGTTCGAGTCACCGGCCGCGGTGTGCCCAGCCGTGGACGGGGACTGCGACTGAGGGCCTGAACGCCGGCGTCAGAGGACGCTCATTCCGGTGCCTCGAGTTGAGCCACAATGCGGTCGAAGTCGCTGCTGGCCTCCGTGACTTCCCGCTTGCGCTGCTGCTCCCGGTAGCGCCGGTACTCGGACGTCGCGTGATCTTCGGCGATCGCGTGGGAGATCGAGCCGGCGGACTGCAGAACGTCGTGGTCGCTGAGGCGCAGGAAGTCATCAAGCTTGATGATCCAGTCCGACATGTGCATCTGCCGGTGGTTGCGCGCCTGCAACTCGGCGAAGTCCAGATACGCCGAGACGATGAGGTTGAGTGCGGACAGCTCGTCTGCCGCCAGGTAGTTCTTCGCGACCGCGACGTCGCCCTTGCGGATCGCAGAGCCCGGCGCGTTCTTCCACGACATGAGGCCCATGTTCGGCTGGTCCGCGTCCGCGCGCTCGTGGATGATCTCGGCTGCGGTGTGGCCGTGAGCGGCCCAGTGCATCTTGTTCTGCACGGTCTGGTAGAAGAGCCGGGTGGCTTCCGCATCCGAATCGTAGTCGACGCTCGTGGCGTAGATATCGGTGATCTTCTGGTAGAACATCCGCTCGCTCGAGCGGATGTCGCGGATGCGTTCGAGCAGCTCGTCGAAGTAGTCATCACCCAACGTGCGCCCGGCCTTGATGCGCTCGTCGTCCATGGTGAAGCCTTTGACGAGAAGCTCCGAGAGCCGCGCCGTCGCCCACTGCCTGAACTGCGTGCCGCGACCCGAGCGAACGCGGTAGCCCACAGCGAGGATGGCTTCCAGGTTGTAGTGCCGAACCGAGCGCTCGACTCGTCGAGTGCCTTCTGTCCGAACCTGTAAGTAGTCCTTACAGGTTGCCGCCTCGTCCAGTTCACCGTCGTCGTAGATGTGAGTGAGGTGCTGCGTGACGTTCTGGGGCGTCGTCTGGTACAGCTCGGCGATCTGACGCTGAGACAGCCACACGGTGGCGCCATCGAGGCGGACGTGAAGACTGGTCGCTGCGTCACGGTAGATCAGCATGCTTCCCGTGCCGGCCTCGGGCACATCGTCCTCGCCCATGTCCCACCTCCAGATTCGGGATAACAGCGACGATGCTTTCACTCCTCGCCCTTCCCCCGCAGCTCGTAGTGACGCGGCCCGATGCGCACGAGGCGCCCTGACGCCGCGCGCTCGCGCACGGAGGCGACGGCGAACTCGTAGAGGATGCGATCCTCGACGGGGTCGCGCGGCTTGCGCCGCGGTGAGCGATGCCCCTGCGCGAACAGTACGGCCATGCGGAAGTTCGCGGTCTGCATCGCACGCCACTCTTCCATGCTCTGCGTGCGCTTCATCGCGATCCCAGCATCTCGGCCAGCTTCGCCGTGACGTCCTCATCAGCCGCCCGCTGACGCAGGTACTCCACGTCGAGCTCCGGCGCGGTCACGATCATGACCTTCGCCCATCTGCACGATTCGTCGTCATTCCAGTGAACGCAGGCGTTGAGACGATCGATGATGAGGTCCTCGATGCCCAGGACGAAAGCGTCGATCCCGGCGACGCGCACGGCGAAGACCCGTTCACGCTCCCACTGCTCGAGTTGCGCACCCGGCACCTCCACGGCCGCCTTGAGCTCCGCGTCATACCAGTGCCTGCCCTCGCGAAGGAACCCCCACGATTCGAGCACCTGCGCCACCGGTTCGGATGCGCCGACCAGATCGATATCGACCGTGCGATAGTCACCCGCCGTGTAGTACTGCACGGCGAAGCCGCCCACGATGACCGGCGCGCTCCAGCCCAGCGCACGGACGCCGCGCGTGAGGAGCGAGACGAGCCGCAGTCGCCGCTCCACGATCTCGTCCACGCCTGACAGCGAGGCTTCGAGGTCCGCACGTGAAGGGATCGCACCGTCCTCGGCCGCGACGGACGCACGTCCCGCGACGTCGGCGTAGGGATAAGGACCGGGGACCGACGCGGCCGGGGTCGACAGCGGCAGGGTACCCCCGCCGGCCAGCCACGCCTCGAGGTCCGCGCGCCGCACCCGCCAGAGCCGGCCGACCTTCACCGCCGGCAGGTCACCCGCGCGCACCTTGTTGTACACGGTGCGCTCGGTGACGCCGAGGTACGCTGCCACACTCGCGATGTCCATGAGTTCGCTCATGGGTGTGAGTGTACGCGCGATAGGAACCGATGGGAACCTGTAGGAAAGCCGTGCCGTTCGGACTAGACGGCGATCGCCACGTGCAGGCGGCTGTCCGGCTGCCGCAACTTCGCCTCGATCAGACGGATCGCGCGGGTCGGAGACAGGGTCGCAAGCTCACGTTCGTCGATCCAGGCGATGCGCTCCTCGCCGGGTGACGTGACGATGAGCGCGCGCTGGTCCCATGCGAGCCGAACGGCGTAGCGGGGCGGCAGGATCCCCCTGACGACCTCGAACCACACGCTGATCTCATCCATGGCGGCCTCCCGTGTCGCTGCGGGCGTGTCGTCTACGGATGAGTGCGGCAGATCGGGATCCGCACCGGGCTGCGTGACACCTCACCGAGGAGTCTGGAGCCCTCGACGAACCGCGGGAAGCCTTCTGCCGAAGTGTTCACAACGAGTTTTCGGTGCGTTCACACACGGGCAGTTGAGCGGCGCGTGCGCTACGCGCCGGGCTCGCCGAGCACTTCCTTGAGCGACCGCGGGTCGAAGTTCACGACGCACACCTCGCCGATCTCGAAGGTCGGCGTGACGACCTTGCCAGCGAGCTCGACGCAACGCTCCCGGGCGACCTCGTCGTCATCGATGTCGATCACCGTGTAGTCGTAGCCCATGTCGTCGAGCCAGCGGATCGCGCGCTGGCAGTCGCCGCACCAGGAGCGGCAGTAGACGATCGGTTGCGGCGATGCGCTCATGTGTTCGCTCCTCGATCCGGACGCCCGACGAGACCGCCGGATGATTCGAGTGTACCCGCACCGCGAGCGCTCACACGAGAGGGGCCCGCCGGCACGGACGCCGACGGGCCCCTCTGAGCGAGTACTGGTCCCCTACTCGGTCTCGGTCGCCGGGGTGTCGGTCGCCTCGACCTCCGCCCCGCCGTCGCGCCCGGCGCCGCGACGCTTCGGGCGCGACTCCGGGTGGAAGAGCCGCTCGAGCATCTCGAACGCGGCCGGCACGACGATGAGCGTCAGCGCTGTTGACAGCGTCAGGCCGCCGATGACCATCGCGGCCAGTGACTGGGAGATGAGCGCGCCTTCCGACATGCCCATCGCCAGCGGCAGGAGCGCCGTGACGGTCGCGATGGCGGTCATGATGATCGGCCGCATGCGGACACGACCGGCCTCCACGAGCGCCTCGCGCATCGGCATGCCGCGTTCCTTGCGGTTCTTCTGTACGCGGTCGATGAGCACGATCGCGTTGGTCACGACGATGCCGATGAGCATGAGCGCACCGATCATCGCCGGCATGTCGAGCGGCAGGCCGACAACGAACAGCCCGAAGATGCCGCCGACAGCCGCAAGCGGGAGCGAGAAGAGGATCGCGAGCGGGGCGGTGGCCTCGCCGAATGCGATGACCATGACGAGGTAGACGGCGCCGACCGCCACGAGCATCGCCATGCCGAGCTGGGTGAACGCCTCGCTCATCTGCGACGCGGTGCCGGCGACGGTCACTTTGACCCCGTCGGGCAGATTCTCCTTGGCGATGAGCGCCTTGACCGCGGAGGTCACCTTGCCGGTGTCCTTCGCCGTGATGGACGCCTTGATGTCGGCGAACTGCTGGCCATCGATGGCGTATATGCTCACCGGGCCCTCGACCTGACGCACGGTGGCGATCTTGTCGAGACGGACCGCGGTGCCCATCGGATTGAGGATCTCGGTGGCGCCGAGATCGGCGACCTCGGTGAGCGGATCGAACTTCACGCCAAGCTTCACGTCCATCTTGCGGTTGTCCACGGTCATCTGAGTGGCGGCCGTGTACGAGAGCAGGTTGCGCACGCCGCCGGCGACCTGCGCCGCGGACAGCGCCTCCTTGGCCGCCTTCGCCTGGTCGACCTCGACGAGGATCTCCGGCTTCGATGTGCCGATGTTGTTGCTGGCCGGGTCCAGCCCCTCGACCTGCGCCAGGTCCTTCGTCAACGTGGCGGCGGCCTTCTTGACCGCCTCGAAGTCGGCGCCGGTGACCTGCAAGTCGAGCTGGTTGGAGCTCGACGACGAGAATCCGCCGCCGGGCGAGACCTTGATCGCATCCGCCGGGCCGAGCTGCGCGAACTGCTTGCGCCACGCCACGATCTTCGAGTCGATGTCGGAGCCGTCGTTGAGACGCACGAAGACCGACGCTGTGTTCGCACCCTTCACGCCGCCTTGGACGTTGACGTTGCCTGTCGGTGCGCCGACGGTCGTCTGGTAGTAGCGCGTCTCGGAGTCCTTCGCGAGCTGCTTCTCGATCTTGACCACCGAGTCGTTGACGGTGTTGACGTTGGTGCCCGGAGGGAAGGCGACGTCGATGTTGACGTAGCGCTCCTTCTGCTGGGGCATGAAGCCGGTGCCGACGACCGTCGCGAGCCCGCCCGCCGCCACCAGGAGCGCGAGCGCGCCGGCGAACACGGCCCACTTGCGGTCGAGCGACCAACGCAGGACGCCCTCGTACCAGTCGAGCGCGCGGGACGGCTTCTTCTCGTCGTGCACGGGGACCTTCGAGTTGAGCAGCATCTTGCTCGCAACGAGCGGCACGACCGTGACAGCCACGAGCAACGAGGCGAGCAGCGCGAGCGAGACGGTCAGAGCGAACGGCAAGAAGATCTTGCCGACCATGCCGGAGACGAGACCGAGCGGGACGAATACCGCGACGGTCGTGAGCGTCGAGGACGTGATGGCGCCCGTCACCTCGGAGGTCGCATCGATGATGACCTGCTCGGTGCGCTCGGTCGTCTCGGAAAGGTGTCTGAAGATGTTCTCGATGACGACGATCGAGTCGTCGACCACGCGCCCGATCGCCACCGTCAGTCCGCCGAGCGTCATGACGTTGAGCGTGACGTTGGCCTCCTTGAGGAAGACCATCGCGATGAGCAGCGACAGCGGGATGGAGATGACGGAGATGACCGTCGCGCGGAAGTTGCGGAGGAACAGCAGGATGACCACAATCGCGAGCAGCGCACCGAGCGCGCCCTCACGGACCATGCCGTTGACCGACATCTTCACGGGCTCCGCGCCGTCGTAGATCGTCGTGATCCTGGTGCCGCCGGGGAGCTTGGCGGAGAGCTCGGCGATCTTGGCGAGCGCCTTGTCGGCCACGTCGACCGTGTTGGCGTCCTGGGCCTTGGAGAGTTCGATGAGCACCGACGAGGTGCCGTTCGTGCGCGTGTAGGACTCCTGCGGACCGACACCCACCTTGATGTCGGCGATCTCGGACAGTTTGATCGTGGAGGCACCGGAGGCTGTCTTGGGCATCTTGAGTCCGCCGCCGCTCGGCATCTTCATGGCACCGCCGGACGACTTCGCCTTCGGCAGTGCGGGGGGCGGCTTGAGCGACGAGCCGAACTGCGCCTGGATGCCGGCGAGCTGCGTCCGCATCCCGGCGATCGCGGCCTTCATGCCCGTGAGTTGACCGTCCTTGCCGGCGATCTGCCCGGTGACGGCGCCGAGGCCCGCTTGGACCGTGATCGACGAAGGATCGGAAGCGAGGATCGCCTCGTACTTGGCCTTGGTCGCCTGCAGCGCGGCCTTGTCGGCCTGGACCGCGGAGATCGAGGTCTCCATCGAGGAGATCGCGTTCGTGAGATAGAGCATCCCGTTCGTGGCCTGGCCGGTGCCGTAGAGGCCGTAGCCGAGGCCGTAGAGCCCCTGGCCCAGGCCGCCGACGGCGGAGCCGAGGCCGCCGAGGCCCTTGCCGAGACCCGCCATGCCCTGCCCGAGTCCGGCGAAGCCCTTGCCGATACCGGAGAACGCGTCAGTGAGCATCTTGGAGGTGTTGGGCTGCAGCGGGATCGCAAGGTTCTCGACCGACGCGACGTCGGTGGTCGTACCGGTCACGCGCACGGGCTTGGTCAGGTCGCCCATGTTCACCGTGCCGACCGGGAACGAGAGGTTGTTCGCCTGGAGCTGCTGCTGGACGGAGGTCAGCGACACGTTGTGAGCGATCATCTCGTCCGGCTTGAGCGTGACATAGACCGCCTTGGCCGCGTCGCCGGAGATGCCCACGTTCGCCACACCGTCGATGCCCTGGATGCCGGGCAGTACGTCGTCACGGACCGCCTGCTCGAGTTGATCGGCAGGGATCTTGTCGTTGCTGATCGCGATCTTGAGCATCGCCATCGAACCGAACGACAGGCGCGAGATCTGCGGCGCGACCGCCATCGCCGGGAGCTTGACCTTGCCCACGGCATCGGAGACGGCCTGCTTGGCCTTCTCCATGTCCTGGCTGTAGTCGAACTGCGCGATGACCATCGACATCGACTCGGCCGACGTCGAGTTCACGTTCTTGATGCCGGCCACACCGGAGAGCGAATCCTCCACCGGCTTGGTCACGTCCTTGAGCACGTCATTGGGGGACGCACCCGGATAGATCGTGACGACCGCGACGATAGGGATGGACACGTCCGGCATCTGCTCCTGCTTGAGCAGACTGGCGGAGTAGAGCCCGCCGGCGCTCACCAGGATGCACAGGATCAGGACCGCTGCCGCATTCCTGATCGAGAACTTCGTGAAGAACTTGGACATCGTGTGGCCTTTCGGGCTCTATGCGGACGTTGCGGGGGACTGCAGCGCGCGGGACATCTTCTCGAACGCGGTGACGAGTGCCTCGAGCTCGGCGTCGTCGAGTACGGAAAGCATCTGGCGGACATGGGCGCGGATCAGTGCCTCGACGCGGCGATACTCCGAGGCGCCGAGTTCCGACGGCACGACGCGCACGACGCGACGATCGGAGTCATCGCGCTCACGAGTCACGAACCCGCGCGCCTCGAGGCGGTCGACGGCGGCGGTGACCGCACTCGGCTGCGTACCGAGCGCCTCGGCGAGATCGGACGACTTCATCCCGCCCGAGGCGATGAGCAGCCGCATCACATGGTGCTGGGGGCCCGTCATCTCTCCGCCGGCGCCGGCGGCGCAGTGGCCGATCGAACGGCCGACGTTCATCGTCGCGAGTTCGAACCGCGCGATGAAGTCGTCGAGTCGCTTGCTCTGCATGGCTCTCCCGTCCGTTCACCTGTCGAATGGTTCATGGTGTGAATGATTCATGACGGGAAGCATACGGCGTGCCATATGGTGGGTCAAGTGGTGTGCGGGGCCTGATGGCTCCTGACACGAGAGCCCCGGACTCGTACCATGAGGGCCGGAACCAACACCGCTTCGGGGAGGCCCTATGGCCGAGATGGTGCATGCACGGACCGCGGTGAGCGCCCTGCTGATCGCCTGCTGCACGCTCGCGGGATGTGTCACCACGCCGCCACAAACAGCCGACCGGCCCTCGGCGCCCGTGACCGAGCCGGTATCGGCCCCCGCCGCAAGCTCGCCGGTCCTTGAGGCCACAACACCGGCAGAACCCGCGGCTGCCCTGATCGACCCCGCCCACCCCGACGCCGCCACGGCCCAGACCGGCAAGACGATCGGTGTCGCGATCGTCGGCAGCTCGACGACGAAGGCCGGAGCCGAGAAGGCCGCGCAGACGGCGCGCGGCGCGCTCGGCGAGTTCGAGACATACATCGTCGTGGACCGCTCCGAGCACTACGCGGGTATGGCGCCCGGGCTGTGGGTGGCGTTCGAGGCGCACCGCACGTTCGCCGAGGCGAAGAGCAAGATCGGCGAGGACGCCGGATGGCTCCAGAGCAAGGGCATCGAACCGTACGCGAAGGAAGTCACCGTGCGGTGCTCCGACCGCTTCGTGCTCTTCGAGGACACGATGCAGTAGCTCCGGCCGCGAGCGTGCGCGCTTCTCCGCTCGCGCCGCGCGTCGTATACTCGCCTACGCACTGAGCGCCTCCGTAGCTCAGGGGATAGAGCATCGGTTTCCTAAACCGTGCGCCGCAGGTTCGAATCCTGCCGGGGGCACCACCGCGATCATGACGGCCCGGAACGTCTACGACGTTCCGGGCCGTTCTGCGCGTTAACGCACTCCCCCACAAAGGAACAATCCTCCATGAAGTACGCGGGCTCGACAGGGGAAGGGGACGCCATGTGGTCGGAGAAAGACTCGACTGCACGCAACATGGGGCTATCGGCGGTGTTCTGGCTGGTCGTGTCCATATCGCTCGGGATACTCATGGCATCGGAGTTCATCGCGCCTGACCTGTTCGCCGGCATCTCGTGGCTGACCTTCACGCGGCTGCGTCCCACGCACGTCAACGGGCTCGCCTTCGGCTTCCTGTCGATGGCGATGATCTCCGGCTGGTACTACATGGTCCCGCGCCTGACGAAGGCCGACATCCACAGCGAGAAGCTCGGCAACTTCGTCATGGTGCTGTGGAACTTCGTCATGGTCGGCGCGGTGTTCACCCTGCTCAACGGCATGACCCAGTCGCGCGAGTACGCCGAGTTGATCTGGCCGCTCGACATCCTCGTCATGACGGCACTCCTGCTCACCGGCTACAACATCTTCCGCACGATCGCCGCAAGGAAGGTCGAGCACCTCTACGTCAGCCTCTGGTACGTCATGGGCTCGCTGATCTGGTTCCCGATCGTCTATGCGATCGGGAACGTGATCTGGGTCTACCCGTCCGGCGCGCTGTTCGGCCTCAACGACGCGATCTGGGGCTGGTTCTACGGCCACAACATCCTCGGCCTGTGGTTCACGACCGGCTCGGTACCGGTCATCTACTTCATCCTGCCGAAGGAGACGAAGACCCCGCTGTACGGCTATACGCTCGCCCTGATCGCCTTCTGGTTCCTGGCCTTCTTCTATAGCGGCGTGGGAACGCACCACATCCTGCAGGCGCCGGTCCCCGAGTGGCTCAAGACGATCTCGGTGATCTGTTCGATGGGCCTCCTCATCCCCGTCTTCGCATTCATCATCAACGTGTTCATGACGATGCGCGGATCGTGGCGCACGCTCTACTACTCGATCCCGCTGAGGTTCGTGATCTCCGGCGCGGCGTTCTACATGCTCGTGAGCTTCCAGGGAGCGACGCAGGCACTTCGTGAGGTCAACTCCTACATCCACTTCACGAACTGGAGCGTGGCGCACGCACACCTCGCGCTGCTCGGCTTCGTGGGCTACACGATGATGGGGCTCATCTACTACATCATGCCGCGCCTGTGCCGGACCGACGGCCGATGCGTGCTGTACAGCGAGCGTCTCGCCTGGGTGCACTGGTGGCTGACGACGATCGGTTTCCTCGGCTTCTTCCTCGTACTGACCGCGGCCGGACTCGTGCAGGCGGGCGGCTTCCAGGAGGGGCTGCCGGCGATCGAGATCCTGCCGGGCATCCGCGGACTGTGGATCGGCCGCGCGGTGTGCGGGGCGATGATCATCACCGCGCAGTACATCTTCGCGTACAACATCTTCAGGACGTGGCGCGGCGAGCAGTCGTCGCGTGAGGTCGAAGCGATGGCCGCCAACGACGCCGTCGCGGCCGCGACGGAAGCATAGGGGGGCGAGGACACCATGAAGATGACACCCCGCCTCATCGTGATCGGCGGACTCGCGGTCGTGCTCTCCGTGGTCGCCGTGGTCGTGTTCCTGCCGAACTTCGTCTTCAAGCCGGCGGACACGCTCTACGCGCGGCCCTACACTGCCCTCGAGCAGGAGGGGCGCGACATCTACACCTCGAACGGCTGCATGTACTGCCACTCGCAGTTCACGCGTCCCGAGGACATCGTCCCGGGCAAGGCCGCCGAGGCCGGCGCTTACAACTACGACCGACCGCACCAGCTCGGCACGCTGCGCACCGGGCCCGACCTCTCCAACATCGGCCTCAAACGCGGAGACCAGTGGGAGAAGGCGCATCTCATGGACCCGCGCGCCTTCTCGCCCGACACGATCATGCCGTCGTTCAAGTTCCTCAATGAGCGGCAGCTCACCGCGCTGGTCGCCTATCTCAACCGGCTCGGGAATCAGCAGACCGCCAGCACGGACCTCATGATCCCGGACAAGTACAAGGACATGAAGCAGCCCTTCAAGGTCACGTCAGAGAACTGGGACCGCGGCCGCGACATCTACGCGCGGAACTGCCTGACGTGCCACGGGTGCGCCGGCAAGGGTGACGGCCCGTACGCGATGATCAACAACGCTCGCCCCGCGGACCTGCGTCAGCCGCGCTTCTCTCTGCTGCCCGACTCGTTCTTCATGTGGCGCGTGAGCGAAGGCGTGGCCGGCACCATCATGCCGCCGTGGCGTCAGTCGCTGACCGAAGAGGAGATCTGGCTCGTCACACTCTTCGAGAAGCGGGCGTTCATGGACATGGTCCCCCACCTGACCGATGAGGGCGACCTGCCGGCCGCGTACGACAAGCCCGATCCGATCAAGGCGACCACCGCCACGCTGGACGCCGGCAAGTCGATGTACGTGGCGAACTGCTCGTTCTGCCACGGCTACTCCGGCGTGGGCGACGGCCCCGATGCGGCGGGTCTGCTGCCCGCGCCGCCGGACTTCCGCGACCGCGAGTTCTACAAGACGTGGAAGGACGGCGACTGGTTCTGGCGCGTCAGTGAGTCGCTGCCGATGCGTGCGATGCCCAAGTGGAAGACCTGGTTCGACGAGGAGCAGCGCTGGCTGATCGCGACGTACGTTCGCGACATGTTGTCGCTGACGACGACTCGTGAGCCCGACGGCTCGGACACGCCGGCGAACTACGAAGCAGTCAAGGCGCCCGAGACCGCCTCGGTGGCCCGTGGTCGCGCTGTCTACTTCAAGCGGTGCTGGATGTGCCATGGCGATGCCGGCCAGGGCGAGGGTCCGAGCGGCGACAATCTCAACCCGCCGCCGGCCAACTTCACCGACCCGGACGTCAAGACGATGTCCGACGGCCGCTGGTTCTGGCGCGTCAGCGAGGGCGTGGGGAACTCGGCGATGCCCATCTGGCGCCTGCTGCTCTCCGAGCAGGACCGCTGGGACGTCATCGCCTACGAGCGCGCGATGTTCGTGGAGCCGAAGGAGCCTGACGCCGTGAGCGACGAGCCGCCGGTCGAGTACCAGGCGCTCGATCCCGCGCCGCTCGAGGACACGCCCGCGGCGCGCGACCGTGGCAAGAAGACGTACGAGCGCCTGTGCGTCGTATGCCACGGGGCGAAGGCGAAGGGTGACGGCCCGTTCGGCGCCCCGCTCAAGCCGCCGCCGGCCGACCTGACCGGCGAGCCCGCGGTCGTCTCCGATGCGCCGTGGTGGTACTGGCGTGTGAGCGAGGGTGTCGCCGGCGTGGATCCGGAGCAGTTCACCGCCATGCCGCCGTGGAAGTACATCCTGACCGAGCAGGAGCGCTGGGAGGTCGTCTTCTACGGCCGCGCGCTGGCCGGAGCGAAGGACCCGGTGGTGAAGCCATGATGAACGAGGCGACCTGGATGATGGTGATCGTCTCGGGCGGCTTCGCGCTGCTCGCCCTGCTCGCCTTGATGTGGTCGTTCGCGACCGGGCAGTGGAGCGGCCGCGGCGGCGGCGCGGCGATCCCGCTTCTCGACGACAGTACCGACCTCGACCCGAAGGGGGTGTAGGCCGTGCCATGGTTCTATCAGTGGACCGGGGTCCTCTGGGCCCTCGGACTGGCGGCGGCGTTCATCGCGGCGGTGTGGCTCGTCGTGGCCAACGCCTGGTACCGCGGTGCCACCGGCGACCGGATCCCCAGCACCGACGTCCGGCCCGGCCCGATCGGAACGGTGGACGAATACCCGGAGGGCCTCGGTGAGGCGCACGGGCGCGTCACGCTGTTCCTCAAGGTCTACATCGTGCTCTTCATCGTGTGGTCGATCGGCTACGTCTACATCTTCGTGACCTCGCAACCGTGATCGAAGGTCTCACGGGGCCCTGGACGATGGCGACCCTCTGGGCGGTCTTCGTCGTCGGGCTCGCGGGCGGGTTCGGACACTGCATCGGTATGTGCGGAGCACTCGTGGCGGCCTCGGGACTCATGTCCGGGGCCGCCGGCTCGTCCGCCGGGTCCCGGACCGCGCGATCCGCTTCGGTCGTACTGTGGCAGGCCGCCTACCAGAGCGGTCGCGTCCTCGCCTACGCGTGCCTCGGCGGGCTGCTCGGCGCTCTCGGGTCGCTCGGCGCGATCCGCGGAGCGCTCGGCCCCGTCCAGCGCTGGGTCTGGCTCGTGGCGGGGGTACTCATGGTCGTCATGGGACTGGCGATCGCCGGCGTACCGCTCTTCACTCGCGTCGGCAGGACACTGGAGTCCGGCGCGGGGGTCGCGACGAGCCGCTGGTACACGCGCGCCTACGCTGCGCTTGCGGCTCGCGGGCCGGTCGCGGCAGTGCCGCTCGGGATGCTCCACGCGCTGCTGCCCTGCGGCTTCCTGCTCTCCATCGAGGTCGCGGCGCTCGGCAGCGGCTCAGCGGTCCTAGGAGCGCTCACGATGGCGTCCTTCGGGCTGGGAACGGTGCCGGCACTGGCAGGGTTCGGCGCGGTGAGCGGCATGCTCGGGTCGCGCGGCCGCTCATGGCTCCTGTACGCCGGCAGCGCCATCGTCGTCGCGCTCGGCGTGCGGTCGATCGTACAGGCCGCCGACGCGCTGCTCGCGATGCCCCGATAGGCGTCTGCCGGGCGGTGCCCTATGGCAGCGACGGGACGATGCTCGTCCCCGCCTCGCCTCTCACGATCGCCGCGATATCCTCGAGCCGGCCCACGGCGGCGCGGTGGCCCGTCGCGTTCACGAAACGGACGGCCGCCTCGATCTTGGGACCCATGGAACCGGCTGCGAACGACTGGCCCGCCAACTCCTCCGGTGTGGTGCGTTCCACCAGGCGCTGCTGCGGTGTGCCGTAGTCGAAGTACACGCCGGGTGCGTCGGTCGCCATCACGAACAGGTCGGCGCCCAGCTCGCGTGCGAGCAGCTCACTGGCGAGGTCTTTGTCGATGACCGCCTCGGAGCCGACGAGCGTACGGGTGCCGTCCGGAAGGTACGAGGTCGGTATCCCGCCGCCGCCGGCGCAGATCACGACGGCCCCCTTCTCGAGCAGCCACTTGATGGGATTCAGTTCGAAGATGCGCTTGGGCTCCGGCGAGGCAACGACACGGCGCCACAGGTCTCCGTCGGCCTTGACGATCCAGCCCTTCCGGGCGGCGAGCTCCTCGGCCTCAGCGCGCTGGTAGCACGGCCCGACGAACTTCGTCGGATCGGAGAAGGCGGGGTCCTCGGGGTCGACCTCCACCATCGTGAGGATCGTCGCGAGCGGGCGCTCGAACGGGAGCAGGTTGCCGAGCTCCTGTTCGATCATGTAGCCGATCATGCCTTCGGTCTGGGCGCCGAGCACGTCGAGCGGGTACGGCTCGACGGCGCTGTACGCCGCCGCCTGCAGGGCGAGCAGGCCCACCTGCGGGCCGTTGCCGTGCGCGAGCACGAGGTCGCACGTCTCGGCGACCGGCGCGAGCGCCAGCGCCGCCACGCGGATGTTGCGACGCTGCACCTCGGCCGTCATCGGTTCGGAGCGCTTGAGCAGCGCATTGCCCCCGAGTGCGACGACCACGGTCTGCTTGCTCATCCGGTGCGACCTCCCTGTGCGTGCATGACATATCCACGAGCGACGTCCCATTATGCATTCCGCGAGCCTTCGCGTCTGTAGCGCGAATCGAGGCATCGTCGGCCGACGCCCGCGGGGCCGATTCCCGCTACGATAGGCATATGCCCTCACCGACCCGCTCAAGCACGTGCGACCTGTGCGGCCTGCCTGTCCTCGGGCGGCCGGTCCGCAGTGACCTGGCCGGCGCGCGCGGCTTCTGTTGCGAGGGCTGCGCTCGGGTGTGGGCCGTCGCCTCACGAAGCGGGCTCGATACACTGACCGCCGGGCCCGTCGGCGACCGCACTCGGGACGCCGGCGCACGCAAGGCCGCAGCAGCCGCTCGCGCGGGGGCACGACGCACCACCCTGCGGATCGACGGGATGTGGTGCTCGTCGTGCGCGCTCGTGCTTGAGGAGGCGCTCCTGGCGCTGCCCGGCGTGCTCGACGCCGAGGTCTCCTACGCCGCGTCGTTGGCCCGCGTGACCTACGAGCCGGCATCCGTCGACGGCGACGCCATCGCCGCGCGGATCACGCTGCTCGGCTACCGCGCCGAGCCGGGCGGGCTCGGTTCCGCCGGGCACGGGGGCGAGGATGAGACGCGCGACCTGTTCCTGCGCTTCTTCGTCTCGATGGCGGTCGGCATGTGGGTGATGACGCCGACGTTCTTCCTGCTCTGGCCGTCGTTCTGGCGGGGAGAGTACGCCGGCCTCATGCCCACGGAACTCTTCACCGGCGCTCTGACCCTCGTGGTGCTCCTCTACTCAGGCTGGCCGTTCCTGCGAGGCGCGTGGCAGGCCGCACGCCTCGGCAAGGCGACCATGGACACGCTCGTCGTCGTCGGGACCTGGACCGCCTTCGCCTACTCGCTCGTAGCCACCCTGCGCGGCGGCGACGGGACGTACTTCGAGTCCGCGGCGATGATCACGACGATCGTGCTGCTGGGGCGCTGGATCGAGTCGTTCGGGCGCGGCAACGCGGCCGACGCGCTCGCGGGACTGGCCGCCGGAGCGCCGGACGAGGTCTGGCTCGTGCCGGAGGGCGGCGGTCTCGCCGACGCCGTGCGCTCTCCCATCGGTGCCGTCATCCCGGGATCCGTCCTCGCCGTCCGCGCCGGAGAGCGCGTCCCGGTCGACGGGCTCGTGCTCGCGGGACACACGACCCTGGATCAGTCCCGGCTGACCGGCGAGCCGCTGCCCGTCGAGCGCGGCGAGGGCGACGAGCTGTTCGCCGGTACCGTGAACCTCGCCGAAGCCGTCCTTGTGCGCACCGTGCGGACCGGGGGCGAGACACTGTCGGGGCGCATCGCGGTGGTGGTCGAGGACGCTGCGTTCGCGAAGTCGCACGCGCAGCGCCTTGCGGACGCGGTCGCCGGAGTGTTCGTCCCGGTCATCTTCGTCATCGCGCTGGCGGCGTTCGCCATCACCGCGTTCGCCGGACCCGGACCGGCCGAAGCGGTACGCCGCGCGGTCGCGGTCCTTGTGGTCGCCTGCCCGTGTGCCCTCGGGCTCGCGACCCCGCTCGCCGCGATGAACGCCATCCGCCGGGGGGCCGACATCGGTCTGCTGCTGCGGGGCGGCGAGGTCCTCGAGCGGGCCGGCGAGATCGTGACCATCGCATTCGACAAGACCGGCACGCTCAGCGAGGGCCGGCCGGCGCTCGCCGGCTTCCTGCCTGCGAGCCTGTCCCGTGAAGAGGCCGCTCATCTGCTCACGGTCGCGGCGGCCGTGGAGGCGGGCAGCCCGCATCCCGCCGCCTCGGCGATCGCCGCGGCGGTCACGGGGACCACCGTTGCAACGGCGAGCGAGGTCCGCTCGCGCCCGGGTCTGGGCGTGGAGGGCCGCGTGGACGGGCGCACGGTGCTCGTCGGCTCGGCGCGGCTGCTCATGCTGGAAGGCATCTCCGTCGGCCCCGAGGCGGTCGCCATGGCGGAGGCCGAGGGTACCCGGGGCCGCGGAGTCGTGTGGGTCGCGGAGGGAGGCCGGCTCCTCGGCGGTGTCGTACTCGCCGACCCCCTGCGCGCCGAAGCGGCCTCGGCGGTCGCCACCCTGCGCCGGCGCGGGCTGCGGACGGCGATCATCTCGGGAGACGCATCTGCACCCAGCCGGGCGGTCGCGGAGGCGCTCGGTATCGACGAGGTCCGCTCTGAGGTCCTGCCGCACGACAAGGAGCGCGTCGTACGCGAACTGGCGGCTGCGGGACCGCTCGCCTTCGTCGGCGACGGCATCAACGACGCACCCGCACTGGCGGCGGCGGACCTGGCGATCGCGGTCGGCGGCGCCTCCGATGTCGCGCTCCGGGCCGCCGATGTCATCCTCACGCGCGAAACGGATGAGCTCTCGGCGCTTCCCGAGCTCCTCCGCCTCGCCCGACGCAGCCGCCGCATCATCCGACAGAACCTCGCGTGGGCCTTCACGTACAACCTGGTGGCGGTCCCGTTGGCTGTCAGCGGGCTGCTATCCCCCATCGCGGCGGCCGCAGCGATGGCGCTGAGTTCGCTGGCGGTCGTGGGGAACTCGTGGCGGGTGCGCTGGGGCGGCTGAAGCCGGGCGGTGCTACTTCCCGGCTCGCGCCCAGCGACACACACGGGCCTCGGCGAGTTCGATCAGCTCGTAGAGGATCACTCCGAGCAGGGCCATCGCCAGGATACCGGCGAACATGTCGTCGTACTGGATACGGCTCCAGGCATCGAAGACGTAGTAGCCCAGGCCCGTGGAGCCGGCGATGTTCTCCGAGAAGAAGAGCACCGCGACCGCGGTCCCGGCGCTGATCCGCAGGGCGGTGAAGATCTCGGGCATGGCAGCCGGCACCACGACGTGTCGGAAGACCTGCGCGCGATCCGCGCCCAGCGAGCGCACGGAGAGCACGGACGCCTCGGGGATCGAGCGCGACGCGTCCCGCGCGGTGACGAGTATCTGGAAGAACACGATCACGCTGATGAGCGCGATGATCGACGCGTTGCCGATGCCGAGCATGACGAGCAGGACCGGGAGGAACACGACCTTCGGGATGGGGTAGTTGAGGAAGATGAGCGGCCCGAAGAGCGCGTCGGCGCCCGGCGAGCGCCCGAGGACGAGGCCAAGCGGGGCACCGACGGCCAGTCCGATCAGCATCGAGACCACGACCCGGTACGCACTCGTGAGCAGGTACGGTGCGATCTCGCCGAAGCGACCGAAGAACACCGCGAGGGCCGCGAACGGGCCGGGCAGCGCGGGAGAGCCCAGGATCGTCGAGGCGCCCTGCCACAGCAGGAGCATCACCAGCATCGCCCCGGCGTAGCCCAGGACCCGTCGCACGACGGGGTTCACGACGCCCCACCGCCATCGGAGCCGTCTGCGATGCCGCCCTCGGGGACGAACGCCGGATCGGCACCGCGGCCTCCCGGATGCACCGCACCCTCGCGCGCGAGCACGGCGCGCAACTCGGCGCACTTCGCGTAGAACGCGTCGGTCTGACGGTAGTCGGGGTCGCCCATGCGCGGGTTGTCGACCACCGCCGCGATCCTGCCGGGCCGCGGCGTCATGACGACGACACGACGCCCCAGGTAGACCGCCTCCTCGATCGAGTGCGTGACCAGGACGGAGGTGTAGCGGCGGTCGTACCACAGCGAGAGCAGGAGGTCCTGAAGGTCCTCGCGCGTGAGTGCGTCGAGCGCCGAGAGCGGCTCGTCCATGAGCATGAGGTCGGCATCGAGCGCGAGGGCGCGAGCGAGCGCGAGGCGCTGGCGCATGCCCCCGGACAGCTCGGAGGGGAACGCGCGCAGGAACTCGCTGAGCCCGACACGGTCGAGCGCGGCGAGTGCGCGTCGCCGGGTCTCAGACGGAGGATGGTGGCGGATCGACAGCCCGAGCTCGGCGTTCTGAAGGACGGTCTTCCACGGCAACAGGCCGAAGTCCTGAAGGATGAGCGAGGTGTGTATCCTCGGCCTCTCGACCTCCTCGCCCGCCACCGTCACACAGCCGGATGACGGCCTGACGATGCCCGCGATCGCGAGCAGAAGGGTCGACTTGCCGCAGCCCGAAGGACCGATCACCGCGATGGCATCACTCGAGAGCAGGGAGAGATCGACGCCCGCAACGGCACGTACCTCGGCGTCGACGCCGTGGTACGTGACACTCAGTCCATCGACGAGGACGTCAGCCATGGGTGCGGTCCGGGGGCTGCCCGCTACTTGGCGGGCGGCGTCCACGTGAGGTCCCGGAACGTGACCTCCTTGGTCAGCAGTCCGGACCCCTTCATCCAATCAAGGACATCCTCGACCTGCTCCTTCTTCGGGAGCTGCGCGGTCGGATATGTGTTCACTTTGTAGGTGGACTCGAGCGGCTTGGGCAGGCGCGCCTTCTCGACGAGCAGCGCGCGGAAGGCGTTCGGATCCTTGTTGATGACCGCGACGGCCTCGTCCCACACACCCAGGAGCTTCGTGACCGCAGCGGCTCCGGCCGGTTCATCGAGGAAGGCGCCGGCGAAGACCAGCACGGTCTGCGACAGGTTGCTGTCACCGGCATCGTCCGCAACGACCTTGGCACCCGTCTTCTCGGCGAGAGACAGGAACGGTTCCGGGAGCGCGGCGGCCTCGAGCTTGCCGCTCATGAGCAGCTCGAAGCGGACCGGGACCTTCTTGACCTCTTCTTTCTTGATCTGCTCGGGCGACACACCCGCCTGGATCATCAGCTGATCCAGGACGTACTCCTGGATCGTCCCGCTCGATGTCCCGATCGGCTTATCCGCGAGCCCTTCGAGGGAGGTGACCTTCGAGCCCGGCTTGACCGCGATCCCGAATCTGCCCTCGGCGGGCGTCGCACCCAGCATGACGGTCGCGACCTTCACCGGGACGCCACCGGCCCGCAGCGACGCGGCGGCGATCAGGTCACCCATGAAGCCGTCGATCGCGTTGGCGGTCAGGGCCGCATCGCGCTCCTGAGCCGACGCGAACGAGATGATCTCCACCTCGATGCCGGCCTTTTTGAACAGATCGTCCCGCTCGGCGACCCACAGCGGAAGCGTGTCCTCGGTCGGCAGCGTCCCGATGCGGAGCTTCGCGGGCACGGTCGACGAGGGAGACTCGGCCGGCGCGCCGGACGGCGTCGTGCAACCGACGAGGCCTGCGAACAGCGCGAGCGTCAGCGACAGGGAGAGGAGGATGCGGGCGGAACGGTTCACGGAAGTGCTCCCTTCGGGTTTGCTAGCCACATACCGGTCGACGAAGGCGGATCTCATCCCGGATCGGGATGCCGGCGAAACCGACCCCCGCGTAACCGAGTCGGTCAGCGAGCAGCCCCGTCGCGATCTCGGCGATCACGAAACCGTGGCGCTGGTAGAAGTAGAGCAGTGGCAGGTCGTCGTTGGATACCGCCGTCTTCATCGCGACAAGCCCCTTCCCGATCGCGAGGGCGGATGCCGCCTTGAGGAGCGCGGAGCCGATGCCCCTGCCTTGATACTGAGGGTAGACCGAGTACATGACGATCGCGAGTTCGCCGCCGTGCACGGCGAGCGAGATCAGCCCGGCGAGCTCGTCGCCGGCGACGGCGATGAGGTTCTCGCACGACAGCACATCGAACGTACGTCCGAAGACATCGATCTCGGTCTCGCCCCACGCGCGGTCGCAGATCTCCTCGATCGCGTGGCGGTCCTCGTGGGTGGCCTCCCGCACCGCGAACTCGATCTCCGTGCTCCGGGGCTGATGCTCGGCGCACGTGACGCTCATGCGGGCCTCGGCGAGCGGAAGCTCCTTGCCGTCGACCGGGCAGAGGTAGTGCGGATACGGGACGTCGACCTCGTCGTTCATGTCTCAGACTGCTTTCTTCATCGTGCACGGGCATCCGCCCGCGCACGTGCGCGTGAGTGTCCCCACCTTACTGCAACTCAGGCGCTGTGGGCGAGGAGTCCCGCGGCGCGTCCGACTGCTCCGCGTCCGAGTCTATCCACGCAACTCGGCCGCGGCCTGATCGGGATCGATGACGTTCATGAACGCGCCGCTCGCCCACTCGAAGCCCGCCTGATCGCTCGTTCGGGGGACGACCTCCGCGTGCAGGTGGAACGGAAGGCCCGCCCGTTGAGCGGAGAAGGGGGCGTCGTGGAGCGTCACGTTGAAGGCCGCGTCGCCGAAGACCCGGCTCAGCGCCGCGGCGGCGGCCACGAGCGCGTCGGCGAAGGAGGCCCGCTGGCCGGGTGTCGCGTCGGCGAGCGAGCGCAGGCATTCCCTCGGTGTGATGCGCATGAGGTATGGGATCGGTGCCGCCCACGGCACGTGTACGACGGTCACGCCGTCGTCCCAGACGATCCGGCCCCCCGCGTCATCGGCCGAGACGGCGGCGCACAGCACGCACGGCCGCCCTTCGGTCGCGGACTCGCTGAAGTTGCCGAGCTCGCGGACGAGGGCGTCAGGGACCCGGGGAAGTGCCATGAGCTGCGTGTGCGGATGCGCGAGCGATGCGCCGGCCGCCCGTCCGAAGTTGCGGAACAGGATGACCGCAGCCGAGCGCTCGGCACGACGGTGGTGCTCGATCCGCTGCGCCCAGGCGTCCACGAGCAGGGCGGCGTGCGCCGGCTCGTACGCCGCGAGAGTGTCGTCGTGACGGGGCGACTCGACGATGACCTCGTGCTTGCCGAAGCCCTGCTGCCCCGTGTAGGGCCACGGCGCGTCGACAGCGCGCAGGCCGTCGTCGTCCTCGGCGGCCTCGAGAGCGGGGTAGAGGTTCTCGAAGGCCCGCACGGTCCAACCCGCGCTTCCGGGAAGGGAGGATTCCAGGAGCGATGGCGGCGTCAGATGCTCGTTGCCCGGGCAGAACGGGCAGTGCGACGCGTCTCCCGCCTCGTCGGCCGCCCGCGTGAAGTCCTTCGGACGCCCGGCCCGGCCGGGAGCCAGGATGGTCCAGATGCCGGTGACGGGGTCGCGCCTGAGCTCGGACACCGGTTCCTCCCCCGCTTCGGGTACGCTACCTGTGAGGATACGACACCACGACCCGAGGATGCGTCCGTGCCCGCTCACATCCCCTTCATCGACGAACTGCCCGGCCTGCAGGCGCGTCTCGCCGGGGCGCGGATCCTGTACACGGACCTCGACGGGACACTGCTCGGTCGCGGGGCGTGCCTGCTCAAGGACGGCGACGGGAACTCCTCACTCGATGCGGCGGTCGCGATCGCAGCGCTGAACACGGCGGGCCTCAAGGTCGTCATCACATCGGGCCGCAACGCCAAACAGCTCCTCGAGGTGTCCCGCGTCCTGGGCTTCGACGACTTCATCGCCGAGCTCGGCACCGTCCGCCGCTACCGCGGTGGCCGCAGGGTCTACGACACCGGCGACTGGCCCGACGGGATCCTGCTCCCCGACGAGACGCCGTACGACGCGATCATCCGTGCGGGCGCGCTGCGGGTGCTCCAGGAGCGCTATCCCGGCCTGATCGAGTATCACGACCCGTGGCACCTCGACCGCGAGGTGACCCACGTGCTGCGCGGCAACGTGCCGTTGGCCGAGGCGCAGGCGCAGCTCGATACGCTGCCGATGCCAGTCACGCTCGTGGACAACGGCATCATCCACCCACCGCGCACCACGCTCGTCGGCGTGGACGAGGTCCACGCGTACCACCTCGTGCCCACCGGCGTCTCGAAGGCGCACGCGATCGCGGCGGACCTCGCCGAGCGCGGCCTGACCCGCGACCAGGCGATCGCAATCGGCGACTCGGCGGCCGACATCGGCATGGCGGACGCGGTGGGCCTCACCGTGGCGGTCGCCAACGGGCTCGACGACCCGAACCTCGTACAGGCCGCGAACTCCCGCACGCCGGGCGAGGTCGCCGCGACGAGAGGGCGTTTCGGCACCGGCTGGCGCGAACTCGCCGAGGCGTGGATAGCCGCGACGGCGCACTGAGATCGCGCGCACCGACGCCCGTGTTGCGCCTCCGCACACCCCGCTCTACAATGGCGAGTGCCCTCAGGGGCCTTTGACACTTCGAAGACTGGCTCCATCCGTTAGGTGCGGCTCCTGTTCGAACACAGGCCACTGCCCGGAAATGTCGAGAGACGCCAATGGGTAGAACAACCTCCGCCGGCTTAAGGCGTGGGATAACGTGGCTGGGACCCTTCACCGGGTCTCTACGTCGGACAGTGCTCAAACCATCAGACGAGGGACGGAGCGTGAAGCGCGGCGCGGGCACGAGGCGCCGGGCGCATCTCGGCGGACGCGTTCTTGGGCGTCCGCTTCCTCACGCGGCCCCTCGTCCATAAGGACGGTGGGTCGTTTTTCGTCGTGTCCGCACTGTTGTCGTATAGAAGAGGACTTCGTGACTCCTTCAAGTAGTCGCTAGGTCCCGGCTCCCTGCCACCTCGGGGATCGTCGGGACCGCCCCGACGAGAACCTGACGGACGCGCTCTTCCGCGAGCGCACGGACGGCATGGGAGCCTCCCATGATCTATCTGACCCGCATGCTGGGTAAGCCGGTCGTCGACGCCGCCGGCGAGACGATCGGCACCATCAGCGACATCGCGATCGCGACGGGCGAGATCTTCCCGCGCGTGACCTCCCTGGCCTTCCGCGGCCCGGACAAGACGCCGTTCATGCTGTCGTGGCGCAAGTTCGTCGGCGCCGTGGACGACGAGCACGTCATGCTCAACGTGACGCGCCCCGAGCTGCGCTTCTCCTACCTCCAGCCCGACGAGGTCCTGCTCACGCGCGATCTGCTCAACAAGCAGATCGTCGACACGCAGGGCCTGAAGGTCGTGCGCGTCAACGACCTCAAGCTCTCCGAGTCGCGCGGACAGCTGCGCCTGCTCGGTGCCGAGGTCGGCATCCGCGGGCTGCTGCGGGGCATCGGCGCTCCCCTCGAGGTGGCCGCCGAGCGGATCATGCGCCTCTTCGGCCGCGAGTTGACCGAGAACATCATCGCGTGGAACTACATCGACCTGCTCGACCGCGACCTGAGCCACGTGAAGCTCTCGGTCACGCACAAGCGCCTCCATGAGCTGCACCCCGCCGACGTGGCGGACATCCTCGAGCAGCTCTCCACCGCCCAGCGCGCCAAGGTCTTCGAGCACCTCGACAACGACCAGGCCGCCGAGGCGATCACCGAGCTCGAGGATGAGCTGCAGGCCGAGGTCCTGGAGGACCTCACGAACCAGCGGGCATCCGACATCCTCGAGATCATGGACCCCGACGACGCGGCGGACATCATCGGCGACCTGTCCTACGACAAGGCCGAGACGCTGCTGCGCCTCATGGGTGTCAAAGAAGCGCGTCAGGTCCGCAAGCTGCTCGGCTACAAGGAGAAGACGGCCGGCGGCATCATGACGCCCGAGGTCACGACGATCACCGAGGACCAGACGGTCGGTGAGGTCATCGATCACCTGCGCAGCGGCGCCGCCGACAACAACGAGAGCATCTACTACATCTATACCGTCGGTTCGAAGCGCATGCTGACCGGCGTCGTCTCGCTGCGCGACCTCATCATGTCCCAGCCCGACGTGCTGATCTCCGAGATCGCCCAGCACGACCTGTTCACCGTGAGCGTGGATGACGATCAGGAGATCGTCGCGGACATGATGAGCAAGTACGACCTGCTCGCGCTTCCTGTCATCGACGAGTCCGGACGGTTGCTCGGCATGGTGACCGTCGACGATGCGCTCGACGTCATGGAGGAGGAGTCCGCCGAGGACCTCGCACTCGCGTCGGGCTCAGGGTCCCGGCTCACCGAGGTCGGCGGATGGCTCGCCGGTGCGAACAGCTGGATCGTGGCCTGGGTCGTCGCCGGCCTGGCCACGGCGGCACTGCTCCACACGTTCTGGCAGTGGCCGGGCACATTCGCGGTCGCCGTCATCTTCGTACCGCTCATCATGCGCCTGTCCGACGAGGTCACGGCGATGTCCTTCGGGCGGATGATCGACCCCGGCGATGCGGGCCAGGCGCCGGCCTTCGTCCGCCGCCTGCTCGTCGACCTCGGCGCCGGCGCGGCACTCGGGATCGTCAGCGGGCTGGTGGCGCTGGCCGTCCTGCAGGTCATGCGCGAACCGCTCGTGCCCGGCCTCGCCATCGCCATATCCCTCGCGATCACGGTGCTGACGCTCTCGTTCGTCAGCGCCTTACTGCCGGTCGTCCTGCGTCGGCGAGACGAGTCGTGGCGCGCGTCGTCCGGCTTCGTCACGTCCCTCATGAGCACCGGCGCGATCGCGCTGTTCATGGTGCTCTCGATCGCGCTCCGGGCCGCAGGGAAGTAGGGCGGCGTGGATCAGAGCAAGCAGACGATCGGAGCCCGGCTGGGGCTCTTCTTCGCCATCGTGGGGCCGGGCATCATCACCGCCATGGTCGACAACGACGCAGGCGGGATCACCACGTATTCGATCGCCGGCGCGAGCTTCGGCTACTCGCTGCTGTGGGCACTCGTGCCCATCACCATCGCGCTCATCGTCGTGCAGGAGATGGCGTCGCGGCTCGGGGTCTACACCGGCAAGGGATTCGCGGATCTCATCCGCGAGAAGTGGGGCATCCGGGTCACGTTCTACCTGATGATCACGCTGCTGGTGGTCAACTTCGCCAACACACTCGCCGAGTTCGCCGGGTGGGCGGCCTCGCTCGAGCTGTTCGGCATCAGCCGATACGTGTCAGTGCCGATCGGCGCGTTCATCGTGTGGATCATGGTCGCGCGCGGCAGTTACAGAGTCGTTGAGAAGCTCTTCCTCATCGCGAGCACCGTCTACATCACGTACATCATCTCGGGATGGGTCGCCGGACCCGACCTGGGCCAGGCCGCGCGCGAGGTACTCATGCCGCCCATCGCAGGGCAGCCCACCGCGTACTGGATCACGCTCGTCGGCGTCATCGGCACGACCATCGCTCCGTGGATGCAGTTCTACCAGCAGTCCTCTGTCGTCGAGAAGGGCATCAAACCCCGCGACTACAAGCTGGCGACCATCGACACGATCGTCGGCTGCGTACTCGCGGTCATCGTCGCGATCTTCATCACGCTCGCATGCGCGGCGACACTGCATCCCGCGGGTATCAAGATCGAGTTCGCGGAACAGGCGGCCAAGGCGCTCGAGCCGCTCGCCGGCTCGTATGCGTCGACGCTGTTCGCTATCGGGCTGGCCAACGCCTCGCTGTTCGCGGCGTCGATCCTGCCGCTGTCCACGGCGTACACGATCTCCGAGGGCATGGGCTGGGAGGGCGGCGTGTCCAAGAGCCGCCGCGAGGCGCCGGAGTTCCACGGCATCTACACCGGCATGATCGTCGTGGCGGCGGCCATCATCCTCATCCCCGGCGTCCCGCTGATCCCCGTCATCTTCGGGTCGCAGGTCATGAACGGTGTGCTGATGCCGATCACGACCTGGTTCGCGCTCCAGCTCGTCAACGATAAGCGTCTGATCGGCGATGCCGTCAACTCGAAACGCTACAACGTGCTCGCGTGGGCGTGCGTGGGCTTCGGCGGGTTGGGTTCGGCCATCATGGTCAGCGCGATGCTCTTCCCGACGATGTTCGGGTAAGCAGTCGGTTCGAGCCTGAGCCGTCAGTCGACGGGGGGATCGTCGATGCACTCGGCGAACCGCCGCCGCGGAACCACGACTGTGAACGTCGAGCCGCGACCGAGCTCGCTCGTGACGCCGACCGAGCCTCCGAGCAGCGCCGCCATACGACGACTGATGGGAAGGCCGAGTCCCGTCCCCTTCGTGGTCGGGGAAGCGGGCGCCTGGACGAACTCCTCGAATATCCGCTCGAGGTCGTCCTCGCCGATACCGGGTCCGGTGTCCATGACCGACACCGACACCACATCGGGATCGGTCACATCCGTGGCGACGACGACGCTCCCCTCCTCAGTGAACTTGACCGCGTTGCCGACCAAGTTCAGCACGATCTGCCGCAGTCGGTCGGAATCGGTGCACACCGCCGCGTCGTCGCCCCGAATCTCGCTCGACAGAGCGAGTCCGCGCTCGGCGGCGAGCGGACGGACGCTCTCCAGTGTGTCCTGCACCAGATCGTCCAAGCTGAACGTCGTCGGGACCACCTCCATGCGTCCGGCCTCGATCTTGGAGAGGTCCAGAATGTCGTTGATGAGCGAGAGCAGGTGCTTCCCGGCGTTGTTGATCATGCGGATCTGCTCCCGCTGCTCATCCGGCACCTCTCCGGCGAGCCCCTGGAGAAGGACCCCGGAGAAGCCGATGATCGAGTTCAGCGGCGTGCGGAGCTCGTGACTCATGGAGGCCAGGAACTCCGACTTGGCCAGCGTCGCCAAGCTCAACTCCTCGTTCAGCCGGGTCAGTTCGACCGTCCTGATGTCGACGGTCTCCTCAAGCCGCGCACGATGCTCCTCGAGTTCGCGATCGGCCGCCTTGCGCTCGATCGCATACCTGAGCGATCGGACGATCGAATCCCCGCCGACGACGCCCTTCACGAGATAGTCCTGCGCTCCTTCGCGAACGGCGATGCTCGCCGACTCGTCGTCGTCGGCACCCGTGAGCAGGATCGTCGCCGCTTGCGGGAAGGAGCGGTGCAGGGTGCGGAACGTCTCGAGACCGGTGCTGTCCGGCAGGCTCAAGTCGAGCAGTACCGCATCGATCCCGCCTTCCGCGAGGCGGTCCAGCCCGGCGGTCAACGACTCCCTCACCTCGAGTCTGAAGCGCGACACGACGCTCTCACGCAGGAACTCCTGGATGAGACGAGCGTCACCGGGATTGTCCTCGACGAGGAGGACAGTGACGTCCTGCTGGGTCACTCGGCGTCCACCTTGGGAAGGCGAACGATCGACAGCCAGAATCCCTCGATCGTGCGGATGACCGCCTCGAACTGGCTCAGATCGACGGGCTTGGTGATGTAGCAGTTGGCATGCAGGTCATAGGCGGCGAGCACATCGACCTCCGAGGCGGAGGTCGTCAGCACCACGACCGGGATGCGCCGGAGTTCAGGATCGGCCTTCATCTCCTCGAGCACCTCGCGGCCGCTCTTTCGCGGCAGATTGAGGTCGAGCAGGACGAGATCCTGGGGTGCGGCGTCCGCATAGGCACCCTGACGGCGAAGGTATTCGAGTGCCTCGACGCCGTCCCCCACGACGTTGAGTTTGTTGCGGATCTTGCCGTCCTTCAGCACTTCCTGCGTGAGCCGGACATCGCCGGGGTTGTCCTCGACGAGTAGCACCTCGACGATCCGTGCACTGCTCTCATCCATCGCGATCGCTCTCCCTCATATCCGGAATGGTGAAGTGGAACGTCGATCCCTGCCCCGGCTCCGATTCGACCCAGAGCCGCCCGCCGTGACGTTCGATGATCCGCTTGCAGATGGCCAGCCCCATCCCCGTGCCCTCGTACTCGCTCCGCGCATGCAGCCGCTGGAATATGACGAACACCCGCTCCTGATACTGCGCTTCGATGCCGATTCCGTTGTCGACCACACTCAGAAGCCATTCCCCGTCTCCGCGCTCGGCTGACACGACCACTTCGGGCGAGCGGTCGCCGCGGAACTTCAGCGCATTGCCGACCAGATTCTGCAGGACACGCTCGATCTGCCCGCCGTCACACACGATCGACGGAAGCGACTCGTAACGGAGGGTGGCACCCGCCTCCGCGATCAGCCCCGAGAGACTCGACGCGACGCGAGACATCAGGTCGTCGAGGTCGGTGCGCGCGAACGACCCCGTCCGTGTACCCACGCGCGAGAACGCTAGAAGCTCGTTGATCAGCGTCTGCATGCGCGTCGCACCGTCGACGGCATACGCGATGAACTCGTCGGCGTCGGCATCGAGTCGACCGGCATAGCGCTTCTGGAGCAGTTGGGTGTAGCTCGCGATCATGCGCAACGGCTCCTGAAGGTCGTGAGAGGCCACGTACGCGAACTGCTCGAGCTCGGAGTTGCTTCGCGTGAGATCCTCCGTCCGACGCCGGAGCACGCGCTCGGCCGCGACTCGATCGGTGACGTCCTGGCCCTGAGCGATGGTGGCGAGCAGGGTCGTGCCGTCATCGGCGTAGACGTTGGCCGAGTTCCACAGCGCGGTGCGCGCGGTGCCGTCGGCGTTGCGCACGGGGATCTCGACGGTCTCCCACGCCTCGCCCTCCAGCGTCCGTGCGATCAGCGCGAGCGACGCTTCCCGGCTCTCATCGGGGAACAGGACGCCCAGCGGCTTCCCGACGATCTCGACCGCGTCGGTACCCGTCAGACGCTCGAAGGCGTGGTTGAATCGCGTGATGGTCCCGTCGGGGCTCCAGACGATGATCGGGGCGTTGGCGTAATCGACGAGCTTCTCGAGAAACTCGCGCGTGGAGCGCAACTCCTCGGCCTCGATGCGCTCCCGGGTCACGTCACGCACGATCGCCACGATCAGGTCGCCCTCGCTCGACTCGACGACCCGGGCGCTGACTTCGACGGTGAGCGCGATGCCGTCGCGGCGAGTGTGGCTCGTCTCGAATCGCGCGATCCGCTCGGCCATGATCCGCTCGAAGTCAGCGACAGTCGAAGGATCCTCATCCGCGGAACGCAGGTCGTCGAGGCACATTCCCAGAAGTACCTCGCGCCCATAGCCGTAGAGCTGGACCGCTGCATCGTTCGCTTCTACGAGACGGCGGTCCGTATCCACCACGAGGATCGCGTCGTTCGCGAATCGGGACAGCATGTCGTAGCGAGCTGAGAGTGACGCCCTCTCGCGTTCCGCCGCGAGTTCGCGTCGGTAGAATTCTGCGGACCGCTGCCGCCACGCGACGCCGACACCGAACAGACAGAGACCGACCAGCAGGGCGACGGCGAAGATGGTTGCTCGTCCGATCTCGTAGAGCGAAGCGAACGCCTCGGACTCATCGACCTTCGCGACCAGATACCACGGACTGTCGGGGATGTGACGGAGCGCGGAGAGCACGGGAACGCCGCGGTAGTCCGTTCCCGCGACGACGCCGGTCTCGCCAAGTACCGCGCGCACTGCGGGAATCGCCGTGTCTGTGACCGGCACCGACAGCCTCAGAGCCGTACCGGCGCGGTGGCGTAGCGTGTTCAGAAACAGGACGCGCGATCCCTGTCGCTCCACGAGCAACGACTCGGCCGTCCGGCTCGCCGTCGGCCACGACTGGATCGTCGGGTAGAGGAACTGGGCGGGGTCACGGTGCATCACCAGCACCCCTATGGGAGGGGACGCGCCGAACGAGCTGAACAGCGGCAGCACCACGTCGATCCGGATGTTGTCCTTGGAATCGCGGTACAGGTCGGAGATGGTCGCCTCACCGGAGGCCAGGACGCCGGCCGCGAGATCGGCCTCGACCTCGAGGGGATCTGTCGAAGTGTTGTAGATCACGCGCCGATCCGCGGCGAGCAGGGCGACGCTGTGGGCCCCTCGTGTATCACGGATGTGCTCGAGCCACCGGACGACTCGCGGAGGCGCCGTTGATTCGCGTGAGACCAGGAACGGGACCAACGCCTCGTTGGCGAGGATGTCCCGGCTCAAGAACCGCGCCACCGCGAGCTGGTCCTCACGCCACTGGGAGATCTGGCGGGCCTTGAGGTCCGCCACGGCGGAGAGCTCTGCGTTGACCCGGCGCTCCGCCTCTGACTTCTGCGACTGGTAGTACGCGGTACCGATCGCGACGATGCCGACCATGAAGGCGATCGCCACGACGAGCAGCAGCGCCGTTCGCCTCGCGATGATGGGCCGACCCTCCGTACCGGCGGACGCCGTCTGCCCCACGATATCCCCCTGTGCGACTCGTGCATACTCCCCAGCTATATGATGGTACCCGGGTGGCCACCGCGCTCAGCCGCCCTACGACGGACGGTCGGTGAAGCGCCGGCGATGACCGAGTGTGCGGAGGAGGCCGGACATGCCCATCGACAAGAAGGAGTCGGCTCGCCGCAGCGCGCTGGCCGCGCGCGACTCGATCGATGCCGGTGAGCGCGACGATGCGGCTCGCAGGGTTGCAGCCCGTGTGGCGGATCTGCCCGAGGCGCGGGGCGTCCGTTCGGTACTCGCTTACGCAGCCATGCGCGACGAACTCGATCCGGCCTTCGCGGTCGCCGCGCTGACCGCCGCCGGCGCACGCATCGCATTCCCCCGCGTCTGCGGGCCCGGCGAGCTGACGCTGCACTGGACCGAGGGCGGCGCGCTGACACCGGGCTACTGCGGCATCATGGAGCCCCGCGCCGATGCTCCGCTCGCGCAGCCGCAAGACTTCGACCTCGTCCTGGTGCCGGGGGTGGCGTTCGACGAATCGTGCTGCCGCCTGGGGCACGGCGGCGGCTTCTACGACCGCATGCTCCCGCTGATCGCACCGGGAGCCGTTTCCGTGGGGATCGCGTTCGAGGAGCAGATCACAGACGCGCTGCCGCGCGAGGCGCACGACGTCCATGTGGACATCATCGTCACGCCGGACCGGGTGATCCGCAGGCCGCGTTAGATCGGGCCGTGCACCGGTCTCACGGGTGCATCGGCACGTTCCACGCGGGCGGCCGCGCGGGCACGGGCACCCGCTGCGTCTCGCCGCGTGCGACTTCCGGCAGCGGACCCATGATCTCGGAGAGCGTGACGAGGCGGAATCCTCGCCGCTGCAGTTGATCCACGATGGCCGGCAGCGCAGCGGCGGTGCGACTGCGATCCCCGCCTCCGTCGTGCATGAG
>JAUSAU010000018.1 GCA_030652345.1 Coriobacteriia bacterium
CAGCAGCTGATCGCCGACGGTGAGTTCCGTGAGGACCTCTTCTATCGGCTCAATGTCGTCCCGATCACGCTGCCGCCGCTGCGGCAGCGCCACAGCGACATCCCCCGGCTCGTCGCTCACTTCCTGGAGAAGTACCACGCGGGGGACCGGACGATCAGCAACGAGGCGTTGCAGGCGCTCGTCGCGTACTCGTGGCCCGGGAACATACGCGAACTCGAGAACACCATCGAGCGCATGGTCATCCTCTCGCCGAGTGACGAGATCGGTGTGTCCGAGCTTCCGTCCGAGGTCCGCACCGGCCTCGTCAGCGCGGCGCGTTCTCACGTGTTCGACCTTCCGGAGCAGGGATGCGACATCGAAGAGGTCGAGATGGACCTCATCCGTCAGGCTCTCGACCGGTCCGGAGGGAACACCTCGAAGGCGGCGAAGCTCGTCGGATTGACACAGAAGACGATCGAGGCGCGCATGCAGCGTTTCGGGCTCTAGTCGGCGCTGTGAACCTGCCGGTACGCACGCTCGGTCGTTGGTCGGGCGCCCACCGTGCGAACTACCTGTCGAACGTGTGCCCTTGGCATATGGATTGCACCGTCGCCTTTTCGGACGGGCCTGGACCGGACGGGAGCCATGACGGGGCGCAGGAACAGCAGACAGTTCGTACTCGCGATCCTCGGTGGCGGCGCAGGTCTCGCTGCCTTGGTCGGCGTGGTCGTGCTGATCAATGGCGCGGATGGCGCCTCAGGAGCGGTGGCCGCGTCCCCGGTCGGATGGACCATCCCGCTCGCCTCGCTCTTCATCATCGTCGGTGTGACGTGGCTGCTGCTGTCCCAGACGCCGAAGGACGCGCATCGCGACAGCACCGACTACGCACCGTGCGACTCCTGCGGGCGGTCCGTGTTGCGGGACTGGCGCCTGTGCCCGTACTGCGGCAACCTCTTGGAAGTTCCCGAGTCGGACGAGGTCCTGCGAGGAGCCTGACGGCTTCGGCATCACCTGAGGGCGAGTCGGCTCGATGACGACCCCGGCCCTCACGCTCGGCGCGTTCTTCGCGTGCGGCCTCGCGACAAGCGTCCATTGCGTGTTCATGTGCGGCGGCCTCGTGCTCACCTACGCCGTCGGTACCGCCGACGGACAGGGGCTGTGGCATCGCCTGCTGCCTCACCTCGTCTACCAGGGTGCCAAGACGCTCAGCTACGCCTTCGTCGCACTTGGACTCGGGTCGCTCGTGGCGCTCGCGGGCACGGCGGTCGATTCGAGCGGCATCAGGAACTTCGTCATGCTCGCTGCGGGCGTGTACATGGTCCTGCTGGGGCTCGGTATGACCGGCCGCTTCCCGGCGTTGCGCTACCTCACCCCGCGACCGCCGCGATTCCTGGTGGCGTCGCTGTCCAGGACTCGCAAGCGCTCGGTCGACGACACCGCAGCCGGGACGCCATCGCTCGTGACTCCGCTGATCTTCGGCCTGCTGACCGGCCTCATGCCGTGCGCGCCGCTGATCGCGGCGCAGGCCGGCGCGATGGCCGCCGAATCGCCCGTATCCGGTGCGGCGCTCATGGCATCGTTCGGCCTCGGCACCGCACCGCTGATGCTCGCGTTCGGGTTCGGCTCCGCATTCTTGTCCAGGCAGGTCCGGACGAGGCTTCAGGTCGTCGCGGCGCTCGCAGTGATCCTGTTCGGGCTGGTGATCCTGGATCGCGGACTCGTCGCCGTCGGTTCACCGGTGAGTCTCACTGCGCTTCGATCCGCGGTGATCGAGCGAACGACGCCGGGCGCCGGATCCACGACGGGCGCCGACGGCGTCGCAGAGGTCCGTATCGCCATCGTGAACACCGTATGTGTGCCTGACGTCGTGTACATCCCTGCAGACCGAGAGGTCCGCTTGATCGTCGATCGCCGTGAGGCCGCACCCTGCTCCGACCAGCTCGCGATCCCGGCCCTCGGCGTGCTCGCCGATCTCGCCCCCGACGCCGTCACGACCGTCACCGTGCCACCGGCCCCCGCCGGCGAATACGCTCTGACGTGCGGCATGGCGATGATGTCCGGCCGGATCATCGCAGGATCCGGGGCGTCCGGGCCATGAGGGGCTCGTCCGTCGTCTCGGCCCCTCGTTCTGTGGGAATCTTGACCTATAGAGTAGGAATGCGGCGGGCGACGCCCGGCGCACGTCGAAGGAGTCGATAGCGATGGCCGCCACAACACTGCGTCTGCGTACGACGGGGATGCACTGCCAGTCCTGCTCGATGCTCGTCCAGATGAACGTGGAGGAGCTTCCCGGCGTCGAGACTGTCTCATCTGACTTTCGTACCGGCATCACAGAGGTCACATTCGATTCGGACCAGCTGCAGCCGGCCGATATCATCGACACGATCGTCGCGGCCGGCTACGGCGCCGAGACCGAGGAGTAGCAGCCCACGCATGGGGGCGGACGGATCGTGACAATGGCCAAGAGTCCGGAACGGGTCATCTATCGCAGGCGCGTCGAGGGTATGCATTGCGGAGCGTGTGAGCAGGTGCTCACCGCGGCTCTGCTCCGTATCGACGGCGTCGACGCTGCGGGCGCTGACACCTCGGCCGGCATGCTGACGGCCTACATCGACCCGGCAGTCGTCCGGGATGAGGCCATCGCCGAGGCGGTCGTCGCCTCCGGGTTCGTACCGGGCGAGGTTCTGCCGCCGGAAGAGGCCGACAGCGCGCCGGAAGGCCTCCGAGCCCGAGACGCGGGAGCGCCCGAACCCGCCGTGTGTCCCGTCGTGGAGCCGGCGGACGCACCTGCGGTCGCATCCGCCGATGCGCCTGTCGAGTCCGAGGCGTCGTTCGCTATCACCGGCATGACCTGCGCCAGTTGCGCGGCGGTGATCGAGAAGACCCTGACGCGCATGCCGGGAGTCGCCGCTGCGTCCGTCAATCTGGCTGCGGAGAAGCTCACCGTGCGCTTCGACAGCCGATCGGTCGATAGCGGCGCGATCATCGACGCGGTGAAGGCCGTGGGCTACGGTGCGGCTCCGCTCTCGTCGGGCCCGGAACCGGTCGCGAGCGGCCGTCTGACACTCGCGGTGACCGGTATGACCTGCGCCTCCTGCTCGGCGGTCATCGAGAAGACCCTGAGTCGCCTCCCGGGCGTGCGTGCCGCGGCGGTCAACCTCGCGATGGAGACGGCCGCGGTGGAGTTCGACCCTGCCCTCGTCGGTCCGGACGAGCTCATCTCCGCTGTCGCCCGCGCGGGCTACGGCGCGACGCTCAAGGTCGATGCCGTCCCCGGCGATGCGCCGGCGGCCGATACGGCGCGTGAGGCCCAGGAGGCGTATCACCGCCATCAGAGCGCGCTCTTCCGGTTCGCACTCGTCCTGTCCGCTCCTCTCGCCATCATGATGCTTCCCGGGGTCATGGATGCGGTCAACGTCCGCGTTGCGACCCTGCTGGCCGACACCGTCGGCGGAGCGTGGGACCCGATGATGGTCGGCAAGTACCTCGCGCTCGCGCTCGCGACGCCGGTGCAGTTCTACGCGGGAGCCCAGTACTACCGTGGCTTCTGGCACGCGGTGAAACGCCGCAGCGGGAACATGGACACCCTCATCGCGATCGGCACCTCGGCGGCGTACTTCTACTCGCTGGCGGCGACCTTCGTCCCGGCCCTCGAAGCGCAACCGGTCTTCTATGAGACGTCCGCCCTGCTCATCACGTTCGTACTGCTCGGCAAGTTGCTCGAGGCGCGGGCGAAGGGCCGCACGTCAGACGCGATCCGGACACTCATGGGGCTCGCCGCGAAGACCGCGAGGGTCCTGCGCGGCGGCGAAGAGGTCGACGTTCCGGTCGAGCAGGTCGTCGTGGGCGACGTGGTCGTCGTCCGCCCGGGGCAGAAGGTGCCCGTCGACGGCATCGTGATCGAGGGTTCTTCGAGTGTCGACGAGGCGATGCTGACGGGCGAGCCGATCCCGGTCGAGAAGACCGCCGGCGACACCGTGATCGGCGCCACGCTGAATAAGCTCGGGTCGTTCCGCTTCCGGGCCACGAAGGTCGGCGCCGACACCGCGCTCGCGCAGATCGTGAAGCTCGTCGAGGATGCGCAGGCCTCGAAGGCGCCGGTCCAGCGTTTCGCGGATAGGATCTCCTCCGTCTTCGTGCCGGCAGTGGTCGGCGCGGCGGCGCTCACGTTCCTGTTCTGGTTCTTCGCCGGGCCGGCGATCTTCGGGCAGGTGCCTGCGGCGCGTGCCGCTGTCGGCATCCTGGAGCCCATCCTGCTGCTCGCGGCCGCCAGCGGCTGGCCGGTTGCGGCGCTTCTTGCCGGCACCGCGGTCGTCGTCATCGCCTGCCCGTGCGCGCTCGGGCTCGCCACGCCGACCGCGATCATGGTCGGCACCGGCAAGGGGGCGGAGAACGGCATCCTCATCAAGTCCGGCGGAGCGCTCGAGACCGCCTACCGTCTCGACGCCATCGTCTTCGACAAGACCGGCACGCTCACGCACGGCCATCCTGAAGTGACCGACATCGAGTTGCTCGAGGGGCACGATCCCGCACGCGTGCTCATGCTGGCGGCGGCGCTCGAGAAGTCGAGCGAGCATCCGCTGGCCGAGGCAATCGTGGCGCGGGCCGCGGCCGACGGGGTCGAGCTGCCGCCGGTCGAAGGGTTCGGCGCCATTCCCGGGCACGGTGTCGAGGGCGTCGTCTCCGGCATGCGGGTCGCACTGGGGAACCGCACGTTGATGGCCCGGGAGGGCATCGACATCGCCCCGTTCGAGCAGCGTATCTGCGCGTTGGAGGACGAAGGCAGGACGGTGATGCTCGTCGGCGTGAACGGGCAGAAGGCGGCCGGCCTCATCGCCGTCGCCGACACGCTCAAAGAGCACTCGGCGGACGCGGTCGCGGCGTTGCGTGCGCTCGGGATCGACGTCTACATGATCACCGGCGACAATCGCCGGACCGCCTCGGCCATCGCGCGCCAGGCGGGTATCCCGGATGCGAACGTGCTCGCCGAGGTCCTGCCCGAGCACAAGGCGGAAGAGGTGGCACGCCTCCAGCAGGCGGGGCGCATCGTCGCGATGGTCGGCGACGGCATCAACGACACGCCCGCACTCGCCCAGGCGGATATCGGCATCGCGATGGGGGCGGGGACGGATGTGGCGATGGAGGCGGGTGACGTCGTCCTCATCAAGAACGACCTTCGGGATGTGGTGACCGCTATCGAACTGTCTCGCGCCACGATGCGGAAGATCCGCGTGAACTTCGTCTGGGCGCTCGGCTACAACACGCTCGGGATCCCCATCGCCGCCCTTGGCCTGCTCTCGCCGTTCCCGTGGGTCGCGGGCGCAGCGATGGCGATGTCGTCGGTGAGCGTGGTGACCAACTCGCTCCTGTTGCGGGGGTTCCGTCCCAGCATGCGCCGCGCCTGACCTCGCCTGTTGAAGGTGGACGCGCGTATACCCATAGGGGTATGATGTCGCTTCCGAGTACCGACAGGGCGCTCGATCACGGACAGAGGTTCACGTATGGACAACGTCGGAATGGTGACCGCATTCGGGGCCGGACTGGTCTCGTTCCTCTCCCCGTGCGTCCTGCCGCTCATACCGGGCTACATCTCGTTCTTGTCGGGGCGCTCGCTCGCCGAGCTCTCGAGCGATGACCGTCGCCTGCGCGACGTCATGGTGCCGGCGGTCCTGTTCGTTCTGGGCTTCTCGTTGGTCTTCGTTGCGCTCGGGGCTTCGGCCTCGCTGCTGGGTTCGCTGCTGAGCAGCTACCGCGACGCGCTCGCACGGGTCGCGGGCGTCCTCATCTTCGTGCTCGGCTTCCTGATGCTCGGCATCGTCAGGGTGCCGTGGCTGTACGGGGAGGCGCGGTTCGATCTCGCGAAGTCCCGTTCCTTCGGCATCTGGGCTGCCCCCGTCATGGGCATGGCCTTCGCGTTCGGGTGGACGCCGTGCGTCGGACCGATCCTCGGCTCGATCCTGATGATGGCCGGCCAGACGGGGAGCGTCGCTCAGGGCGTGCTGTTGCTGCTCGCATACTCCGCGGGACTCGCCGTACCGTTCCTGCTTGTCGCGGCCCTCGTGGGCCGCCTGACGGGCGTCTTGCGGTGGTTGAGCCGACACGCGCTCACGCTCAACCGCGTCTCCGGCGTCATCCTCATGGCGCTCGGCTTGGCGATCGCGACGGGCACGCTCGGCCGCCTCGTGCTGCTGCTGTCGCGCTTCCTGCCGATCTCCGGCACCGGGTGAAGTAGGGACCACGGCCTGCCTTGCGGCGTAGCGCTCCGCCGCCACCGTCGCTACGATGGGAAGATGATCCGTGTCGGCGGGCGAGGGGGTGAGCGCGTGAAGAAGAGGGCCGGCGCGAGCTTGTCCACCCGAGTCACCGTGCTGACCTTCGTCGCCGTCACCCTCTCCGCCTTGGTCATCTCCGCGGTATCGATCGCCGGGGTCTACAATCTGGCCCGATCCGAGGACCAGTCGCGCCTCGCCGCGTACCGTCGTCTCATGCTGGATGACATCACCGCGCGGCTCACGATCGTCGACCGCGTCGTCGACTCGTTGGCGACCATCCCGGATGCGAGCACCGCCACACGTGACGAACTCCAGCGCTCGGTCGTGCGCTCGGCGTCCGCGAACGTCGAGTACTTCGACACGCTGATGTACACGGATGCCAGCGGCACGGTTCTCGCCGCCGCGCCCGCGGAGCACGCTCCCGGGTCGCTTGCAGCGGCCACGTATCTGCCTGTGACCACGGGAGCGGATGCCGTGTTCGGGTGGGAGGACACGGGCGTCGCCACCACGAGCCGCCTGTGGATCATCCGTCGCGTACCGGACGGCGGTCGGGTCATCAACGTGGTCGGCCGGGTCAGGACGGGGTTCATGGCCCGCATCGTCGACGATGTCTCGTCGGCGAGGGAGACCGTCTCCGCGCTCGTCGTCGACGGCCACCGCGATGTGGTCACCTCGGGCGAGGGAAGCGCACGGTTCTCGTCGCGCTCGATCACGATGCTTCCCGAGGCTCCCGGGGCAGGACGCGGTACGGCCACGGTCCAGCAGAGCGATTTCGGCCGCCTCTCCGGCTACTACGCCGACGTCGCCGCAGCGCCCGAGCTTCGCTGGCGTGTCGTCGTGCTCGAGTCGGAGACCGCCGTGTTCATGCGCGCCCGGGAGGCGCTCGTGCCGGCGGGCGTGGCGACGTTCGGCGTCGCACTGCTCGCTGTGTTCGTCGCGCTCGCCTACAGTCGCCGCCTGCTCGCACCGGTCAAGGCGTTCGAGCGTCGCGCGCGTGAAGTCGCATCCGGCGGCTACGTGCGTCCGATGAAGATCGAACGTGACGACGAGCTGGGGCGGCTCGCTGATGCGTTCAACGAGATGGGCGTCCGGCTCAACTCCCTGCAGGACATGGCGCAGTTGCTCGCGAGCGCGTCGAAGCTCAACGACGTGCTCGACGCGGTCCTCGACGCGGTCGGCCACATCCTGGGTACCGGCGACGCGGCGATCCTCCTGACGGATGACGATGGTCTCGCCCTCATGCTCGTGCGCGGGCGCGGCCTCGCGGTGCCCGCGGCGACGCTGCTGGTACCGATCGACGACCCGTCGCCGATCACCGAGGCCTTCCACGAGCAGAGGCCGGCCGCATTCCAGGGTTCGGGGGGCGAGTGGAGCTCGCCGCTTCATCGGCTCTTCGGTGCCGACGCTGCACGTTCGGGTGTGGTCGTGCCGCTGGTGATGGGGCGCGAGGTACTCGGCGTCGTCGTCGTCCTCGCCGCGGGCTCCCGGCGTTTCACGGACGCGCAGGTCGAGACGCTCCGCGCCTTCTCGGCGAACGCGGCAGTCGCGGTGCGCAACTCGCGCCTCTACGAATACGAGCACGTCTCCCGAACCGAGGCCGAGGCGTTGCGGGAGGTCGCGGAGCTCATCGTTCGCCCGACCGACCTCGCCGAGGCGCTCGATCGCGCGGCGGGTATCGCAGCCGAGCTGCTCGACATGTCGGGCTGGTACCTCGCGGTCGAGGGCCGGGAACAGATCGGGCTCGATCCCCCGGCATCGGTCGAGGAGTCGCGTCGGCTCATGCGCGCGTGGCGTATGGTCGAACCCGGGGGCGAAGGCGCCGATTCCCCGCGATTCGACCCGGTCGTCATTCCCGACGTCCAGGCGGAGGCCGGGCTTCGCGAGCTGTTGGGTCACGAGGTCGGGTCGGCGCTCCTCGTCCCGCTCGTGCAGGGCTCAGCGGTCCGGGGCGTGCTCGCGCTGGTCGACGAGCAGAGGGGCCGCGTCCTGCTCTCCCGACACGTCGCGCTTGCGGGGACGATCGGCAAGGAGCTCTCGCTGGCGATACGCAACGCGTTCCTGCTGCAGCAGGCGCGGACCCGCGCCGCGAACCTCGAGACGGTGTTCCGCATCAGCCAGGCGGTCTCCTCGGAGCTGCAGATCAACGTCGTACTCAACCGCGTCCTGGACGTCGTGCAGAAGATATTCTCCGCCGACGCGGTCGCGCTCATGTCGTATGACATGGGGCGTCGGTGCATCGTCACGTCGATGGCGCGTGGCGTGTCGAACCGGGAGATGCTGTACTTCCAGACGCCTCCCGGTGTCGACATCCCCGGCAAGGTCTACGAGACGCGCACTCCCGCCGCGCACGGAGAGTTGCTGCGCGTGTCCACCCCGCTTGCGAGCCTCGCGGTCAATCAGGGCCTGCACTCGATGATCGCCGTCCCGCTCATGGCGCGTGGCAAGTCGATCGGCGTCCTGGTGGTCTACGCCCGGGATGCGGACGCGTTCTCGGGTGAGGACATGGAGTTGCTGCTCACCTTCGCCGCGCAGGCGGCCCTCGCGATCGACACGGCGTCGCTGTACGGGAAGGAGCACCACGTCTCATCGATGCTCCAGGCCTCCATCCTCCCCGAGCGCCTTCCGGAGATCGCCGGGCTCGAGACGGCGAGCTTCTATCTGCCTGCCGGTGCGGAGGCTGATATCGGAGGGGACTACTACGATCTCTTCGTCACGCGTGACGGCAAGGTCGTCTTCGCCATCGGGGATGTGTGCGGCAAGGGCGTCCTGGCGGCGACGAAGACATCGATGATCAAGTACGCGCTCCGCGGTCTGGTCGCGGCCGGAGCGGGTCCTGCGGATTCGCTCGCCGAGCTCAACCATCTCGTTGCGATGAGTGGCGACCCGTCGGATATCGTGACCGCCTGGGTAGGATTCCTCGATCTGGAGAAGCGTCGGCTCGTCTACGCGGACGGCGGCCACCCCCCGGGTCTTCTGTGGAAGCCGGCCGAACGCAGGATCGAGCGTCTCGCTGCGACGGGCCCGTTGCTCGGGGCCGTCCCGGGGGTCGAGTACATCCAGCGGTCGGTGTCCCTCGAGGATGACGACGTCCTGCTCCTGTATACGGATGGCGTCACCGAGGCCCGTCGTGGCTCGAAGTTCTTCGGAGAGGGGCGCGTACGCCGCGTCGTTCGCAAGGCCGAGACGGCCCGTGAGCTCGTCCAGCAGCTGCTGGGGGCGGTTCAGGAGTTCAGTGCCGGGCCTCTGCGCGATGATGCCGCGGCGCTCGCGATCCGCTTTCTCCGGCGTGACGTGTGACGCACGTGCGTGACGCTGCTGCGCGTGCGGGGTAGAACAGCGCAAGGTACCTACGACGACCGGACGTACGCTCACCATGATCACGATCGACAGAGAGCCCGGATCGCCTGCCTGTGTTGCGAGGATGAGCGGCGATATCGACTTCGCGGTGGTCCCCGACGTGCGGGCCGCCATCGACGCCGCCATCGGGGATGGCTGTTCGAGCGTCGTCATGGACCTGTCGGCGGTGACGTATGCGGATTCGTCGGCACTCGGCCTGCTCGTCTGGATCGACAAGCGCCTGCAGCCGTACGGAGGCAAGTTGATCCTCGCGGGTGCCGACCGCAACGTGAGCCGGGTGCTCGAGCTGTCGGGGCTCGTGGGCGTCGCTCCCTCGGTCAGCGCCGCGTCGTCTGTCGAGGAAGCTCTGGAGGGCTTGGACGTGACGGTCGAGGAACGGGTGCCGGTCTGGACTCGGCACCTCGACGCGCGTGCTGCGGTCGACGGCATGGCGGGTCTGCGAACCCAGGTCATCGACTGGGTCAGACCGCTCGGGCTCTCCGATTCGGGTCAGTTCGATCTGAAAGTCGCCGTCGGCGAGGCGCTTGCGAACGCGGTCCGGCACGGCTCGAGTTCCGACCACGACGCGATCGCCGTCGAGGTCAGGGCGTTCGACGATCGCGTCGAGGTGCTCGTGTCCGACAAGGGACATGGATTCGATGGCGACGCGGCGTGTGACGGCGATGTCTACGCATCCGGAGGTCGCGGCGTCATGTTCATGCGCGCGCTGATGGACAAGGTGGAGTTCAGTGAGTGCACGGGGGGCGGGACGACCGTGCGCCTCGTCAAGCGCCTGCCCGCCACGTTCGGCGGCGCTGCGGAGGCCGTGTGAAGCCGGCCGGTCGGGTACTCGTGCTGGGAGCGCCGTTCGGGGGCGAGGATCGGGCAGCCGAGGCGATCGCCGAGGCGATGCAGCACTCCTCCCGTGGTGCGCTCGCGGTCGAGGTCGCGGACTTCTACCGACGGTTCGCACCGCGACTGGCATCCCTTGCGGCCCTCGCGCATCGCACGGACGCCGCCTTCCTGCCCGACGGGTCGGTCTCGTTGCTCGAGCTCACGCGGTCGACCCCGGACGCGCCCGCAGTGCGCGAGCTGGCGGCGGGGGCCGTGGCGGCGCTCGAGTCGGCGGTCGCCACGCTGCGGCCTGTCGCGGTGGTCTCGACCGACCAGGTTGCCGCCGCCGCTGCCGCGGAACTGCGAGGACGCTATCCGTTCGTTGCGGTCACGGTCGTGTGCGACCTGATGCCGCGTCGCATGTGGGCCCACCCGGACGCCGACCTGCTGTGCGTCGCGGGTGACGAGGCCCGCGAGCAGGCCGCGTTGCACGGCGTCGCATGGGAGCGGATCGCCGTGACCGGGGTCCCGGCTCGCGGCTCCTACACCGACCCTCCCGCGCCCGCGCGCCCGCGCGTCGGTGCGCCGATGAGCGTGGCGATCGTCGCTCCTGCCGAGCGCGCTGCGGTTCGCCAGGCACTCGTCAAGGACATCGCGGGCGCCGGTGCTGATGCGGTCGACGTGGGTACCGGAGACCCGGCAGCCGTGGTCAGAGCCGCCGGTCTGGTCGTCTGCGCGGGGGGAGGCGAGCTGCTGTGGAGTGCGCCGGCGGCAGGAGTCCCGCTTCTGCTCCTGGGTGACGTCCCGGCCGCCCAGCGCGCCGGGGCGGACCTTCTGGTCGCGGCGGGCGCTGCGCTGCCCGTGCGAGACGGCGCTCACCTGGCCGACACCGTCGCGCACCTCGTGCGTCGCCCGGAGCGGGTACGCGCTCTGCGCGAGGCCGCCGCCGCGTTCGGGCGGCCCGCGGCGGCGCGTTCGGTCGCTGAGCGGGTTGCCGCGCTCATCCGGGGATAGTCCGCTGACGGCGCGGATGAGTGGCGGGCGCGCCGAGGCCGGGACTGTCCGCATGCGGTCGCTTGCAGTACCATCGAGCGGGGGACGCCGATGATTTCGATCGAGGTCTGATGGATCTGTACGAGGCCATAGAGAGCCGTCATTCGTACCGCGCATTCCACGCGGAGCCTGTAGACGGCGAAGCGCTGGATCGCGTGCTTCGCGCTGCGATCTCCGCGCCCTCGTCCATGAACCTGCAGCCATGGAGCTTCCACGTGGCGACAGGCGCCAGGCGTGACGAGGTCGGTGAGATCATGGCGCTGTCCACGGTCCACCTGCAGGAGTACATCGACGTGATGCCTGCGGAGAAGCTCGAAGCTGCGGAGCGGTTCTTCGCGACCCTCGGGAACGCTCCCGTCGTCGTCGCCGTCGCGGTCCCGATCGCCGGCGACGAACTCCAGCGGATCAACTCGTACGTGTCCACGGGCTGCGCGCTCGAGAACCTCATGCTCGCCGCGACGGCGGAGGGACTCGGCTGCTGCACCATCACGTTCTCGTTCTGGGTGCGCGACCAGCTCGCCCGGGCGCTCTGTGTCGACGATAGCCGGGAGATCGTCTCCCTGGTGCTCATCGGACGACCCGCGGAGGAGCCCCACGCCGTGGTGCGTCGGGCCGAGACGATCGTCTACTGCGAGTGAGCGACCGGAAATCCTGCTGCGACGCGGTCTTCTTCGATGTCGGCAACACGCTGCTCTACCCGTACCCGTCGGTGAGCGTCGTGGTCGAGGAGATCCTGCGCGAGGCCGGTCACGTCCGGGACCTCGAGGCGATCGAGCAGCTCATGCCTGTCGTCGATGAGTACTACGAGGACCGCTACCGGGCTGACGACACATTCTGGACCGATGACGCGGGTGCGATGGACGTGTGGGTCGGCATGTACACGCTGCTGTGCCGGCGCCTCGGTCTCGACCAGCGCGTGGCGCCGGTGCTGGCGCGAGCCGTCTACGACGCATTCGGCGAGCCGGAGCGCTGGCGGGCCTACGATGACGTACGCCCTGCGTTCGAGCGGCTGCGCGCCGCCGGCGTGAAGGTCGGCATCATCTCGAACTGGGACACGCGGCTCGAGCGCATCTTCGCCGGCCTCGGTCTGCTCGACCTCGTCGATGTCATCGTCTCGTCGGCCGCCGTCGGCCTGCACAAGCCCGATCCGCGGATCTTCCTCCTGGCGTGCGCGCGAGTCGGCGTGGAGCCGGGCTCCTGCGCGCACGTGGGCGACCACTACTACGCCGACGTGCTCGGCGCTCGCGTGGTCGGCATGTGGCCTGTTCTCATCGACCGGCACGGCGTCGGGTGTCCCATCTCGGTCGCCTGCATCGAGTCGCTCGAAGACCTCGAGGTGGTGATCTCGTGAAGGCGCGCTCCTGGATCGCGCTCGTGCTGGGCATCATCGCCTCCCTTGGCATCAGCTACGGCGCCTACACGCTGGCGACCTACTCCTGGAATCAGGTGGTCGACTACCGCGGTCCCTATGCGAAGGCGGCGTTGCCCGCCGGTGCGGTGCCGGGAACGGGGACCGCGGATGCCGATAGCCGGGTCGTGTTCGTCATCGTCGATGGCCTTCGTGAGGACGTATCGCGCTCGATGCCGGTGCTCAACACGCTGCGCGCCCACGGGTACGACGGGCTCGCGGTGACCGGGCAGCCCTCACTCAGCTTCCCGAACTGGACGACGCTCATGTCCGGCGCATCACAGCGATTCAGCGGTGTGACCACCAACTGGTTCGAGGAGCGGGTCCCCGTCGAGACCCTCGTGGACACCGCTCTGGCTGCCGATCGCGTCGTGGCGGTCTCCGCGCCCACCGATTTCGAGATGCTGTACGGAGTGAAGCGCTCGCCGTACGTCTACCTTCGGGACTGGGAGAAGGGCGTATACATGACGGGCGGGATCGTCGACAACGCGATCCGGCTCGCGTCCGAGTCCGGCGCCACGCTGCTGATCGTCCATTCTCCGGACATCGACGAGGCCGGGCATGCGTCCGGCGGCGCTTCGAAGGAGTATCTGGACACGGCCAGGAAGGTCGACGCCGATCTGGGCCGTCTCGTGAGCGCGCTTCAGGATCGCAGGACCACCTTCGTGATCGCGTCGGACCACGGGCACATCGACACGGGCGGCCACGGAGGGCCCGAGACGATCGTGACCGAGGTGCCGGTCGTGCTCGCGGGTCCGAGCGTCGCGCTCGGCAGCGGGGCGGTCTCCCAGGAGCAGATCGCTCCGACGGTCGCCCGGATAGCAGGCCTTCCTGCGCCGCGCAACGCCGCAGCGCCGCCGATCGAGACGCTCGTGAACGCTCCGTCGGACGATGGGCGTTTCGCTGCCCAGCAGAGGTCGGCCTTCGCTGCCTATGCCGCGGCGGTGACCGGCGGCCCGCTCGACCCGGCCTCGGGCGATCGGCGAGCCTTCGATGCTGCCACTCAGGCGCGCCTGCAGCGTGAGCGCGGAGAGCGCCTCCCGATGGCGCTCGGGTTGGTACTTGCGGCCATCCTGCTGATCGCCGTCGTCGGCATCTTCTCGTGGCGTGCGCTCGTCTCCGCGCTCGCGGGCGCGGCGGGCTACTACATCACCTACAACGCCCTGTACTTCGGACTGCACCGCTACGGGCTGTGGTCGCTGTCGTCGTTCAACTCCGAGGACCTGCTCAAGGCGTTCATGAACGCGCGGATGATCGAGGCGGTCATCGCGGGCGTCGTCGCGGCCTTCATCGCTGCTGACGTCTACCTGGTCACCCGCAAGGAGCCCAAGCGCCCGAAGGGCGAGTATCTGCCCGGATGGCTCGCCCTCGGTGTGGCCACGGCGCTGGTGATCCAAGCGACGCTCGTCATCCAGGTGGCCTGGTACCTCTGGTTCTGGGGCGCATCGCTCGTCTGGTTCATCCCGGACCTGCAGATGGGCTTCAAGTACGACCTCGACCTCATCCAGCTGACCGCCGTCGGCGCCATCGCGCTGCTCGGACCTGTTATCACCTACCTCGCGGGGCGGTATCATCCGATACGGCCGCCGAAGGCCGCCCCTTCCGATACGACCGTGCCGGTCGCCTCCTCGTAGAGGGCGGGCGCCCGGCTCGACCCCGAACCGAGGAGTCCCCGCATGGCCGTCAAGGACCTGCGCGAGTTCATCGCGCTCATCGAGAAGAAGGGCCAGCTCAAGCGGGTCACCGCCGAGCTGGACCCCGTCCTCGAGATCGGTGAGGTCACCGATCGCGTGAGCAAGGCCGTCGGCCCCGGGCTCATCTTCGAGAACCCTGTGGACCGCGAGACCGGCCGTCACTACGACATCCCCGTCGCCATCAACCTGTTCGGCTCGTACGACCGCATGGCGTGGGGCATGGGCGTGGACGCCGAGACCGGCACGTGGAAGGACCTCGACGCGGTCGGCAAGCGACTCATGGACATGCTGCCGCTCGACATGCCCGCGTCCATGAAGGGCAAGCTCGACGTCCTCATGGGGCTCAAGGACCTCGCCGGCGCGGGCGCCAAGGAGATCAAGAACGCTCCCGTGCAGCAGGTCGTCTACCGCGGCGATGACGTCGACCTCGGGATACTGCCGGTGCTCAAGACCTGGCCGGAGGACGGCGGGCGCTTCATCACGCTGCCGCTCGTGGTCACCGCGAGCCAGAAGGGCAAGCTCAACGTCGGCATGTACCGCATGCAGATCTTCGACAAGAACACGACCGGCATGCACATCCACCAGCACCACGACGGCGCGAAGAACATGCGCGAGCACTTCGCGGCGGGCAACACGCGATTCCCGGTCTCCGTGGCGCTCGGCGCCGATCCGGTCACGATCTTCTCCGCCACCGCTCCCGTGCCGCCGATCATCGACGAGTACTTGTTCGCGGGCATCATTCGCGGCGAACCGGTCGAGGTCGTCAAGTGCATTACGAACGATCTGCTCGGTCCCGCGCACGCGGAGATCGTGCTCGAAGGCTACGTCGAGGCGGGGGAGACGCGCTGGGAGGGCCCGTTCGGCGATCACACCGGCTACTACTCACTTGCCGACGACTTCCCGGTCTTCCACGTCGAGGCGATCACGATGCGCAAGGACGCCATCTACCCGGCGACCATCGTCGGCCGCCCGCCGATGGAGGACTGCTATCTGGGCAAGGCCACCGAGCGACTCTTCCTGCCGATCGTGAAGGCGATGATGCCCGAGGTGCTCGACTACGACCTGCCGCTCGAGGGCGTCTTCCACAACTGCGCGATCTTCCGGATCCGCAAGGAGTTCGCCGGCCAGGCGTTCCGCGTGATGAACTTCGCCTGGTCCATGGGCCAGATGATGTTCACGAAGTTCGTCATCGTCGTGGATGAGGACGTGGACTGCCACGACTACAGCCAGGTCGCCTGGCGCTGCTTCAACAACGTGGATCCGAGCCGCGACATCCTCATCTCCAAGGGCCCGCTCGACCGTCTCGACCACTCGAGCAACCTCGAGAGCTTCGGCTACAAGATGGGCATCGACGCCACCAAGCCGCTGCCGAACGAGGGCCACGACCGCGGCTGGCCGGATGCGCTCGAGATGGACCCGGCGGTCAAGGCACGCGTCGACGCTATGTGGAAGGACCTCGGGCTGTGAGTGACGCCCCCGTCGCCGACCCGAAGAAGCCCGGCAAGGTCGCCGTCCTGCTCGAGCTCGTGAAGTTCGAGCACTCGATCTTCGCACTGCCGTACGCCTACATCGGCGCGATATACGGGGCGGCGTTCGTTGAGCGCCTCGACCCGCTCTACGAGCTGCCGCCTCAGGTACAGCCGTTCCTCGCTCTCGGTCCCGCGCTTCTCTACAAGGGAGGCGGATATGCGTGGCCGGCGTGGTCCGCCCTTCTCTGGATCACCGTGGCGATGGTCGGTGCCCGCGCGTTCGCGTTCGTCGTGAACCGCGCGGTGGACAAGGAGATCGACGCGCGCAACCCGCGCACGGCCGGCCGTGCCATCCCCGCCGGCCTCATCAAGGCGTGGGAGCTGTGGCTCTTCTCGGCGGTCATGCTGGCGGCGTATCTCGTGGCCGTGTTCCAGCTCGCGCCGGTCACGCACTGGCTGTGGCCGATCCCGCTCGCGATGTTCATTGCGTATCCCTACCTGAAGCGCTTCACATGGGCCTGCCACTTCTGGCTCGGCGCGTGCCTCGGGCTCGGCGCGTGCGGCGGCTGGGCGGCCGTCGGCGCGCCGCTGAGCGACCCCGCTCCGTGGGTCTTCGCCGCTGCGGTAACCCTGTGGACCGCCGGCTTCGACATCATCTACGCCACCCAGGACTACGAGTGTGACGTACGTGACGGCGTGCATTCCGTCCCCGCCGATCTCGGCATCGCCCGGGGCCTCGTCATCACCCGCGCCTGCCACGCACTGACCTTCCTGCTGCTGCTCGGCGGGGGATACCTCGTCGGCGCCGGATGGCCCTACTACACGGGCGTCGTCATCGCGGGAATACTCCTCGCGTACGAGAACGCGATCGTGAAGGCGGACGACCTCTCCCGCGTGAACGCCGCGTTCTTCACCACGAACGGTGTGATCGCCATCATCCTGCTGGCCGGCGCCGTCGCCGACCGCTTCATCGGATAGAGGAGCGCACGTGAGCAGCTACGTCGTCACGATCACCGGGGCGTCCGGCTCCGTCTACGGCCTGCGCCTGGTCGAGCAACTCCTGACTGCGGGCCACACCGTGACGCTGATCGCCACCAAGGCCGGGCGCGACGTCATGGCATATGAGACCGGGTTCGTGCTCCCCGCGGCCGCAGACGGCGCCTCAGAGGCCGTCCTGCGCTTCCTGGAGCTTCCCCCGAGCGTCCCGTTGCGCGTGGCGAGCCCCGACGACCTTTTCGACGCCGCAGCCTCCGGCTCCGCCCGCATCGACGCGATGGTCGTGTGCCCTGCCTCGATGGGCTTCTGCGGCTCGGTGGCCGCCGGACTGGGCGCCGACCTCCCCGAGCGCGCGGCGGACGTCATGCTCAAGGAGAAGCGCCCGCTCGTGATCGTGCCGCGCGAGACGCCGCTGTCGCTCGTTCACCTGCGCAACCTCACGACGCTGGCCGAGGCGGGTGCGGCGATCGTGCCCGCGATGCCGGCGTTCTACCACCGCCCGGGCTCGCTCGACGACCTCGTGAACTTCGTCGTCGGCAAGGTGCTCGACCAGCTCGGCGTGGAGCATCGCCTGTTCCGCCGCTGGGGAGAGTAGCCGCCCGCGCGCGGCAGGGGCTTGACCTGCGGGAAGCCGCGGGAGCACACTTGTGGCGTTCGGGGTGATCAGCGTCCCCCCGTGACATCGTAGAAGCAGTCGCAGCAGTACGTCGTAGCAGAAGGAGCAGACATGACGCTGAAGCAGGCGCGCAAGCGCTATCCCCTGGTTCCGGCCGACATCCTGTCATGGGCTGTGGAGAACATCCGCGACCCAGAGGACCTCGATCGCGGACTCTTCCGCCTCGAGCAGGCCATCCAGCTCCAGCTGAAGTACGCGGAGTAGCGCCGGCCCCACACCGCTCGATCGTTCCACTCGCGCCGCCCGCAGGGCACGGCGCTTGGTTCCCGCGCGCTTGCGAACGGGACCCATCACCGCACGAACGCACAAGGCCCGCCGGCTTGTCGCCCGCGGGCCTTGCTATGTCCTTGGAGGCGACGCCCGGATTCGAACCGGGGATAAAGGCTTTGCAGGCCTCTGCCTTGCCACTTGGCGACGTCGCCGTCTGTGCGCCCGCAGGGGGCTTCTCAATGAACGAAGGCCGGATCCGGTGCCTCTGCGCGTGGCCGGTCCCAGCCCTCGGCGGGAATTCTATGGAGCGGATGACGGGATTCGAACCCGCGACCCCAACCTTGGCAAGGTTGTGCTCTACCACTGAGCCACATCCGCAAGCGCTGGAGCGCAAGGGGTCGGATAGCGAACGCCCCGCAGTGGCGCAAGGAGCGATTTGGCACCGACGCCCGCGCCGAATAGGGGTGGCGCGCCGGCAGGATGGTCGGTACAATACCCCTCGCTGCGCTTGCGAGCGCGGTCCTGGGCGCTTAGCTCAGGGGGAGAGCACTTCCTTGACACGGACGGGGTCGGGCGTTCAAATCGCCCATCGCCCACCACTGAGACTAAGCCCGTCACCTGCGGAAACGCGGGCGGCGGGCTTTTCTGTTTCCTGAGGCTGAAGCCCGCTTGACAGCGAGCCTGACAGCGAGCGGGGCGAACGGCGCGGAATCAACGACGTGCGGCAGACTACTGAAGGATGTCGTCAACGCATTTCGGCAACGAAAAGGGAGCCCCGAAGGGCTCCCGATTCCAATCCTAGAAAGTCAGCGCTACGCCACCCGCTTCGCCTTCACCCTGGCGGACCTGAACCAGATTTCACGACCGTCGTCCGTGAAGACCTTGAAGTACACCTGGGCGTACCCGTCCCTGCCGACAGGAAGGTGCGTCGCCTCGCCGTGGCACTCCATCCCACACGCCAGCCTGACCGCCTCAGCCGCCGCCGTAGCCTGCGACCGCAACTCTCCCGCCTTCGCCGTGCACAGCCTGCCTGGTAGACCACCCTCCCACCTCATCTACGCCGCCTTCCTGTCAGCCGTCGGCTTCGACCTGCCACGGTCCTGCCAGACGACCGTGTCGACGCCCTTGATGTTGACGCTCACGGTCACCCACCAGCGGACGGAACCGTCCTCCGCCGGCTTCGTGGTGACCCTGTCCACCCAGGTGTTGCGACCAGTAGCCATCGACACGGCTGACGCCACGCCGTACGCCCTCGTCACGCTCCGCTCCAACGCAAGGTACCTGACGCCCATCTCGTTCTCCTCCTACTTGAGTTTGTCGACCGCCTGCTGCAGGCGGGCACGGTTCCGAGCGACATACCTGGTATAGGTGACATCCGGAGACGCATGACCCGCTATCGCGGCGAGGTCAGCCAGAGGGATTTGTGCGTCAGCCATGGCGGTCAACGCGGACTTCCTGAGCGTGTGCGGCGTGATGGGCTTCGTGGACCGCTTGTGCGGCTTCACGCCGCTCTTGGTCACCCAGTCACGGAAGCGGTTCCTGAACGAGTGAGTGTCCAGCCTGTCGCCGTTGATGTTCGGGAACAGCCATTTGTCCGTGCCGAAGACGATGTCGCCGACGACGCACTGCGGGACGGGTATCGTCCGCTCGCCCGAGTCCGTCTTCGTCGCTCCCCTGGGGACGTTCACGCACGTGCCGTGCTCGTCGGTCGTCAAGTCGTCAACCGTTAGCGCCGCCAGTTCGCCCACCCTGAGCCCGAGGTAGCCCATGGCCAGGATGTGCGAGCGGTAGTGCAGGGGAGCGGCGTCCGCCAACTTCCTGACGTCGGAGAGCGGCAGGTAGTCGTAACGGTGCGTGACCGTGCTCGTCGGAGTCCTGACGTTGGCGGCGGGGTTGGATATCGTGCGCCCGGTACTGACGGCGTAGTCGAGCACGTGGCGTAGGACGACCATCGCCTTCGTGCGGCTGTCTGCGTTCCCGTCCATCGTGTCCCTGAAGGTCTCGACGTCCTTGACGGTGATGCGGCTGACCTCACGGTGCCCGAGTGCGGGCAACACACGGATGTTCATCGCATACCTATAAGTCTCTAACGTGGCGGGGCTGGCGTCGTACTGAGCCCACCAGGCGAGAGCGACGCTATTCAATGTGTCGTGCGGGCTGCCCGACACTGTCCGCCCGAGCATGGTAGCCAAGGCAGCGAGGTTCTCCACGCACTCGTCACGGGTCGTCCCGAGGCGCTTCTCCCGAGGCTTGCCCGCCGTGCGCCACTGCCCGTACAAAACCCTGTCGGGACCCTTGACACGCAGGCATATCCCGTCGACTGAGTTGATTTCCGCCTCCGTCACCAAGTCGGGGCGGGGAGACGACTTCCACCGGCGCATCTATGCCACCCGCTTGCGGGGGAGGGGAACGAGAGGCTGGCGGGACACGGGCTCACAGCGGTCACCGGCGTGCTCGACGAGCCACGACTCGGCGGCGTCAACATCCACCCGCCACGCCGCACCCACCCTCAGGACGCATCCAGCCTTGGCGGCAGCCATGCGGGCGCACTCGGCGTAAGCCGTCGAGCGGGAGCAGGCAAGCCTGTCCGCCAGAGCGTCCGCCGTGCCCCACCTGGTTGCCGTCGCCGTAGCCATGATGCCCTCCCGTGACCCGTCTTGTGTGACCCACGATAACACGGTTGGCGAAAAAAGTCCAGAGGAACGCAAGATTTTATTTGACAAGTGACCCGCTCGGGTGGATACCCATTGTAGGAGGGGACAACCGACCGCCTGCAACGACCCTGGGAGGACCGGGCGAGCAGGGGCGAAACCCCCAAGAACGGAAAGGCACGACGGTGACAATCGAATACGTGACTCGGAGTAGCGCGCAAGGCGGCATTCAGGGACGGTTCCCGCCGGCGCCGAGTTTGAGAGAGAAGACCTCCACCCCTGGCCGAGGGCGTAGATTGCAGAATATCGAGCCATCCTGTTTGTGACGCGTTCGCGCGTCACCCCCACCCGGGCCGCCAGAAGGCGAGCCGAGTCGGGAGGATAGGGGATTCCAGCCCCCTTCGCTCCAAGGAAACGACTCGGGACAACTCGCCGGAAGGGACTTCGGATGCGTTGGGCTGCGGAAGCCCACTCGGTTAAGACGGAATAGGACGAGGGACCAGGCTCACCACCTGGACGCGCACCGAATAGAGATAACCAGATACAAGCGACCGAACGACGAACTCGCCTGTACCGAGCATCTCAGAGTCTCCCCCGCAATGGGGGGACTCTGCCCCGGCGGGGCACGGGACGCTCCCTCACTCGGAATCTACCTCCCCGAGTTGCAGAAACCATAAGGACAGGGACACCCGCCCCGCCGTCCGATTACGCCGCGACAGTGGCGGAGAAGAGCAGAACGCGCCATACCAGGCGGAGCGCAACGACGCCGCCTGGCAGCCAAGGAAGTTGTCTTCGCGCGAGCCTGGTAAAGCGACAACGACAATTTGGAGGGCGAGGGACCATGAATTCCCCACACGAGAAGGCGAGGCGAGCCGCCGCGGCGTACCTGGAGTCACTAGGGTGCCAGGTGGACAAACCCCTCGTCGGATTCGACTTGACGGGAATCGACGAAAACCAGGTGTTCGGGGTCGTCGTGACGGTGTCCAAGGGGACCACACACTCCATGCCGCGCGTGAGCATGGAGAGAGCCCGCCTCGCCAGGAGCATGGGGCTCGACAGGGTAGACGGCGTGTCCGTGCTCTTCCTAGACTCGGGCCGCGCCCTCCTGCGTCACGAGCAAGCCGCGTGGTCCAACTCGCACCCGACGTAAGTAGCGGCCGGCGCGAGTTTCAAAGTTTCTTGCCCCTGGCCCTTGACACGTCGTTTTCATCCGGTATCTCCCTCCGTAAGGGACGGTCGAACACGCGTTCGACCACGTGGAGAGGATACGGAAATGGGAGAGGGCGCCGTTCTTGCCGCCAACAGGATTGCCGCTGCGGCAGCGAAGGAAATGTGCGAGTGCGTGCAGCCGATTACGGACGTCGACTGGGCGGACCCGCTGTGGTTCGAGGACGTGACCCAGTACTGCCGCGAGGCGTACCAGCGCCTCGGCGTCAGCCGCGAGAAGCAGGACGCTGACGTGCTCGTCAGGTCCGTCATCGTCGCCATCAGGCTCGTGGAGCGCGCCAAGGTGCCCGCGAAAAAGACCTATCGAAAGTGCTAAAGTCCCGTGACCTGATGCCGA
>JAUSAU010000057.1 GCA_030652345.1 Coriobacteriia bacterium
GACGAGCAGATCCTCATGGAGACGGCCAAGTCCGTCCGCGAGGACTTCCTCCAGCAGAACGCGTTCCGCGACGACGACCAGTTCACCTCGCTCGCCAAGCAGGACCGTCTGCTCGCGACCATCCTGCTCTTCCACGAGAAGGCGCTGGCGGCCGCCGCGTCCGGAGCGGCGTTGCGCGACATCTTCGCCGCTCCCGTGCGCGAGCGCATCGCGCGCGCCAAGTACGTGACCGAGGACGCGGCCCCGGCCGAGTTCGACGCCATCGCGGCCGAGATCGAGACGCAGCTCGTCGGGCAGGGTTCGCCGAAGGAAGGTGGCACGCGATGATCCGCGAGTACACGACCACGCGCGACATCGTCGGGCCGCTGCTGCTCGTCGAGAAGGTCGTCGACGTGAAGTACAACGAGCTCGTCGAGCTCGAGTACCCGGACGGGACCCGCTCGCTCGGCAACGTGCTCGAGGTGAGCGGCGACGTCGCGCTCGTCCAGGCGTTCGGCGGCACGCGCGGCTCGAACCCGGAGCAGACGAAGGTCCGTTTCCTCGGACGCTCGCTCGAACTCGGTGTGAGCCGCGACATGCTCGGGCGCGTCTTCGACGGCTTGGGCCGGCCGCGCGACGGCGGGCCGGACATCATCCCGGAGAAGCGCACCTCGATCTACGGCGACCCGATCAACCCGACGGCGCGCGACTTTCCCGACGACTTCATCCAGACGGGCATCTCGGCCATCGACGGCCTCAACCCGCTCGTGCGCGGCCAGAAGCTCCCGGTCTTCTCCGGCTCCGGCCTGCCGCACAACGAGGTCGCCGCGCAGATCGCGCGTCAGGCGGCCGTGCTCAACCGCTCCGACGACCCGACGAAGGTCGGCGACCGCCTCGAGGGCGAGTTCGCCGTCGTCTTCGCGGCGATGGGCATCACCTTCGAGGACGCCGACTTCTTCGAGCGCGAGTTCCGTTCGACCTCGGCCATCGAGCGTGCGGTGCTCTTCCTCAACCTCGCGGACGACCCGGCCGTCGAGCGCATCGCGACCCCGCGTATGGCGCTCACCGCCGCCGAGTACCTCGCCTACGAGTGCGACATGCACGTGCTCGTCATCCTCACCGACATGACCTACTACTGCGAGGCGCTGCGTGAGGTCTCCGCCGCCCGCAAGGAGGTGCCTGGTCGCCGTGGCTACCCCGGCTACCTCTACACGGACCTCGCGACGCTGTACGAGCGCGCCGGCCGCGTGAAGGGTCGCAAGGGCTCCATCACGCAGGTGCCGATCCTCTCGATGCCCGACGACGACAAGACGCACCCGATCCCGGACCTCACCGGCTACATCACCGAAGGTCAGATCATCCTCGACCGTTCGCTGCACCGCCGGGGCGTCTACCCGCCCGTGGCCGTCCTGCCGTCGCTGTCGCGGCTCAAGCAGAAGGGCATCGGCGCGGGCAAGACGCGCGAGGACCACGCCGACCTCTCGAACCAGCTGTTCGGCGCGTACGCCCGTGGCATACAGGCGAAGGAACTCGCCGTGATCCTGGGTGAGGCCGCGCTGTCGGACTCCGACCGCGCGTTCGTCGCGTTCGCCGACGCGTTCGAGGACCGTTTCATCGCCCAGGGCCGGCACGAGGACCGCACGGTCACCGAGACGCTCGCACTGGGCTGGGAGCTCATGGCGCTGTTGCCGCGCACCGAACTCAAGCGCATCAAGGACGAGTACGTCGAACGCTATCTGCCCGTCGAGAAGGATGCCTAGCGTGCTGACCGCGCTCTACATAGCGCTCGGCGTACTGGTCGCGGCGGGGATCGCGATGCAGGTGTGGATGGCGCGCGCGTCGGGCGGACCGGGTGTGAAGTCCGGCACCGTCGTCGCCATCCGCGTCTTCAACGTGGCCATGCTGATCGTGGCCGCCGGCCTGGTCGTCTACGCTATCGCGGGGAGATGAGCCGGTGCCGCCGCTTCGCGTGAACCCGAACCGCATGGAACTGCTCAAACTGCGCCGGCGCGGCGATGTCGCACGGCGCGGCCACAAGCTGCTCAAGGACAAGCTCGACGAGCTGATGAAGGAGTTCCTCGCGCGCATCGCCGAGGTGCGGCGTTTACGCACCGGCGTCGAGGCGGAACTCGCCGCGTCGTTCGGGCTGCTGTCGATCGCGCGTGCCGAGGCGGGCAGCGCCACGCTCGCTCAGGCGCTCATGTCGGGCGAACCCGGCGAGCTGCTCACGGTGACCGAGAAACCCGTGATGAGCGTCCGCATCCCGATCATGACGGTGGGCGAGCTGCCGGAGCGCGGCGGCTATTCGTTCGCCACGACGCCGGCGGTGCTCGACGGCGCACTGTCGCAGCTGGCTGAGGTCGTTCCCCGCATGCTCGAGCTCGCCGAGCGCGAGAAGGCCATCGAGCTGCTCGCCGCGGAGATCGAGCGGACGCGCCGGCGCGTGAACGCCCTCGAGTACGTGCTCATCCCGCAGATCGACGAGACCGTGCGCGACATCCGCATGAAGCTCGACGAAGCGGAGCGCGGCAACCTGACGCGGCTCATGAAGGTCAAGGAGATGGTCGAGCGGGCGCAGGGCGACGGGCTGTAGGCCGCCGCTTCTCATTACAGGCAAAGCGAAGGGCCGCCCCGAGGGGCGGCCCTTCCTGCGACCGGGGGCGTGGCGGCGCCCCGTTCGCAGCCGCATGAGACGGCTAGGGGACGGCGGGCGTGACGCCGATGTTGCCGAAGTTGGCCGTGGACTTGTCCCATGTTCCCAGACCGGCCTGACCCTGGGAGTAGGTGCTGTCGGTGGTGTTGATCACGATGACGCCGTCGACTTTGACGACGATCCGGTTCCCGACCGCCGTGATCTGGACGGCGTGCTGAGCGTTGTATGCGCTGAAGCCGCTCGGCATCGGCGTCGAGGCGATCGTTCCCTGCATCTCCCCGTCGATGCTCTTGCGCAACGAGAACGTCTTGTGGTCAGGGTCGTACTGGAAGCTGTAGCCGGTCGGGCCCTTGGATCCCTGCGTCGCGCGGAAGAACATGCTGTATCCGTGGCCCTGGCTGAGTATCGCGGTCGTGGAGATCGTGACATCCTTCCACGCGGCATCGCCGTAGAGCGCCGCGTTCTTGTCCCGGCGGGGGTCGGGTGTCATCCATCCGCCGGCCCAGGTCCACGCCCCGTTCAGCGTCTTCCACCAGCCCGGAGCGCTCCCCGGTGAGAAGAGCAGGTCGGCGAGTCCGCTGTAGTGCACGGAACAGTAGAGGCTGTCGTCGCCCCCCACGGACTTCGAGTCGAAGACGTAGACCCCCTTCGACGGACAAACGGGGGCCGCTTTGAGGTATCCGTCGGCCACGATGTCTCCGACGTTGAGCGATGAGGTGCCCTCCCGGGCACGATGCGTCGCCGCAGCGCGTTCGACGACCGTGCGACTCGCCAAGCACGCTCCCGCGGCGGCGGCTTTAGAGCTCGCGGAGAAGACCGGGATGGCGATCGCGACCAGCGCGCCGAGAATGAGCACGACGGTCATGAGTTCGACCAAGGTGAAGCCGTCGTCGGCATGAGGCGATGGCGTCGCTCCGATGAAATACATGCTGGCTCTCCTCTACGGTACTGCCGGAGTCACGTTGACAGGCCCGAACTGGACGTTGCTGGTGCCCCACGTGCGGAAGCCGGCCTGTCCCTGGGTGAAGGTGGAGTCGACGGTGTCGATGACGATGACGCCGTCCACCTTCACGATGATGTGGTTGCCGATGGTCGTGATCGTGACGTCGTGTGGTGCACCGTTCACGACGAAACCCGAGGGCATGGCGGTCGTCGCGATCGGTCCGCTCTCTGCACCCGCGGTGACCTTGCGCAGGACGAACTTGTTGCCCAGCCCGGGGTCGTACTGGAAGCAGTAGCCTGACGGCAGTCCGGTACCGTCGACGGTCGTGCGGAAGTAGAGCCCGTAGCCCGAGCCGGAGTTGAGGATGGCCTTGGTCGAGATGGTGATGTCCTTCCAGGCGGCATCACCGAAGACGCCCCGGTTCTGCCAGTGGGCAAGGCTGGGTGTCAGCCAGCCATTGCTCGATGACCACCCACCCATGAGACCCCTGAGCCAGCTGGACTGATTGCCCGGATCCCCGCCGAACAGGAGCCCGGCCAGCCCGGCGAAGTGCACGGAGCAGTAGACGGAGTCGTCGCCGCCACTCTGGCGGGAGTCGAAGACGTAGACGCCGCGCGAGGGGCAGACGGGCAACGCCTTGAGGTAACCCTTGGAGACGAGCTCGCTCACGCTTGCGACCGATGTGCCCACCTTGCTGGAGTAGGTAGCCGCCGCGCGCTCCACGATCGTCCGGCTCGCGAAGCAGGTCACGGCCGCCGCCTGTTTCGTCGTGGCCGAGTAGACCGGGATCGCGATGGCAACGAGGGCGCCCAGGATGAGTACGACGGTCATCAACTCGACGAGTGTGAATCCTTCCTCGTTGCGGGCGCACATGGTCATCTCACCACCGGGAGCCGCGTCGCGGTCGACGCACTGATCTCGGACAGCCCGTGGCGGTCCGGGTTGGGGCACGCGATGATCGTCGCGTCGCCGACCGTGGTCACGAGGTATGTGGAGCCGCTCGCAGGGCAGGTGAGGCCCCTGACCGTCCGGCCCTCTGTCGCGTCCGCGAGCGCGATCCAGAGGTTGCTGATGCAGGTATCCGTCGTCGCATCGGTGTCCTTCGTCCCGTCGCGCAGCGGCTTGGGGGGCGACACGGCCGTGAGGAGCGCCGGCGCCTGCAGGAGGATGACGGCGACCGACAGCACGAGAAGGGCCCCGGTCACCACTCGCCGGATGATGATCAGACGCTTCTCTTTGTCAGCGGACTTCCCGGCGTTCGCGGCCGTGCTCTTGGCCCGCTCTCGCTCGAGACGGGCACCGGCCTGTTCGGTGTCGCACTGCATACACAGAGGGGCGGGGTCGCTCGTGCCCAGTGCGTTGCCGCAGCGCTCGCAGTAACATGCGTCGTTCCGCTTCTCGTCCATGTCACATCGCCCTCTGTCGACGGTCGGAATTCGAGATCACCCTCTGGACGCGCGCGAGGAGCACGTCCTGTCTCACCGGTTTGTGGATGAAGTCGGCGGCTCCGAGCGCGAGCCCGCGGGCCTCATCCTCAGGGGTGTCGCTTCCTGTCAGCATGATCACCGGAGTCGGGATCGGCTGTTGGGAGACGACCTCGAGCAACGCGAACCCGTCGAGCGTCGGCATCTGGACGTCGGCGATGATCAGGTCGAAGTGCGAACCACCGAGCGCGACCAGGGCTGCGCCGCCATCGATCGCACACGTCACGTCGTAGCCTGCGCGCTCGAGCATTCGTCGTACGTAGGCGCGCGCGTCCTCGTCGTCCTCGGCCAGAAGGATGCGCGCGGCGATCGCCCGCACGCTCGCGGGCTCGCTCGCGGGCCCGCCTGACACTGCGGGCGATCGCGGAGCGGGCCGCGGCGTCGCCGGGAGCTCGGGGGCGTCGATGTGCCAGACGGCGTCTGCGGCGGCAGTCGTGGCCGCGCGCGCGGAGTCGCTTTGCATCGCGGCGAGTTCCTCGGTCAGGATGCGCTCGAAGACATCCGCAGGGGAGAACGTGAAGGCGCGCACCTTCTCGATCGCGTGGTCGTACATCAGATAGTCGCCGCGCTTGCGCTGGAAGCTCCTGATCTCGGAGACCGGCGCACCGGAGCGCACCATCTCCTGGATCTCCGGGTCGAAGTCGATGACCTCGTCGACGGCCTCGCGGCCTGCGTAGCCTGTGCCTGAGCAGGCGATGCAGCCGACGGGGTGCGCGACCTGCTCCGGCACGTCGGACGTGAACGGCGCGAGCCAGGCGCGCTCCTCCTCCGTGATCGGATCGACGCTGCGGCAGTGCGGACAGAGCCTCTTGATGAGCCTCTGCGCGATGATGCAGAGGAGGGCCTCGCCCATCACGTCACGGGTCACACCGAGGCGCTCGAGACGGAAGACCGCAGTCGTGGCGTTGGTGGTGTGCAGGGTGGTGATGGTCAGGTGCCCGGTCGACGCGAAGTCCATGGCCATCCGCGCCGAGTAGGTGTCGCGGATCTCGCCGAGGAAGAGCACGTCGGGGTCCTGACGCACGACGGAGCGCAGGAGTGACTCGAACGTCACGCCCGCCTTCTCGTTGACCTGCTGCTGGTTGGCGAAGGTGATCCGGTACTCGACCGGGTCCTCGATGGTGAGCACCGAGCGCCGCCGTCCGTCGATGCTCGAGATGAGCGAGTATATGGTGGTCGTCTTACCCGAGCCGGTCATGCCGACGATGAGGATCAGGCCGTTGCTGCGCTGCGCGAACCCGTGCAACTGGTCGGACTGGTTCTCCGTGAGTCCGAGTTCCGTGAGCGGCTTGGCCTCTGCGGTCACCTCGAGCAGCCGCATGATCAGCGACTCGCCTTCAGGCGTGGAGGTCGTGGCCAGCCGCAACTTGTAGCGCCCGCCCGCGACGTCCGCTTCGAGACTGCCGTCCTGGGGCTTCCGCCGCTCTGCTATGTCGAGTCCGGCGAGCGCCTTGAGCCGCGAGATGAGCATCGCGGCGGTCGTTCGCTTGAGCGTCACGAAGTCGCGCAGGTCACCGTCGACGCGGAACCGGACGACCGTGTTGTTCTCCTTGGGCTCGATGTGGATGTCGCTCGCTTTCTGCTGGACGGCGGCGACGATCATGTTGTTGGCGATGTAGGTGACGGGGCCGGTATCGGTCGTGTCGATCTCGGCGTCTTCCGCGGCCTTGCGCAGATTCGCCGTGCCCATCGACGGGTCGGAGAAGGAGTGGACGGGCTCGGCGTCGCCCGGTTCACTCGACTCTTCCTCGGCCTCCTGTGCGCCGGTCAGCAGCGCCATGATCACGCGCGGCTCGGCGATCGAGAGGTTGAGGTTGCGCCCTCCGGAGAAGTTGCGGATCGTCTCGAGCAGTTCCCAGTTGAACGGATTGGCGACGACCAGCCCGTGCGACTCGCCTTCGCGGATCGGCACGACGAGGTTCTTGCGGCAGAACGGGGTGGGCAGCGCGCCAAGGTCGATGTCCTTCGGGTCGATCGCGGTGACCCGCGGGACCTTGAGGAAGTCGGCGAGCATCTGGCCCATCTCCGGCTGGCTCACACCGGTCTTCTGGCCGACCGCGTACATCTCCTCCGAGCGCATGGTCGTGATGAGTTCGCGCATGCCGGTGTCCCCGCCGACCCGGGCGAGCAGATGCTCCCGGAAGGCGACGAAGTCCGAGGGCGCGAGACGCTCGGTCCAGTCCAGCTCCGCGCACGTGAGCTCCTGCCAGCGCACGGCCGTGAGCAGGTGCATGCGGATCACGTCGATGAGCTCCGCCGGCCGGAACGGCTTCGTCATGTAGTCGACGGCGCCGAGTGCGAACGCCTTGGCCTTGTCGTGCTCCTCCCCGAGCGCCGTCAGGAACACGACGGGGATGGCGGAGAGCTCACAGTCGGCCTGCAGCTGACGGCACACCTCGTACCCGTCCATGTGCGGCATCATCACGTCGAGCAGGATCAGCGCCGGCGGATTGGCTCGCGCCCGCGCCAGGCCTGCCGCGCCGTCGGGAGCGGACTCCACGCCGTACCCCGCGCCCGCCACGGTCAATTCGATGAGGTCCCGGATGTCGGGATCGTCGTCGATGGACAGGATGTGCGCCGGAAGCGCGTATTCAGGCATAGTCGACCTCCACGTTCGCGAGGTAGTCGCGGAGGTCGGCGGTGGCGCTCTTGGCGGCGAACGGGTCACCGTCACGCCCGGCGTTCTCGAGCAGCGCGCCGATCGTCGTGAGCCCGTCGAAGCCGTAGCCTCCACCCGAGCCCTTCATGCTGTGTCCGATGATCCGCACGGTCTCCAGATCGGCGACCGCGAGGGCCGCCTCGAGCTTCGCGAGGTCGTCGTGACGCCGGCCGAGGTAGGTCGGGACGAGGTCGACCAGGTCCGGGTCCGGTACGACGGTGAACGGCCGCGTCCAGGCGCTGCGATCATCCATGTGCCACCTCCGTGGACCGGCCGACCGCTTCGAGCAGCGTCGCCTTCTTGATGGGCTTCGTCAGGTACTCGTCGCAGCCGGCGTCGATCGCCGTCTTTGCCTCTTGCGGGAGGGCGAATGCCGTGAGGGCGACGATCCGGACGCGCTCGCGCGACTCAGCCGCCTCGATCTTCCGGATCTCCGATGTCGCCTCGTAGCCGTCCATGACGGGCATCTGCATGTCCATCAGGATCAGATCGAACGGGGTGGTCGCGTCTCGGTATGCGTCGACGGCCAGCTGCCCGTTCTCCGCGATCACGACCTCGTGCGGTGTGTTCCTGAGGTAGGCGAGGACGAGCATCCGGTTGTCCTCGGTGTCCTCGACGAGCAGGATCCGCATGGGCGCGGCGTCCTCGGTCGTTGCGCCCGTCGGAGGCGCCGCCGATTCCGCTCCTGCGGCTTCGGGGACACGCCTGCGCTCGCCGCTGTCGATCGCGGCGCGGACCGCAGTGACGAGATCGCGGCGCCGGACCGGCTTGGTGAGCAGCGCGTGCGCGCCGGCCTCGCGAGCGCGTTGGGCGTCGCCGGCGCGGCTGTCGGAGGACACGACGATCATCGCGGGCGTCCGTGAGCCGAGTTCCGCCCGGATCCTGGCCGCCAGCTGTATACCGGACATCTCCGGCATCCGCAGGTCGAGCAGGACGATGTCGTAGGCACGGCGCAGGTCTCGGAACATCTCCAGAGCCTCCGTGCCACCTACCGCCTCGTCGACGGTGGCGCCCGCACACTCGAGGTACTGGCGCTCGATGATGCGATTTGCCTCGGTGTCGTCGACGACCAGTGCCCGTATGCCGCTGAGGCCGGAGAGCGCGTCGGAGTCCACGACGCCCTCCGCCGGGCCGAACGTCGCCTCGAGTGAGAACGTCGATCCGCGGCCCACCGTGCTGGTGACGCTGATGTCGCCGCCCATGAGGTTGGCGAGGTGGCGGGAGATCGTGAGACCGAGCCCCGTCCCTCCGTACTTCCGCGTGGTCGATGAGTCCGCCTGCGTGAACGCGGAGAACACCGTCATCAGTTTCTCCGCCGGGATGCCGATCCCCGTGTCCGTGACGCTGAACCGCAGCCGGGGAGCCTCGGGTGTGGAGCCGTCCGCCGTCGTCACTCCGATGAGGACGTGCCCGGCCTCGGTGAACTTCACGGCGTTGCCGACCAGGTTGACGATCACCTGCCGCAGCCGGTCCGGATCGCCGACGACGTGCGACGGCACGTCGGTGCCGACGCTCGCGAGCAGCTCGATGCCCTTGTCGCGTGCGCGCACCGCGAGCACCTCGGCGGTGTCCTCCACGAGCTTCTCGACGTCGAACTCCCTGACGTCGAGTTCGAAGCGGCCGGCCTCGATCTTCGAGAGGTCGAGCACGTCGTTGATCAGCGTGAGGAGCGACTCGCCCGCAGAGCGGAAGATGCGCACGTAGCGTGTCTGCTCGTCGTCGAGCGGGGTCTCCTCGAGCAGTTCGGCCATGCCGATGATGGCGTTCATCGGAGTCCGGATCTCGTGACTCATCGTCGCCAGGAAGTCGCTCTTCGCCCGGTTCGCGGCGTTCGCCGCCTCGGCGGCCATCGACAGCGCCTCCTCGGCCTCCTTGATCGCCGAGATGTCCTCCTGTACACCCACGTAGTACGTGCGGCCCATGGCATCGCGGACCGGGGAGATCGACTCCTGCACCCAGTACAGAGACCTGTCCTTGCGACGGTTGATGATCTCGCCGCGCCACTGCCGGCCGCTCGATATCGTCGACCACATCGCGGTGTACGCCTCCGGCTTCGTGATGCCGGACTTGAGCAGCCGCAGGTTCTGTCCGATGAGCTCCTCGCTGCTGTACCCGGAGAGTTCGCGGAAGCGGGGATTCACGTACTCGATCACGCCGGTCTCATCGGTGATGACGGTCGCCGCCGGGCTCTGGGTCACCGCGAGCGAGAGTTTCGCGAGTTCCTCCTCGGAGCTGGCGCGCCGCATGGCGTTGGCGAAGATGTCCGCAAGGACGCTGATCAGCGCGATTCGCTCGCCGCTCCACTCGCGCTCCTGCCCGATCGAGTCGAAGCCGAGGAACCCGCTCACGCGCCAACCCGAGCTCATGGGGACGAGCAACGCGGACGTCACGCCGCGCGCCGTGAAGAGCTCACGTTCGGAGATGGCCGTCGCCGGCATCGACGCGAAACGGGGAACATGGACGAACTCGTTGTGCTTCATCCGGTCCATGAGCCAGCCGTACTCCGCCGTCGGCTGATCCTCCTGTGACGCCTTCAGGCAGGGAGTGCCTTCGGCGCACCACTCGAAGGTGTTCGACATGACCGAAAGGTCGTCGGAGAAGGCGAAGAGGTAAGCACGCTGCACGCCGAAGAACGTCCCGAACGTCGCGAGGGCCTGTTCGATCAGGCGCCTGACGTCACCCGGCTCGGCGGCGATGAACCTGCTCGAGACCGCCCGCACCAGGTTCTCCAGCGCGATGCGCTCGTGCAACTCGTCCTCAGCCGCCTTGCGCGCTGTCACGTCCCGTAGGAAGACCAGGACCGACTCCCCCTCGACGAGCTGGAGAGGGGTGCATGTGACCTCGACGATGCGGGCGGTCCCGGTGTTGGTCTCGAACTCCTGCGGCTTCCCGTCCAGGAGCCGCTCGAGCGGTGTCGTCTCGCCCTCCGGATCCCTCAGAAGTCCGTCGATGGCGCTGCTCTCGACGTCGGCGCGCGGGATGCCGAAGAACGCGGCCGCGCACGGATTCGCCTCGAGGACTCTGCCCGACTCCGGATCCACCAGCATGATCCCTTCCGGGGCGGTCTCGAGCACCGTGCGCATGCGGCCTTCGGATGCGCCGAGCTGCGACTTCGAGTAGTCCGCGAGCATCGCCAGTCCGAAGAAGAACAGGACGAGCAGGCAGGTCGCTCCCGTCAGCACCATTCCTGTGAGGCGGGCGTCGGATGTCCCGCGCAACCACGTCGCCGCGTCGACGTCCGTGCCGAGGACACCGAGGAACGCCCCGGTCGTCGGGCTGCGTACCGGGACGAACGCCGAGACCCACGTGCCCCAACGGTCCTTGAGCGGCCCTTCGCTCGCGGGCTGTGATGTGGCGAAGACCCGCTTGAGGACGGTCGAGGCCTCGGCGTAGACCTCGCCCGGGACCGAGGGCTGTTGGCCCGAGTCGGCCATGAAGATGATCCGCCCGGCGCCGGTGCTGCGCATGAGATAGACGTAGCCGAGGTCCGGGTTCGCGAGCCTGATCCTGTCGAGTTCGTCCCTGACGTCGGTGAAGTCGGCGTTGGACAGGTCCGTGGAGGTTCCGGTCAGTGTGCGCAGCTTGTCCACTTCGATCGCCGCCGCAGCGGTCGCCGCCCGGCGGATCAGGCCCTGCCGTTCGACCTGGTCGGCGGCAGTACCGGCCAACCCGGTCGCGTACCAGCCGCCGGCGGCGATCAGGGTCAGGATCGGGATGATCGAGAGCGATCGCACGAGGGCGAACGTGTCCTCGGTACCGGTGCGCTCCCGGATCGAGAGGCACGAGTAGACGAGCAGTCCGGCTGCCGCGAGCAGTGAACTGCCGACCTGGAATACCGGGGAGGGAACGCCGAGCAGGGTGGCTCCCGAGGACGACACCGCCCCTGATGCGTACACCGCTGTGCTCGCCACCGCGTTCGCCAGCAGTCCGATCCCGACGGGGCGCAGCGCGTGTGCCGAGGGGACGACCGAGACCTGGCGCAGCCGCCAGAACCCGATCAGGCACAAGCCGGCTCCGGGCACGGCGACGAGCGCATGGGTGGCGGTGTTGAATGCGTTGAGCCCGAAGATCGTCATGCCCGCTGCGGCGAGGGCCGGGGCGAGCGTGACCCAGATCGGGAGTACCCGTCCTCCGTGTGACCGGAACACCCTGCGTCCGAACTCGAGGAGGCCGAACCACCCGATGAACCGCACGCCGGACCGCATGACGAGGAGCCATGACGGGTCGCCGGCGAGCAGGCCGAGGAGTTGGAGCCACGCAGCGCCACCGAGGGCCGTGAGCGATGCGAACAGCATCGACCATGACTGAGAGCGGTCGCTCTGCAGGCGCACCAGAAGGGCCGCTGTCCCGGCGCTGATGTAACACAGCCCGGTCACGAATAGTAGGTAATCGACTTGGCCCGCCAGCCACGTCATCGGAAGACTCCCTGAATTGCCCGCCTGTGAAACCTCTTATGCCCTGTATCGTCCGTTCAGCGCCAGATTGCAACCGATGAAGCGCCGAACGGTACCGCAGGTCAGGCGCGGAGATGCGTCGCCCCGGCGCATCTCAAGTGGGCGGACAGGTGTTCCGATACAGGTACTGTCAGGGACGGATCAAGAACATCTTCCTGACGGGACGAGGATCTGTGTGACGGCGCCCCTCCGATCACAGGCCGGATCCCTTCGAGGGCCCGGGTGGTGAAGAACCCGGGCCTTCGGCATCCTCCGGCGCGACGAAGGGGCCCGCGCGGTCCGCTGCGGGCCCCTTCTCATTGTCAGATCAGCCGAGGATCCGGGTCAGGTCGTCTGGCCCGTGATCGCGAACCGCTCGAGCAGGAGGTACGGCACGAGCGCGCCGCCCTCCTCACCGACGAGCGTGCGCTCCGACGACACCGCGAGGGTGGAGTCCAGGGCCTCGACGGCGCTCTGAGTGAAGCGCAGGTTCTTCACGGGACGCCCGACGACCCCGTCCTCGATGAGGAACGTCCCGTCGCGCGTCATGCCGGTCAGTACGGCCCGGACGGGGTCCTCGATGTTGGTGTAGTGGAATCGGGTGACGTAGATGCCCTGTCTGACGCTCGCGATCATGTCCGCCGGGGTCGCGTCTCCGGGTTCGATGCGCAGGTCGAGCGGCAGCGGGCCGAACGAGTTCGGTGCGGGCAGGGCATGCCCGGTGTTCGGCCGGCCCGTCCTCGCGGCCCAGTAGGAGTCGGTCACGGGCCCGACGGCGATCCCGCGCTCGATGAGGGGGGTGCGGGTCTTGGGCTGACCCTCGTAGTCGAACGTGAGGCCGACGGAGTCCGGGGCGAGCGCGTCATCGATCAGGCTGATCGCCTCCGAGCAGATCCGCTGGCCGATCCGCCCGCTCATGAAGGAGCGTCCCTCTTCGACGGCCTTCGCCGAGCAGCCGTACCAGCCGAGGAACGTGGCGATGTCGGCGACCGCTTCCGGTGCCAGCACGACCGTGTAGACCCCGGCCTCCAGCTCGATCGCGGACGCCGAGCGGATGGCGGTGTCGGCCGCTCGGGCCCCGAGCGCGATCGCGTCGAGTTCGGAGGCGTCGCGCCCGGCGAACGAGGCCCAGCCGCTGCCGCCGTCAGGTCCCATGGACAGCACGGTCGCGCGCGATGAGGTGAGGGCCATCGCCGCGTCCACGCCGAGTGAGTTCGCGATCGCGATGACGTTCGACGATGCCGCTACCGTGCCGGCGGCGGTGAGGCCGCGTGATGACGATGCGGCGATGATCGCCCCCGCTGCTCTCGCGCGCTCCGCGGGGCCGAAGTCCAGTGTTCCGGGAGCGACCCGGTCCGCGCTGATGACGGGGTGCGAGCCGGGCAGGCCGGGGAAGTCCGGGTCTGCGGGAGCCCTGCGGGCCGCCGCGACGGCGCGCTCGGCGCAGGCCCGAAGGTCGCCGGCGCCGTTGCGGTTGGTCGACGCGACACCGACCCGGGTACCGATCACGGCCCTGACCGAGAGTGCACCGTCCTCGCTCGCTACGTTCTGATGGATGTGGTTGTTGGCGAATCGGGTGAGTGCCGACTCCGAGGCCATGACGAGCGCTTCGGCCTGATCGGCTCCGGCATCGAGTGCGGCCGCGACGGCGACGGCCGCGAGCTCGTTGGCGCGCTGTGTCGTGATCATCGGCCCACTCCCACCTGTACGTCGCGGAATCGGGCGGGTGCGGCTCCATGGGCGACGTGCGCGACCTGCATCGGCTCACCCTTGCCGCAGTTGGCCAGGCCCCAGACCTGCCACGCATCGCGTGAGCAGATCGCGTCACAGGCCGCCCAGAAGCGCGGCGTGATGCCGGTGTAGTTGGGATGACGCATGATGCGGCCGAGTTCGCCACCCTTGATCTCCCACGCGATCTCACAGCCGAACTGGAAGTTCAGGCGCTTGTCGTCGATCGACCAGGAGTTGTTCGTCTCGAAGTACAGGCCGTCCTCGGTGTCTGCTATGAGGTCCTCGAACGATCCGGCCTCGCCGGGCTCGAGCGAGACCGTCGTCATGCGGATCAGCGGCGTGCGGTTCCAGCCGTCGGCGCGCATACAGCCGTTGCTCGAACGGCCGATCGCGGCGGCGGACTCGCGGCTCGAGAGCACCGAGGTGAGGATGCCGTCCTTGACGAGGTGGTCGCGCTGGGCCTCAACGCCCTCGTCGTCCCAGCCGAAGGAGCCCAGCGAGCCCGGGACGGTCGCGTCTGCGGTGATGTTCACGATGTCGGCGCCGTAGCGCAGGGTGCCGATGTCGGCCGCGGCGACCCATGACGTCCCGGCGAACGCGGCCTCGTCTCCCAGGACCCGGTCGAGCTCCGTCGGGTGGCCGACGGACTCGTGCACCTGCAGCCCGAGCTGACTGCCGTCCAGGACGAGCGTGGTGGTCGTACTCGGGCATTCGGGGGCGGAGAGGAGCGCCACGGCCTGCTCCGCGATGCGCGTCGCGTTCCCGACAAGGTCGAGCGCGAGGATCGCTTCCCAGCCGCCCTGATAGGAGCCGCCACCGTGCGAGTTCGGATACGAGCGCGGGAAGACCTCGCCGCCCTCGATCGCATACGCGACGATGCCGGCGGACGACTCGGTGTGCGACTGTTCCAGGAACGAGCCGTCGGTCGAGGCGAACCACTTCCGTTCGTGCAGGAAGGACAACTCGGATTCGGCCAGCGCGACGCCCTCGACCGCACGCATCGCCCGGTCCGCGTCGAGCAGAAGGCCGAGCTTCTCATCGAGCCCCACGGCGAACGGGTCGACGACCCAGGGACCGGCCCAGCGCCCTTCGCGGCCTTCCAGCGGCGAGAGTTCGACCGTGTGGTCGCCGATGGTCGCCGAGGCCCGGGCGATCGCGACCGCCTGACGCGCCACGCGCACCGCAGACTCGTTCGAGGTGTCGTTCGAGGCGGCGAAGCCCCATGCTCCGTCCGCGATCACACGCACGCCGAATCCGAACGACGCGCCGCTCTCGATACCTTCGAGCGCGCCGTTGCGGACCTTGATCGACTGGGTCTCGGTATCCGTCACGCGGACGTCGGCGTACGACGCGCCGGCGAGTGCGGCCGCATCGAGGCACGCTGCACAGAACTCCCTCATGCTGAAGGCTCCCCCTCATCCGAATCGAAGACCGCCCGCCTAAGTTGGGCGGGCGGCTCATTGTTGACTCGTTCGATGTGTACCCGAACCGGCGGCCTAGCGCCCGGGCAGGTTCCCCGGAAGGCTCACGGTGCTGACGCCGAGGGGCGGGCCGACCCGGTAGCGCCACGGGAAGCGACGGGCGCCCACGAAGTCGGTGCGCTTGGCCAGCGGGCTCACCTTGACGTAGTCGCCCGTGCGCGGTGCGTGCACGAAGTAGCCGCCACCGATGTACATGCCGACGTGGTAGACCGGCGAGCCGAAGAAGACCAGGTCGCCCGGCTGCATCTGGTCGGGTTCGACGTGGATGCCGGCGCGGAACTGGTCGCGCGAGACGCGCGGGGTCGTCACGCCGTGCTGCTTGTAGACGTACTGCATCAGGCCCGAGCAGTCGAACCCGTTGGGTGTGGTGCCACCCCACAGGTAGGGGATGCCGTGATACGAGAGCGCGGTCTCGACGGGCGAACCCGGATCGACCGACACACCGATGTCGCTGGCGCCGCGAAGGATCGAGCGCCAGACACCCATCTCGTCCGCCACGCGCTTCTTGGCCTCATCGTCGAGCAGGGCGAGGAGGTCCTTCTCGCTCGACTTGAGCAGTGCCTCGCGCTCGGCGATGCGGTACTCGATCTCCATCTTGCGGGCACGCAGGGTGAACTCGAGTGCCTGCGCCTGCATGTCGGACTTCTGCAGATCGATCTCGGTGCCGGCGATCTGGTCGCGCTGACCGGCGAGCTGCTTGGCGAGGCCGGCATCGGCCGACGAGATCGTGGTGATGAACTGGAGCCGCTGGAAGAAGTCGGGGATCGACTTGGCGGCGAGCAGGATCTCCGCGGTCGAGAGTTCGCCGTCACGGTACATCGCGTCGAGACGCTTCTCGAGCAGCTGTGACTGCTCGTCGAGAGCGTCCTGTGCAGAACCGAGGTCCGAGCGAGTGGCGCGAAGCTGATCCTGCGTGCCGGCGAGCGCTTCGCTCGCGGCATTGTAGGACTCAGCCGCGATCTCCAGTTCGCGATCGAGCTGGTCGAGCTGGGTCTTGAGTTCCTGAAGCGCGGCCTGACGGCGTTCGAGTTCGGCGCGGAACGCCTCTGTCGCGGCGTTGTTCGGCTGCGGGATGACCGATGGTGCGGGCTTGGGTTTGGGCTTGGGCTTCGGGGTCACCGGCGGAACGGTGGTGGTGGACGTCACCGAAGCGGGAGCCGCGTACGCTACTCCCGTGGTGAGCGCAGCCACCAGTACGATGGCTATCGCGCGGTATGCGGTCGTGATGCTGAGCCGCATAGGTGTCTGCATCCCTTGTCTCGATCGGCTCGCCCGAGAGCCGTGTGCTGCGTCGTGGAGTGCTGCGAAAGGCGGTGGGCAAGCCATCAGCATAGCGACTTTACCCTGCTCATGCCACTCGCGGGGCGCCGAACGGGTGTCTCCACACCATCTCTACAGGCCCGGCCTTACCGACGCCCGACCGGATCCGTACCGGCCGCCGCGCAGTGGAGAGCAAGCAGGGTGCCGACTTCGTCGCTTCGAGGGCGTACGCCCGGTGATGTACGCACACCATCCGCCGAGCGGATGATGTGTGCGCGTGCGCCGGAGGGCTACCATCAGCGCATGGAGACCACGAGCGCATACGCGGGCACCGACGGACGGCGCAGACTCGCGCTCGATTCGTTCATGGCCGCCGGCCTCACCGTGTTCGTGTGGGTGCAGCTGGCCATCCCGCCCGGCGTCTTCGAGCGCCGCTTCCCCGGCATCGAGGACGCGATCCGGGTGCGGCATGTCGAGGCGGTCCCCTGGTGGGCGTACGCGCTGGTGGCGCTGTGTCTGTTGCCGCTTGCGGTGCGCCGCAGATGGCCGGTGCCGGTGCTCCTTGCGAGCAGTGCCGCCGCCGCCGTCTTCGAGGTGTCCCATCTGCCGCCGGCGATGATGGTCGCGGGGCCGCTCCTCGCGCTGTACACCGCCGGCACACTGCTCGAGCGTCGTCGCTTCGCCGTGTGGGCGGGGCTGTCGATCAGTGTCATGACCGCCGCGTCCGTGCCGACCTTCGGCAGCGCCATGTTCTGGGCGGACCTGGTCCGCTCGCTCGCCGTGCTGCTCGTAGCCGCCGCGCTCGGAGACGCCACACGGAACCGGCGCGCCTACATCCTCGAGGTCGAGCGCCGTGCCGCGGAGGCCGAGCGCACGCGCGAAGAGGAGGCACGACGCCGCGTCGACGAGGAGCGTCTCCGGATCGCGCGGGAGCTCCACGACATCACGGCGCACTCGCTCTCGATCGTCGCGGTCCAGTCGGGCGCGGCACTGCACGTCCTGGACACCGATCCGGCGGAGGCGAGGAAGGCGCTCGTCGCCATCCGCGAGACGTCGCGGACCTCACTCACGGAGTTGCGCGCCATGCTCGGCGTCCTGCGCAGTCCGGACGATCCCGAGGGCGCGGCGCCCCTCGCCCCGACTCCGGGGCTCGCGCGGATCGGCGACCTCATCGCGCCGGTGCGAGAGGCCGGACTCGACGTGTCGCTGGTCTGCGAGTCGGGGCCGGACCCGCTCCCGGCGATTGTGGACGCCAGCGCGTACCGTATCGTCCAGGAGGCACTCACCAACGTCCTGCGTCATGCGGGGAACACGGCGGTCCGCGTCAGCGTCGGGCGCGACGGTGACGACCTCACCATCAGGATCGACGACGACGGAGTCGGTGTCGCCGGGCCGGGCGTCGAGGGCCACGGCATCGCGGGCATGCGCGAGCGCGCGAGCGCGCTCGGGGGTATCTTCGAGGCGGGCCCCCGCGTCGGGGGCGGCTGGACCGTCCTTGCGACGCTCCCCATGACCGGAAGGCCCTCATGACGATCCGCGTCCTCATCGCCGACGACCAGTCGCTGGTCCGAGCCGGTTTCCGCGTGCTCGTGGACTCCGAGTCCGACCTCGAGGTCGTCGGAGAGGCGGCGGACGGTCGTGAGGCGGTGGAGCTGGCCCGCGAGGTGGCGCCCGATGTCGTGCTCATGGACATCCGGATGCCGGAACTCGACGGGTTGGCGGCGACGCGGGAGATCGCGGCGGGCGACCATGAGGGTCCGCGCGTGATCATCCTGACGACCTTCGATATCGACGAGTACGTGTTCGAGGCGCTGCGCTCGGGTGCGAGCGGATTCCTGCTCAAGGACACCGAGCCCGCCGAACTGCTCCAGGCGATACGCGTCGTCGCAGCCGGTGAGGCGCTCCTCGCGCCGAGCGTGACGCGGCGTCTGATCGAGGAGTTCGCGACCCGACCCGATCCGCGGCGCACGCCGCCGACAGCCCTCGAGGTGCTCACCGAGCGCGAGCGCGAAGTACTCGCACTGGTCGCACGGGGGCTGACCAACCACGAGATCGCCGAGGAACTCGTGATCAGCCCGGCTACGGCGAAGACCCACGTGAGCCGCATCATGATGAAGCTGGATGCGCGGGATCGCGCGCAACTGGTCGTCGTCGCGTATGAGACGGGTCTCGTCTCGCGGCGTTCCCCGTAGGAGTACACCCGGAGGCGTACGGCGGATTCACTCCTCGGGGGGGACGGATGCGGCGCGCCGCGGCACTACCATCGGTAGCACACACCGCCGATCCGGGCGGCATGCTCGTTCCGACGTCGACACCGACACCGACACGACAGAGGTGGATGAACCATGAGTGATGACAACGTGACCACACCCGCCCCCGAGGCATCCGTTCCGACCCCGGCCCCGGTGCCCGCCGTCGAGGCCGCAGCCCTCGCGCTCTCCAAGGCGCTCTCGGACGACGTGGCGAAGCTCAAGAAGGACGTGAAGCGCCAGTGGATCGTGACGATCGTGCTGATCGTCCTTGTGGTCCTGCTCGGCGCCTCCTCGCTGGTACCGCGCTTCCTCCTGGGCGGGCGCATGGGCGGCGGAGCGGGCTTCCGCCCGGGGATGAACGGCCAACAGTTCCAGGGCGGCCCCGGCGGCGCGCAGCCGGGCGCTCCGGGTGGCAACGACGACCATGCCCAGCCCGGCCAGCCGTAGCTGACCGGGGACGATCGATCACGGGGGACCGCGGATGGACGGAGTGGTGAGTCGATGAGTGCCAAGGGTGCGCCGAAGAAGCGGCGCCGCTGGATCTGGTGGGTCGTGCTGGCGGTCGCCATCGTCGCCGTGGCGGCGATCGCGTACCCGATGCTGACGAGCCAGCAGGGGACCGACGTAAACAGCCTCTCGACCGCACAGGTCGTGAAGTCCGACCTGCGTGTGACCGTGAGCGGCAGCGGCAACGCGGTCGTCGGCAGCGCCGTGAGCGTCGACCCGGGCATCTCGGGCACGGTCGACGACCTGTCGATCAAGCTCGGTCAGACCGTCAAAGCGGGTACGCTGCTGTTCCGCGTGGTCAACGACGACCTCGACGCCGCGGTGGTCCGTGCCGAGTCGAGCTACTACCAGTCCAAGCAGCAGGTCGCCCAGGCGAACCAGTCGGTGACGCAGGCGAGCAACAACCTCTACAACCTCCAGCACCCCAGCGCCCCCGCGACCGGCCCGGTCAAGACGGCGAGCGCCGCCGATATCAAGCTCGCCAAGCTGCAGGTCACGAGTGCGAAGGCCGGCCTCACGACAGCGAACAAGGGCCTCGACTCGGCGGAACTCGCGCTGTCCCAGGCACGGAAGAACGCCGACAAGCGCACGGTGACGGCACCCTCCGGCGGCATGGTGACGGTGCTCAACGCTCAGAACGGCCAGGCGCTCGGCAGCAGCAGCGGCTCGAGTTCATCGGGCACCGCTGCGTCGACGTCGAGCTCAAAGAGCGCCGTCGAGATCTCCGACATGTCGACGCTTCGCGCGCAGGTCCAGATCAACGAGGTCGACCTGGTCAACGTCAAGGTCGGCCAGAAGGCGAACGTCATGTTCGACGCCCTGCCGTCAGCGTCCGTATCGGGCACCGTCAGCGCGATGTCGCCGACGGGCACGAGCAGCGGTGGCGTCGTCACCTACAACGTCGACATCACACTGGCGACCATCGACGCGCGGCTGCGGCCCGGTATGACGTGCTCGGCCGACATCGAGACGGCGCTCAAGCCCGGCGCGCTCACCGTGCCGAGCTCGGCCGTGAAGTCATCGAACGGCAAGCAGTACGTCGAGGTCATCGACGTGGGTGCCACGGCGGCACGCAAGGTCGACGTGACCACCGGCGCGACCGTGGGCACCACCGTCGAGATCCTGTCGGGTGTGAAGGCGGGCGAGTACGTGGTCCTCGGCTCGACGACCGGGAGCAGCAGCACGGCCGGCGGGGGCTCGCGCGGCGGTTTCGGGGCGATGATGGGTGGCGGGCGCTAGAGCCATGGCAGCCATCCTCGAAGTCCGCGACCTCGTGAAGGTCTATCGGGCGGCCGCCGACGAGGCGCCCGCGCTCGCCGGGGTGTCCCTGTCCATCGACCCCGGTGAGTTCGTGGCGATCATGGGACCGTCCGGTTCGGGCAAGTCGACGCTCATGAACATCCTCGGCTGCCTCGATACGCCCACGGCCGGCACCTACGTGCTCGATGGCGTCGATGTCTCCCAGCTCGATGACGACCAGCTCGCCGAGATCCGCGCGACGCGGATCGGGTTCGTCTTCCAGTCGTTCAACCTGCTGCCGCGTTCGACGGTGATGCGCAACGTCATCGTCCCGATGATCTATACCAACGTGCCGGTGCGCGAGCGCCAGCCGAAGGCCGAGAAGGCGCTCGAGGCGGTCGGGCTCGACCAGACCCGTTGGTGGCACAAGTCCAACGAGCTGTCCGGCGGGCAGATCCAGCGTGTCGCGATCGCCCGCGCGCTCGTCAACGACCCGGCGATCATCCTCGCCGACGAGCCGACCGGCAACCTGGACACGAAGACCGGCGAGCTCATCCTCGATACCTTCCGGAAGCTGCAGGAGCAGGGCCGCACGATCGTGCTCATCACGCACGAGCACGAGGTGGCCGCGCACGCGGACCGCACGATCCACGTGCGAGACGGCATCATCGTCGACGACGCCCCGACGCAGTGGGGAGCTGGTGCATAGATGACCCCCTACGATCTGGCGAACGAGACGGTCTTCTCGCTGATGAGCAACAAGGTGCGCTCGGCATTGACCATCCTCGGCATCGTCGTCGGCATATCCGCCGTCATCGTGATGGTCGCTATCGGCCAGGGCACGCAGGCCTCTATCACGAGTTCCATCAACTCGGCGGGCGCCAACCTCCTGATGGTGACTCCGGGAGGTGAGCGCAGGTTCGGCCCGGGTGGCGACGGCCCCGGTGGCGGAGGTGGCTCACATGCGACACTCACCGACGCCGACGTGAAGGTCATCCAGTCGCTGCCCAACATCGCGAACGTGGCGCCGGAGGCCAGCGGGCAGTACCCGGTCGCGACTGCGTCAGGAACGGGCAACGTGCGCGTCACCGGCGTGACGGGCGCCTACCCGGCCGTCCGCAGCATCGAGACGTCGCTCGGGTCCTTCGTCGCCGATTCAGACACCCGGAGTTCCACGAAGGTGGCCGTCCTCGGCCCCACGACGGTGACGAACCTCTTCGGCGAAGGGACGGACCCCGTCGGCGAGACGATCCGCATCAACGGCATCCGCTTCACGGTCATCGGCGTGACGAAGAGCAAGGGCGGCAGCGGGATGGGCAACCAGGACTCGGTCGTCTACATCCCGATGACCACCCTGCAGCGCTTCCTCACCGGCACGGAGGCGTACTCGACGATCTACGTGGAGGCATCGACGTCCGAGGCGATGAGCATCGTCAAGCAGTCGATCACCGATTCGCTGAAGAGTTCGCGCCGCATCACCGACGACAGCAAGATAGACTTCAGCACCATGAGCCAATCCGACCTACTCTCGACCGCCTCGACCATCACGGGCACGATGACGGCTCTGCTCGCCTCGATCGCGGGCATATCGCTGCTCGTCGGCGGCATCGGCATCATGAACATGATGCTCACCACCGTCACCGAGAGGACGCGCGAGATCGGCTTGCGCAAGGCGATCGGCGCGCGGGCGAGCGACGTGACCTCGCAGTTCCTGGCCGAGTCCGTGGCGCTCACGGTCATCGGCGGCGTGCTCGGCATCGCACTGGGCTGGGGAGCGTCGGCGCTCATCACCGCGACCGGACTGCTGACCGCCGAGGTGTCGTGGAGTTCCGTCGCGCTGGCGGTCGGCGTGTGCGCCGGTATCGGCGTCGTGTTCGGCTACTACCCGGCGCGCCGCGCCGCGAAGCTCGACCCGATCGAGGCCCTGCGCTACCAGTAGGCGCGACGTGTTCGGGCTCTGGGGTATGCTCGAGACGTGCTCGCGCGCGCGGGCACGTGGCGAGAAGGAGGAGGCTCCATGAGCGATTCAGTCAGCCCCGGTGTGGCGCTGCGTCTCGGCGAGTTCGTCAACGCGCACGCGCAGAAGGACACCGGAGGCACGTGGCAACTCGAGAGTTCGAAGACGCTCGAGGTGCACCTGTCGGGCAACCGCGTGTTCACCAAGGTCGGCGCCATGATCGGCTACTACGGCGACATCAAGTTCACCCGCGCAGGTGCGGGTGGCGCCACCAAGTGGCTCAAGTCCGCTATGTCGGGTGAGGGCGGGGCGATGACCGAGGCCGCCGGCAGCGGCATCCTGTACTGCGCCGACCAGGGCAAGCAGATCTCGATCCTGTATCTGGACAACGAGACGCTCTTCGTCAACGGTCAGGACTGCCTTGCGTACTCCGAGACCATCGGGTGGGACATCGTCGTCACCGGTGGCGCCGGCTTCATGGCCGGCGGCCTGTTCTCGCTGAAGCTGACGGGCACCGGCTACGTCGCTATCACGACGCATGGCAAGCCGCTCGTTCTCGGAGTGGGCCCGGGCCAGCCCTTGTTCACCGACCCGAACGCGACCGTCGCGTGGTCAGCGGGCCTGCAGACGACCGTGAAGACCGACGTGAACCTCAAGACCCTCACCGGCCGCGGGAGCGGCGAGACGTTCCAGATGCGCTTCGACGGCACCGGGTTCGTCGTGCTGCAGCCGTTCGAGGAGATCGTCGTCGCCACCAACGGCTGATCGGCCGGGACTCCGCTCCAGACGGGGCGGGCTCAGACGTTCGCGGGGGCTTCGGCCGGGACATCCATCTCGGCAGGCAGTCGCACCGTGAAGGTGGAGCCCGCCCCGAGCGTGCTCGCGGCACCGATCGAGCCGCCCATCATCTCGACCAGGCGCCGCGAGACCGCGAGGCCCAGACCGGTGCCGAGCGACTTCGCTCCCTGCCGCGGCGTGGCCTGGAAGAAGTCGTCGAAGATGTGGGGCAGGTCCGCCGCGGAGATGCCGCAGCCGGTGTCCGAGACGACCAGCTCGACATGGCCGTCGACCCGGCGGGCGGACAGGTCGATCGCCCCCTCATCGGTGAACTTCACAGCGTTGCCGAGCAGGTTGAGGATCACCTGGCGGACGCGGCCCCGATCAGCCAGCATCGCGCCTGCTCCGTCGGCGCGCACGGTCATCACCAACCCGCGCGCATCGACCATCTGGGAGACGGAGTCCGCGGCCTCCGCGATCACGTCCGCGACGGCGAAGCGCTCCGGCTTCATGTCGGGGTAGCCGGCCTCGATACGGGACAGATCGAGGATCTGGTTGATGAGTTCGAGCAGATGCCGGCCCGAACTGCCGATCATGCGCGCCTGCCGTGCCTGCTCGTCGTTGAGTTCGCCCGCCAGCCCCTGCGACAGCGTCCCCGCGAACCCGATGATGGAGTTCAGCGGGGTGCGCAGCTCGTGACTCATGCTCGCCAGGAACTCGCTCTTCGCGCGCGTCGCGACATCCAGGTCCGCGTTCATCGCCGAGAGTTCGGCATTCGCTGCGGCGAGCACCGCGTTGGTCGTCGCGAGCTCCGCGGTACGGGCGTTGACCCTGCGCTCGAGGTCGGCGTTGAGTGCGCGGAAATCCTCCTCCGCGTTCTTGCGTTCGGTCACGTCCTGGATGCTCGCCTGGACGAGGCGCCCGCCGCCGTGGCCGATCGTGGCGAGGTGGACCTCGCAGTGGCGGATGGTGCCGTCGATGCGCTGGTGACGCCAGTCATAGACGGCGAAACCCTTCTCGGAGCACGTCTTGAGGCGTTCGGCCGCGGCGTCCGCGGATGCGGTCCCGTCGTACTGCAGCGGGGTGGAGAAGTCCGCGGGCGAGCGCCCGATTATCTCGTCGATCGACGAGCAGCCCCACAGGCGGATCGCCGCGTCGTTGCAGTCGAGGAAGCGTCCTGACGCGGGTTCCAGGACGACGAGCGACACGAGTGAGTCTGAGAACAGCGCGCGCGCGTACTCCTGGCTCTCGCGGAGCGCCTCCTCCGCACGGCGGCGGCGCAACGAGACGGCCGCGATGTTCGCGAGCGATTCCAGGAGGCCGGAGGGAGGATCCGGAGTCCCGGCACGCATCGCGACGACGGCGCTGCCGTACAGCTCCCCCTCGACCACGAATCCGACCGAGAGGAACCGGTCGACTCCCGCGAGCTTCTGGAGCGGGCCGGCGACGCCGGCAGCGACGGCGCCGTGGGACGCTGCGGCGAGTGTTTCCATGCGCCGGACGGGGGTATCGACGATGTCGTGATACTGCTCGGGGGTGCACGGAGCGCGGAAGCCGCGCATCCCCGAACCGACGAGGCGCGCGGCGGCACCGAGCAGGTCGGCGTCGCCGGCGACGTGCGTGGTGACGAGTTCCTGGCTCGCGGCCTCATAGTCGCCGTACCCGACGGCCACGGCTCCGGTCAGTTCGCGGATCCGCTCGCACAGCAACGTCTGGATGCTCGCGCTCGAAGGAGCGGACACGAGCTCGACAGCAAGCGCGTTGACGGCCTCGAGCGAACGCGTGTGCTGTTCGAGAGCGATGCGGGTCTCGTGCTCCTCGAGCGCGCTCTTCAGCTCGAGGTTCGAGTAGCTGAGCTGGCCGATCATGCCGATGAGGCGGGAGTACAGCTCGGTGACATCCTCGAGCCCGTGGCGGCTGATGACGGGGAGGTCGTCGATCGCGGTGAGGTACTCATCGACATCGAAACCGTTGGCCAGTGCGTACTCGCGATACGTCGCCTGTTCGATCGGCTCGTCTTCGAGGAAGAACGGGCCCAGGAAGAGGTTGGCGACGTGACGGTCGCCCACGATGAGCGGTGCCGCCGTGCCGTAGAGGTTGTTCCAGCACTTATGAAGGACGAAGGCGCCGCGCTTCAGCGCTGCGGCGGTGCGGCGGTCGCTCTCCTCGCAGCGGGCGAGGGTCTCGGGATGCACGCGGTGGAAGCGGGCGCAGACGTCCTGCCAGCCGGTGGCGACCAGGATGCGCGAGTCGAGGTCGATCATCGCCGCCGGCAGTTCGGCGACGCGGAAGAAGGCCTCCATGAGGCCGGTGATCGCCGGGATGTCGAGGATCTCATCCGCACGCAGGCTATCGGTGGTGCCACCTGCCGGAGCGGGGCGCGACTGCATGGAACCGCTTTCGACGTCGGTCGGATCCTCGTGCGAGTCCAATGTATGCAGGCGTTCGTCGCGGAGCAACGTCGGCGCGACGAAGGGACGTACGCCGGCGGTGGTCAGACCAGGTCGCGGGGCGAGCTCGATCGCCGCCGGTCGCTGTGGACGAGTTCTCCCGCGTGGTATGCGTGCAGGGTCGACTCGGTATGGAAGGCGACGGCGTCGCAGGTCTGCACGGCGGTGGTGACGACGCGGATGTCCCAGCCGTCGCGCTCGATCCGGATCTCGCGATCGCACTCGACGCGCGCGGAGAGCGGGTCGCCGGGTGCGATGCTCCAGCGGTCGACGGCGGTCTCGGCGTACGTGGTCGCCGTGGCCGAGATGGTGTCGAGGCTCGTCTGCGTCTCCTCGACAGCGAGGACGCCGGTGTCCGGGTCGCGGTGTGTGACGCGCTTGCGGTCGCCGCTCGTGACGATCTCGCCGCTGAGCGGTCCGGAGGACTCCGGCGGCCCGAAGCGCGGTCGGTCTTCGTCCTCTCGTGCCGCGCTGCGCACCGGCACCGTGAGTGAGCTCGGCCCGTCGACCGCGACGGACAACGTCACGGGCTCGGGCGAGGGCCACGCCTGCGGCCACCACGTCGGCGAGATGGCGAGGCGGAGGCGATGCCCCGCCGGGACGCGCTGTCCGATGACGTTCAGGGCGATCTCGACGTCGTAGGACCTGCCGGGCTCAAGCGGTTCGGGTGACTCATCGCCGTCGCGGTGCGTCAGGTTCAGCAGCCCGAGGGTGATGAGCAGGGATGTGCCGTCGGGGGCGACGTCGCACAGACGCGCGACCACGAGCGCGCACGGGCGGTCGGCGGCGAGCGTGAGCCGCGCGACGGGCCGTCCGAGCACTTCGAGGTCCCCGGGCAGCGGCGCCGAGTCGAAGCACAGCGACAGGGCGTCGTCGGGACGCTGGTCGAGTGGCAACTCGTCGGGGAAGCCGTTGGGGCACCAGGCGCCGACGGTGGCGCCGCAGAGCTGGTCACCGAGGAGGTCGATGGTCGTCGGTTCACGGTGCGGTGCGTGCGAGACGAGGGCGCCATCGGACGTGAGCGTCCGGGCGTCGTCGCGCACGCTCGCGGGCGGCCACTCGCGCTCGCCGATCCAGCGCCCGGGGCGCTGGGCCAGATAGCCGGTCGGCACGACGGAGTCCTGGATCCACGCTCGCAGCAGGGGCGCGCCGTCGGCCCCGTTCCCGAGGCCCTTCAGCCAGCGGTCGAACCACGCGACGCACTCTTGGAGGAAGCCGATGGCGGGACCCGGCACGCCCCACGCGGGAACGACGTGCCCCCACGGCCCGATGATCCCGGCGCGCGGTGCGGACAGGTGCTCGAGCAGGCGGGGCACGGCGTTGGTGTACGGGTCGGCCCAGCCGCCGACGGCCAGGACCGCCGCCTCGATCGCGCCGTACTCCTCGTCCACCGAGCCATGCTTCCAGAACGCATCGCGACGCTGATGCTCCATCCACGCCTCGATGTAGGGCGGAGTATCGCGCAGGCGGTCGAGCCACTGTTCGCGCCACGCGTCCCCGACGATGCGCGGGTCGGGTGGGCGCGCGTTGAGCGCGTGCATCCACGCCGCCCACTTGAGCATGTCGGGCGCGAGCAGACAGCCGCCCTGGTAGTGGCAGTCGTCGGTGTAGCGGTCGTCGGTCGAGTACATCGTCACGATCGCCTTGAGCGACGGCGGGCGCCGCGCAGCCACCTGCAGGCCGTTGAAGCCGCCCCACGAGTAGCCGAACATCGCCGTCGCGCCCGTGCACCACGGCTGCGACGCGATCCACTCCAGCACCTCGAGCGCATCGTCCTGTTCCTGCTTCAGGTACTCGTCGAGGCACAGGCCGTCGGAGTCGCCGGTGCCGCGCAGGTCCACGCGCACGGCCGCGTAGCCGTGGGCGGCGAAGTACGGGTGTCGCTTCGCATCGCCGGCCGCGGTCGCGTCGTCCTTGCGGTACGGCAGATACTCGAGGATCGCGGGGACCGGGTCGGTCTCGGCGTCGAGCGGCAGCCAGATGCGTGCGGACAGGCGCGTCCCGTCCTGAAGGGGGATCCAGATGTGTTCGATCTCGCGGATCGGGCGCGGACCGAAGACCGCGCCGTCGCACGCTGACTCAGTCGTCATCGTCCGTCGCCTCGCCTTCGCGCTTCGTCACTGCGGGCGCTGTCCACTTCTCAAGGAAGTACGCTCGCCCGTACCCGAGATCGTTCCCCACGCCGACGAGCGGATGCGCGCTCCCGGACTCGATATCGGCCTTGCGCTCGTCGGTCTCGCACGACACCACCGTGCGCAAGACGCCGTCCGCGAGGTCGATGATGTGCGCGCCCGGCACGCCCACGACCAGTTCGTCGTCCTCCCACTGCGTCATGTGGCGAGCGCCCGAGCACAGCAGCGTCATCGTGAGCGAGCCGGTCAGCAGCGTGGCGGCCGTGCTCTCCGAGCACATGGCGTGCATACCCCGCATTCGGGCGGTGCCGCCCTCGGGATGGTGGAAGCTGTACCCCTGCATCATCCGCATCGCCGTGTACGGGTCGGCGACGAAGATCGCCACGTCGGGAGGGCTCGCATCCGGGAACGTGTCGAGCGGGCCGACGGCGACCCCGAACGTCCCGGGAGGAAGGGCCGCCGAGTCCTCGAGCGCCGCCGCCGCGGTCTGCTCGTCCGCGTAGAGGCCTGCGGCGACGTAGTCGCGTGCGCGCTCGGCCGGGTCGGGGGACGGGGTCACGCCGAGCGCATGGGCGGCCGCGCTGCAGCGGAAGTGCTCCGCCGCGATCTTGACGCGCCTGCCCCGCGTGGCCAGCTTCACGAAGCCGCAGTACGACACCGCCGTGCGGGGCATCGGTGCGTCGAACTCGTCGAACTCGGCGCGGGAGCGCAGGACACGCACGCCCACGGGCGCGTGGGCGATCCCGAGCGCTGCTGTGAGCGCAGCCGCGGCCTCGCTGACACCGGGAACGTGCCTGACTGACGTCACGCCGCGCGCTCCGCATCGCGGTGGGCCGAGAGCGTGAGCAGGCGGTCCACGAGCAGGGCCAGCACCGCTGCCGGCAGGGCGCCTTCGATGATGTAGGCGGTGTTGTAGCGGTTGAAGCCGGCGAGGATCGGCTGGCCGAGTCCGCCGGCACCCGCGATCGCGCCGATGGTCGCCGCGCTCACGTTGATGACGAGCATGTTCTTGATGCCTCCGAGGATGACGGGGAACGCGAGCGGGAGTTGGACGGAGACGAGTCGCTGCAGCGGCGACATCCCGACCCCGATCGCCGCGTCGAGAGCGGCCGGCTGGACCCCCTCGATGCCCACGATCACGTTGAGCATGATCGGCAGGATCGAGTAGAGCGTCAGCGCGATGATCACGGGCCGCGCGCCGTATCCGGTCAGTGGGATGGCCAGTGCCATCACCGCGACCGTGGGCACGGTCTGTGCCAAGTTGCCGAGATTCACGATCACATCGCGGAACGGACGGCCGAATCGCGACAGTGCGAGCAGCCCGAGCGCGAGCCCGATCGCCAGCGCGAGTGCGCTCGCGAGCGCGACCAGGTAGATCTGGTCGAGCATGAGTTGGGGCAGGGGGACGGTGGGGTAGATGACCTCGGGCTTGTCCGGGACGAAGACGCGCAACAGCCGCTCGAAACCCGGGATGTCGAAGACCATCCAGGCGAGCAGCGCCGCGAGTGCGGCGACCGTCGCCCAGTGGAGCGCGCTGCTCGCGCGCCGCGTGGCGGTGGCCATCAGTCCTCGCGACCGAGCGTCGCGATGAGGGCCGGGAACGACAGCGAGCCGATCGCTGCCCCGTCACGCTCGATGACGACGTGCTCGGCGCGGTGGTCGACCAGTTCGGCCAGCGCGTCCCTGACGGTCGCATCGGCGTCCACGTGCGGCAGCGAGGCGGCGTCTCCGGGTACCGGGTCGAGTGGCGCGTCCGACAGGCACACACGCGACATGATCCGCAGGCCGAAGCCGTCGCCGAAGAAGTCGCGGACGAAGTCGTTGGCGGGTGCGCGCCACAGCTCGCCGGGCGAGGCGTACTGCTGCAGGACGCCGTTCTTCAGCAGGGCGATGCGGTCGGCGAGCAGGACCGCTTCGTCGATGTCGTGCGTGACGAAGACGACCGTCTTGCGCAGCTGCTTCTGGAGCCGCTTCATCTCGAGTTGGAGCCGTCCGCGCGTGATCGGGTCGACCGCGCCGAACGGTTCGTCCATCAGCAGGACGGGCGGGTCGGCGGCCAGGGCGCGCGCGACGCCGACGCGCTGGGCCTCGCCGCCGGAGAGCTGGGACGGGAGTTTGGCGGCGTAGAGGGCAGGATCGAGCCCGACCAGGTCGAGCATCTCGTCGACGCGCTTCCTCGTGCGGTCGCGGTCCCAGCCGAGCAGGCGGGGGACGGTGGCCACGTTTCGCCTCACCGACATGTTCGGGAAGAGGCCGGTGTTCTGGATGACGTAGCCCATGCCGCGGCGCAGGTCGTCGGGACGCACCGCCGCCGCATCGGCTCCGTCGATGAGCACCGTTCCCGACGTCGGCTCGACCATGCGGTTGAGCATGCGCAGGATCGTCGTCTTGCCCGAACCGGACGGGCCGAGGAGCACCGTGAACTGGCCGTCGGGGATCGAGAGGTCGACGGAGTCGACCGCGGTGAAGTCGCCGTAGGTCTTGGTGAGTGCGGTGATCTCGATCATGCGCGTACGCCCCATCGGCCGAGGAGACTCTCCAGCAGGAGTGCGGACCGGTCGAAGAACAGTGCCATCGCCACGATGGGCACGGCGCCGACCAGGATGAGGTCGGCCGCGGTCTGGCTGGCGCCCAGGAAGACGAACGTGCCGAGCCCGCCTCCGCCGACCAGTCCCGCGATGATCGCGCCGGCGGTGGTTTGCACGACAGCGATCCGGATGCCCGCGACGACGACCGGCAGCGCGAGCGGGAACTCGACCTCGAAGAGGCGACGCCACCGGCCCATGCCGACGCCCTTCGCGGCGTCGAGGACCGCGGGGTCGAGTGTCGTCATCGCCGTGTACATGTTCCGGGTGATGGGGTAGACGGCGTAGGCGGTCAGCACCACGATGACGGGCGCCCATCCGACACCGCGCACGCCGAGCGCAGCCACCACAGGACTGCTATCGGACAGGGACGTCAGCACCGGATTGAGCAGGCCGATGAACGCGAGGACCGGCAGCACGTTGAGAACGTTCAGAACGCTGAACACCACCGGCTCGGCAGCGGGGCGCCGCGCTGCGAGCAGCCCGAGGGGCAGGCCGATCAGCACGCCCGCCGACACCGCGGCGAGCACGTAGAGCAGCTGGAGCTCGAACTGGGCCGCGAAGTCCGACGCGTTGTTCGCGTACTCCCGCATGACGGACAAGGACGCGAGATTGCCGGTGAACAGCAGGGCGGCGATCCCGGCGATCGGCGCGTACGCGACGAGAACGCTCGGCCAGCCGCGCGGCGTCCATGCGGTCGCCGCGAAGACGACGAGGTAGGCGGCGAGCAGCGTGAGCCAATAGCCGTAGGCGAACGAGACGCGCGCGATGTCGCCGTGCGCCGCCGTGTAGGCTGCTGCGGCCACCGACGATTGCCATGTCGCGACGATCGCCGCTCCGCCGCCGAGCAGTCCGGTCGCGATGCCGCGTGCGGTCCCCGGCATCGGCGAGAGCGCGACGAGGCCCGCAGCCACCCACAGTGTGACGAGGATCCAGCCCCACGCACCGAGTGCGGTCAGCGCCGAGTTCACCTCGCCGTTCACGAACCGGTTCGGCCGCATCACGAGGAACGAGGGCGCGAAGGCCGCCGCGGTTCCGAGCACGCAGCCCGCGATCGCGACGACCTTCGCCTGTCTCCGTATCTCAGCGCGGTCGGCTTTCACGCCTGCCGCTCCCGGGGTGTGGAGCTGTCTGCTTCGGTCACTTGAGCAGGCCGTTCGCGGTCAGGTACTCCTTGGCCACGACCTTCGGGTCCTTGCCGTCGATCGCGACGGCCTTGTTGAGCTGCTGCAGGTTCTCGATGGTGAGCGTCTTGAAGAGCGGGTCGATGATGCCCGGGATCTCCGGGTAGGCGGTGATGATCGCCTCGCGGAAGACGGGCGCGGGGTTGTAGACCGGCGGGACGCTCTTGCTGTCGGCGAGAACGACGAGGCCGAGATCGGCCAGGCCGCCGTCGGTGGCGTAGACCTCGGCGAAGTTCACGTCGTCCGTGCCGTTGGCGAGCGCCTTGATGAACTGCGCCGTGTTGCCGTCGGACAGACCGATGATCTGGTCCTTCTTGAGCGTGAAGCCGTACGCCTTCTGGTAGCCCTTCACGCCGTACGGGTTGTCGATCCACGCCTGCGCACCGATCAACTTCACGACACCACCCTTGTTCACGTACGCGGCGAGGTCCTCGAGCGTCTTGATGTTGTTCTTCTCGGAGAAGTCCTTCTTCACGGCGATGGACTCGGTGTTGTTGGCCGGCGCGGGGGTCAGCCAGACGATCCTGTTCTGAGCGAGGTCCTTGGTCTTGACCGTCTCGTAGCCCTTGGCGGCGTCGCTCCACAGCGGGTCGCCCTCCGGGCCGACGTAGAACGCGCCCGAGCCGGTGTAGTCGATGGCGCCGTCGAGATCGCCCTGCAGGTACGCCTTGCGAACGACGTCCGGGGTACCGAACTTCGTCTTGTCCACGACCTTGATGCCGTTGGCCTCGAGCAGCTGGACGATCGCCGCCCCGACGACCTGGCCTTCCGAGTCGACGTACGAGCCGAACTTGACCTCGGGACCCGCCTTGACCGTGGGGGTCTTCGGTGTCTCGGCGGTGGTGGCCGGCGCGGCGCACGCGGACAGGAGCAGCGTGCCCAGCACGAGTGCGGTGAGTGCGAGTCTCGATCGGTTCATGTGACGTGACCTCCAACGGTCGATCCTGTGATTCGCCGACTATAGGGAGCGCCTATGGACAATGCAACGGATGATTATCACCAATGATATGCGGATAGTGCGTGAATCTGATGGGCCTCGGTGTACGCGCTTGCCCCCCTGGTCTATATACCTTTGGAGCGGTTGATATACGCCGACCCGCGCTCTCATCGATGACGGTTCGGGTCCCACTCACCGTGTTCGCGAGAAGCACACCAGAACCGCAGGCAGGGCGTCCATCGGGCGTCCTGTCGTGGCGTACGACGATCGCGCGTCCGGCACCTGCACAGGGTACGGATGCACGCCCCTCGATGATCATTGACCCCGGTACGCGAGGTATGCATACTCGGTATTCATCATCGTACTGTCGGGTAGTCCCTGCGGGGGAACGACGACGCGACGGGGGAGGGTGAGGGTCGGCGGTCACGCCGACTTCTCGTTCGGCCCACCAACGTGCCGTTCGTGCGGGGTTCCCGTCCAGCGAGGGGGGGAGGGTGTGCCATGACGTGACGAATCGTCACGGCCGCGTGACCGGTCTCAGGACCCGCACGCGTCCGCGCCCATTCGTGATCCACGGGCTTCGCACGAAGGTAACGGACATCCAGTCAGGAGTGTGATCTGCATGAGCAAGTACAGGGTACTCGTCGCATCCGTCGCATTCGTCGCCGTCCTCGCGATCGCGGGCAGCGCATTCGCCCGCACGATTGCGAGCTACGACCTCGTCGTCCCGCGTCTCGGTGGCACCGTCTACACCGGCAGCCTCACCAAGGTGAACTACTCGAGGGGTGTCGACAACAACACCTCGAACGGCGCCGGCTACTCCATGTACACGGCGATCTACCATCCCAGCACCACGCGTGTGACGCCGAGCTACGGGCTCGCTTCGGGCTCGCGGATCCTGATCTCGTACAACGCCGGCCAGAACATGCCGGGTACGGGCTATCGCCTCGGCCACACGAACAAGCTCACGACCATCGTGAACGTGCAGTCGTCCGGCTCATGGAGCCCAGACGAGTACTGATGTCTGACATTCCAGGGGCGCCGACATCCCGCGGCGCCCCTGGAAGCACCGAGGGGAGGGCGCATGCGTCGATACGTGCTGAAAGAGCTTCGCCGGGCGGTGGTCTCCGTCCCGTTCGCGGTCGGGCTCGCAGCTGCGACGGCTGCGGGCCTCACGGGCATGCTACCGGAGCTGAGGTTCGCAAACACCGCGGGCGCGCTCTATCTGTTCCGCGCCTTCTACAGCAGCGCGCTCGCCCTGTTGGCGCCGGTCATCGCCACGGTACCGTTCGCGCAAACCTACGCCGCCGAACGCAACAGCGGATTCTCGCGGTCCGTGTTCGTACGGATGGCGAGCCGACGGTACGCTGCGATCAAACTGGCAGTGAGTGCCTTCACCGGCGGGCTCGTACTCGCATTGCCGGTGGCCGGCGTGGCGTTGTGGGTCACTGGCGCATACCCGATGGTCGCCGACCCCAACGGGCCGCCGACGCTGTTCGCACGCACGCTGCCTCTCGCACCGGTCGCCTTCATCTGGTCGCAGGTTGCGATCGCTTTCGCGTTCGGCGCCACGTTCGCCACGGTGGGGCTGGCGTGCTCGTGCGTCTTCCGCAGCCCGTACTTCGCGAGTGTCACACCGCTCGCGCTCTATCTCGTGCCGGCGTTCCTCTTCGGCAGCATCGGACTCGGGTTCCTCGACCCGCCCATGATGTGGGAACCCTCGAACCACATCGCGACCTCACCGCTCACCGTCGGCGCTCAATATCTCGTGGTCCTGGGCACGGCGGCGTTCGTCTTCTTCCGCTTTCTGCGACTCAAGGAGGAGTAGCACGGTGGGGATCAGCAGAACGCCGACGTCCGCGTCGCCGCGCGGCCCGCGGGAGAGCATGTCCGCGCGCGCCCGCGCGCGTCGTGCGCTGGCCTTGGCCGGAGTCCACCTGCGGGTCGCTGCGTTCAGTCCGTTCACCTGGGGTGCCGTGGCGAGCGGGGCGCTCTACACCGTGCTTGCCGCGGTCGCGAGCGATGCGGATCTACGGATGAAGGGGTTGCGCCTCAGCATGCTCGAGGCGGGTTTCTACATGGCCAACGACGCGTACTACGTGACGTTCGGGTTGTTGTTCTGTTTCCTGCTCGCGGCGTCGGCCATGTTTCGGGACGGGGATCTGGAGACGCTCCTGGTCGTCCGGTCGGGCGACCGCCGCACGTTGTGGGCGGGTCGCTCGCTCGCCCTCGCGGGCCTCACCTGCGCGTATCTGGCGTCGATGGCTGTCGTTTGGCTCGCCGTGATCGTGCCCGGACATCCGGTGACCGCGGGGTGGAGCCCCGCCTACGAGCGCGCCGCCGCGCTGGTCCTCGCAGATCCGGGTGGGATCGACCCGGTCTTGCGGGCTGCCGCAGACCCGCATCTGCTTGCGAACTACTCCCCGCTCGAGCTCGCAGCGCTGTGCGGCGCCCTCTACGCGCTCGTGTTCGTGACTGTGGGCATCTTGGCTGCCGTGCTCGCACAGACCGTGCGACGGCGCGCGCCGGCCATCCTGCTCACCTTCGGGTACGGGTTCGCCTACGTCGTGCTCGCCGCGATCGGGCTGAAGCCGTGGACGGTGCTCACTCCGCAGGGCCACCTGCTGCTCGCGGCGCACACTCCCGGCGTCGCGGCGCACGTGAGCTACCCCGTCTCGTTCGCGGCGTGGGGCGCGACGCTCGCGCTTGCACTCTGGTGGGGCCGCAACCGGACGCTTCGCGCGGTGCTAGGGTAGGAGGCGAGGATGCGCGAACTCAGAAAGCACTGGCGCCTGGCCGCGATACTCGTCGCGGTCCAGGTCCTGACGAGCACAGTTCCGCTCGTGGTGTGGTTCACCTACGGTCCGCGTCTGGACGATGGATGGCTCGTCGCGATCGCGGACCGCTCGAGTCCGCTGCTCGTCATGTGCTGGCTGTGGCTGCTCGCTCCCACACTCATCGCGACGGGGGCGTACTGGGTGTCCGAGTCGCGCGACCGATTCTGCTTGGAGGTCTGGCGCCACGCTTCGTACCGTGACTGGCTTGCACGCCGTGTGGCGTACCTCGCGGCACTCCCCGCACTCGCGTTCGGGGTGGGACTCGCACCGTGGTTGGTGGTGCGGCATCCGGTGGACGCAGCGGGAGCGCTATCCGTCGCGGGGCTGCTCGTGCTCTATGCGTGGGCGCTGTCGCTGTTGCTGGTCGGTCTCACCTTCGCCGGTCTGCCGCCGACGCTCGCGCTGTTGGCGGCGCTCCTCGCCCATGCGGTGGATCTGTCTCTCGAGGTAGCGGGTATGCAGGGTCCCCTGCACTTCTTCCTTCTCGGGGAGGGCGGGGGTGCGTTCTCCGCGCTCGCGACCGTCGCGCTGTGCGCCGCCTGCCTGTTCCTGCTGTTCCGCATCACGAGCGTCGCGTCGCTCGCACGTCGAGAGGGTGATCCTGTATGACCGCACCGCTCCTGTCCGTCGAGGACATAACGCTCCAGATCCGCGGGGAGACCGTCCTGCGTGAGGTGTCGCTAACGTGCTCGCCGGGCGAGGTCGTGGGCATCACCGGCCGCAACGGCTCAGGTAAGAGCATGCTGTTCAAGTGCATCGCCGGGCTGTGCCTGCCGCAGGTCGGCGAGATAGTCGTCGACGGATTCCCGGTGGTGAGCCGACGCCGCTTCCCACCCGACCTCGGTGTGCTCATCGAGAAGCCCGGCTTCCTCGGCGCGCTGAGCGCATACGAGAACCTCGCGGTGCTCGCCTCTATCCAAGACCGAGTCGGCCGCTCCGAGATCCTCGACGCGCTCAGGGTGGTGGGTCTGTCCGAGCATGCGCAGAAGCGCGTGCGGGTCTTCTCGCTCGGTATGAAGCAGCGCCTTGGGATCGCGCAGGCGATCATGGAGCGTCCGCGCCTCGTCATCCTCGACGAGCCTACGAGCGGGCTCGACGGGGCGGGAGTCGAGATGCTGCGGCGACTTGTCGCTGATCTGAGGGAGCGGGGGGCCGCCGTGCTCGTCGCGAGTCATCTCGCCGAGGACATCGCGGCGCTTTGCGACCGCTCACTCCACATGGAGGCCGGGCGACTGGGCGACCCGGCGCGCGAGAACTGAGCCCCTGCCTGCGAGGACCATTCCACGCTCCATACGTGTACCGGCGCCCGACTTCTGGTCGGGCGCCGGTCCGGTCACGTTCGGTCGTTCTCGGAGTTCTGTGCGCGCCAGCAGCCGCACCTATCGCGGTGCTCCTCAGATCACACGGGATCCGCCTTCGCGGAACGGCCCTCGATACGCCTCCGAGCGAGGTAGGCGACCAGAGTCATGGCGAAGGCAGGCCCACCGATGACCACAGTCTGCATCAGTGGCTCCCACGCCGGGAGCGCCGCCGTGAGACCGTACAGGGGCGCCGCGAGGGCGAACAGGAGAATCACCATCACCGGCACCAGACTGCCCTGACTGGCGGTAGCAGGTGGTGCCGCTTTCAGTGCCCAGAGCAGCAATGGAGGGACCGGCACCACGATGATCCAGAAGACGGTGGCCAGACGGACGAAGCCCGCCCTTGCCCGCGAACCTGCGAACCAGCCAGCCACCGGCCAGGCGCACGCCGCCACAAGTGCCGCCACCGTACCAACGGCCGTCGGCGGATTCCCCATGAGGAACCCGTTCGCGTTGACGATGCCCGATACAACCCACGCAAGCGGTAGGACAACCGCCGCCACGAGCATGAGGCGCTTCTCACCGATCATCACGGCAAGCTCGACGTGACTTTGGTGAGATAACTCTGCGCCTGCAGCTTGGGAGTCACTGCGCTGCCGCTATGGTCATCTTGGTACCAGAACCCCGCCCTCGTGACGTCCCAGTGCGTGGCGTCGCCGAAGACACGGAATCCGTACCACTCATACACGTACTCGACCACTCCATCGCACCTCATCTTCGTTACCTCGGCGGGATCCACGTACGTCCCGGCCGTCAGTAGGTTGTACTCGACTTGGTACAGCCCCGAATAGAGTATCTGCTCGTCTTTCAGCTTCCGCATCATGTAGACGAAGTTGTCGCGTGACGCCGATGAGGGCGCCGTCTTCGGACGGTACGTGCCCATGTAGGTCTTGCCGCCCAGGAAGTTGCTCCACGTGTCCCACTTCACGTAGCCCGACCCGGGAGTGTGAACGATCGGCAGACTGGTGGTGTTCCAGCGGGGATCGTCCATGAGCGCCGCGTGCCACTCGTATCCCCAGAGCACCCCGTCGCGGTAGACCGCGTAGCCCTGATTCCCTGTCGCCGCGTAGACGGGAGCGACAGTCAGCGCGGAGGCGAGGAGCGTGGCCGCCGCTCCCAAGACGAGTCTCTTCATCCTTGAGGTCATCGTGGTCATCTCCTCCTCACTCCTCTGTCCACTTGGGGTTCATGGGGATGCCCTCGTTCGCGATGTGCACCAGGGCCGCCTCCAGGCGCTGGCGCAGCGCTGGTGACTTGACGCGGCTGCGAACCGCCCCGAGCGGCTCAGCGATATCGCTCACCGGATGCAACTCCATCGCTGTGATCGCCAGCGCTATCGTTGCCTCGTCCGGGTTCTGCTCGAGCGCCGTCTTGATGAGGAGTGCGTTCTGGTCGATTGCTCCTCCGATGAGCGCGCGATCCACCCCCGCCGATCCGAGCAAGATGCGCAGCGCTTCCAGGGACCGCATGTCTGCCAGGGCGAACGTAGCGGAATCACGTAGCTCGGGACTGGTCTTGTCGACCGCGAGTACGGATGTGAGGTGACGGAGCAGCGTACCCCTTGTGGCGCGGTCGGATTCGAGCGTTCCAGACCGAACAAGCACCTTGTAGGAGGCCGAGAGTTTCGAATCCGAGCATCCATCGGCCCGGGAGAGCGCGGCAAGTGCGACCCGTCGAGCGGCCACCGGATCGGCCGAGCCCAGCTTCTTGAGAGCATGGAAGGCGACGGGTTCCTCGGAGCCGGATGCCAGCGAGTCGAGCAGAGCAGAGTCCTCGGTACTGAACTCGTGGCTGACGATGAGTCGGGCCTTGAGCGCCGAATCGAGCCGACCATCTCGCAAGAGCGCTCGCACGTCATCAGACGACTTCGCCTCGTCGGGATCGCCTGCGAGAAGGTCCACCATCAGTTCGCGAGACTCCTGGGACCTGCGATCGTCCGTGATGGCAGAGATGACATCCGGCCTCTGGATCGTGCCCCGCTGCTGCCACAGCCGCTCCTTGATCAGTTGGGCCCTGTCGGGATCCGATCGCGTCGATTCATCAAGAGCGTCGATCAACTGCCGGCTCGACAGTCCATCGAGTGTCGCCTTGGATGACCCGCCAAGTGCGAGCTGGCCGGCCGATGCGGCGCTGACGGTGATGACCGATATGCCGACCGCGAGTGCAAGTACAGCGAGGTGCGGCGAGATGGTCCTGTTCACATGTACCTCCGATTCGATGCCGAAGATGGTGCCGCGAGACGCGCGAAGGGTGCCTCGTTGCGGGAGTCTCATCGGGCGGGGCAGTCTCGGTGAGTCGTCTGGGATCCACCTCCCCACGTGATGCGTACGAAGCAGTCGGCGTGTCCCCGCACGCCGTATACATGCGCATTATGCATACGCAGTAGGCTCTCGGTCAACATCATGTACATGATCGACGACCCGCCGGGACGATCCGCGGGCCGTTCCTCGTGGTCAAGGGCGAGCACTGGGGTGTTTCCACGTTGTGGTGTGTCGGCATATACTCGGTACGCATCATGCGGGATGGCCCCAGCGCGAACCGGCAAGGAGTGGCGCCAATGTCTGTCCGACACGGTCTGCTCGCGATCCTCGACACGGGTCCCCGGCACGGCTACCAGCTCAAGCTCGAACTCGAGGCGCGCACCGGTCACACGTGGGTCGTGAACATCGGCCAGGTCTACGCTACGCTCGCACGACTTGAGCGCGACGGGCTGGTTGAGCGGCTCGGGCATTCGGATGACCCACAGATCGACTACCGCATCACCGAGTCGGGCAGCCACGAGGTCCGGAAGTGGTTCGACACCCCCGTCGCGCGGCGCGAGCTTCCGCGCGATGAGCTCACGGTGAAGCTCATGCTCTCGTACGGTACGGGCTGCGACTCGCAACGGGTCATCCAGATACAGCGCACCGCGGTCATGGGCACGCTGCAGGAGTTCACCCGCCTCAAGTCCCAGGCGAACGCGGGCGCTGAGCTGGCATGGCTCGCCACGCTCGACCACATGATCCTGCAGACAGAGGCCGAGGCCCGCTGGCTCGATCTCGTCGAGGCGCGGATCGCCGCCGCCGGGCCTGCCACAACGGCCGCTCGGATCGCCGCTCCTGAGATCGACAGCGAGCCCACCTCGCGCGCTACCACCTCCAGGGTCTCTCAGTGAGCGCAGCACTCGAGTTGCGTGACGTCTGGCACTCCTATGTCACCGGGAACGTGCGAACGCTCGCTGTGCGCGACGTGCACCTCATCGTGGGACGTGGCGAGATGGTCTCGCTCATGGGGCCGAGCGGGTCGGGCAAGTCGACACTGCTCATGCTCGCCGCCGGCCTCCTCAAGCCCGACCGGGGCGACGTGTTCGTGGAGGGTCGGCAGGTCGACACGGCTGACAACGATGCCGTCGCGACCCTGCGGCGACGTAGCCTCGGATACGTGTTGCAGGACCGCAATCTGCTGCCCACGCTCACCGCGGCCGAGAACGTCTCGCTACCACTCGAACTCGAGGGTCGCTCCTTGCGTGAGGCCCGCTCCGTGGCGATCGGCGCGCTCGAAGCGGCGGGCGTTGCCGGGTGTGCCGACCGCTTCCCTGACGACCTCTCCGGCGGCGAGCAGCAGCGGGTCGCCGTCGCGCGGGCCATCGCAGGCGATCGAGCACTCGTCCTCGCCGACGAACCCACGAGCGCTTTGGACTCGCTCACCGGTGAGGGAGTTATGCGCCTTCTGCGCGACTACTGCGAGCGCGGGGGTACGGCGCTCTACGTGACCCACGACGCCGCGAACGCGGCATGGGCTGACCGCGTCGTCTTCTTGCGTGACGGCAGGATCTGCGACCAGTCGCGGATCGGCTGTGTGGAGGAGTTGCTGGTGGCGGGTGCGACCTAGATGGCCGACGCTGCAATGGTCGCGCTCGTGCGCCTTGCTTGGCGTGACGTGCGCGCAGACGGGTACACGACGACCGTTCTGGCCGTGCTGTTCGCCCTCCCTGTGGCCCTTGCGACGGGAGGAGGCGTCGTCGCACGGTCGGCGGCGGCTACTGTGCAGGTGGCATCCGCCGCCAACACTCCCGCCGCTGATCCTCGGGACCTCGGCTTCGTCTACCTGATGGGCATGCTGGCGCTGGCGGAGGTCTGCCTCGCGGCGACGGCGATCCTCGGAGTCAAGGCACGTAGACGTCTCCACTCGTTTGGTGTGCTCGACGTGACCGGTGTCACCCGGCGCCAGCGATCTACGGTGGCTCTGCTCGGCGGGATGCTCCCGGGTGCCGTCGGCGTCGCCGCCGGTGTAGTGCTGGGGATCGCCGGGGGGATGATCGCGCTTCCCGTCCTCGCATACCGCAGAGGGCTGCCTGCACCGCACTCCGTTATCGCGGTGGTCGACGGGGTCATCCCCATGCTGGTCGGTCTCGGCGCCGTCTTCCTCGCCTCCGCAGGGCCGGCACTTCTCGTCGCTCGGACCGAGACCTGCGCCGCACTGGCCGGCCGGCGTCCAGCACCCGCACCCGATCCGCGCGTACTTGTCGTTCTGGGCGGGTTGTTCGCCAGCGTCGGCGCGGTCTCGGTCGCCGTCGGCGCCCTTGTGCCGGGGATCAATGTCGTCCTCGTCGTCCTCGGTACGTTCATCGTTGCGGCGAGCTTCAGCCTCCTCGTGCCTTCGGTGGTTCGGGGAGTCGCCAAGCACGCGACGGATGCGCCCGCGCCGCTCCGCATAGCGCTTCGCGACATGGCGCGCGACTGGCAGCGGACGCTCCCCACCGTTGTTGCAGTCATGGCCTGCGAAGCGCTTGCCGTCGCTGTGTCCGCCGTGCTCGCCGCCGGGGAGATGCGGGATGCGGTGTCCTACGGCGTCATCCGCGGCTTCGTCGTCGCGGCGTGCGCCATGGTCGCTCTCTCGGTAGTGGGGCTCGCCGCAGGCACTGCCGGCGCGGAAGCCGACGCCGAGCGCTCAACGGCTGACGCGGTCGGCCTGCCCCGTTCGTTCGTCCGCCAGACTCTGGCGCTGGAGGCTGCCGCGATGGCGTTGCTCGGGGGCATCGTTGCGGTTCCAGCCGGCTTGATCCCGGCGCTGGCGGTGTTGCTCGGGCGCGGTACGTACGATCTCGTCGTTCCGTGGGATGCGATCGCGATCGCGCTCTTTGCGGCGCCAGCGTTCGCATGGACGGGATGCGCGTTCTTCGCGAGGATCGGCGAGCGGGCCGCCCCGGTCCGGATCCCCTGACGCGAGGGGCCGGCGCGACGGCGTACAGGCGGCGTGCTGCCTCTTGCACGAGCGCCTGTGCCGTAGTAATCTGTCGTTCCGCCTGCGGGCGGGAACAACATATTGCGGGGTGGAGCAGTCTGGTAGCTCGTCGGGCTCATAACCCGAAGGTCATCGGTTCGAATCCGGTCCCCGCTACCAAAGAAACATACAGGTCAGACCCGGAAACGGTGTCTGGCCTGTTTGCTTCTCCGTGAGGTCGCTGCGGAGGTTCCTCACCACCCGTGCGCTATCCTGCTTCCCACCCGTTCCCGACCGCCCATCCCGCCGGAGTCGCCGTGTTCATCCTCGAGGACCCGTACGTGTCCGACCTGCTCGCCGCCACCGTCGGTGAACTCGCGTTGCCGGTGCTCGACACGCCGATGGCGCGGTCGCGGCTCGCCGCCGAGCATCAGGAGCTGATCCTCGGCGACGCTGCGTTCGCACATGCGGCGTCGCAGCCGGGCGCGCGCCTCTACTCGAACTCCGAGAACGCCATCGGATGGATCGCGGCGCATCTGGCCGACACCGATCTACCGCGGAGGATCGGCCTGTTCAAGGACAAGGTCGCGTTCCGGCGCCTCGTCGCCGACCTCTATCCCGACTACCGCTACTTCGGCGTGGCGCGCTCGGAGCTGCGCGCGTTCGACCCGGCGACCCTTCGTGCACCGTTCATCGTCAAGCCGGCGGTCGGCTTCTTCAGCGTGGGGGTCCATGTCGTCGCATCCGATGTGGCGTGGCCCGACGTCGTCGCTCGCATCGAGCGCGAGGTTGAGCAGTTCGCCTCGGTCTATCCCGAGCAGGTCCTGGCGCTGGACACCTTCGTGGTCGAGGAGGTCATCGAGGGCGAGGAGTTCGCCGTCGACGCCTACTTCGACGAGGAGGGCCGACCGGTTCTCGTGAACGTCCTCGCGCACCTCTTCGCCTCGGCAGACGACGTGAGCGACCGCGTGTACTACACGAACGCGGAGACCATCGAGCGCCTGGGCCCGCCGGCGATGGAGTTCTTGGCCGAGGTGGGCCGGCGCGCGGGGCTGACCGACTTCCCGGTCCACGCCGAGCTGCGCATCGATCCCGCGGGGAGGGTCGCTCCCATCGAGATCAACCCGATGCGCTTCGGCGGCTGGTGCGCGACCGATCTCGCTCACTTCGCCTACGGCGTGAACCCGTACCGGTGCTACGCACGCGGCGAGTGTCCGGACTGGGCCGCGATCGCGCAGGCGACCGCAGGCCGCACCACCGCGCTGATCGTCGCCGACCTGCCGGGCGACGTGGACGGCGACACCATCGAGTCGGTGCACCACGAGCGCTTCGCGGGGCGCTTCAGTCGAGTCCTCGAGCTGCGACCGACCGACTTCCGGCGCTACGGTGTGTTCGCCTTCACCTTCGTCGAGGTCCCGTCGGACGACATGTCGGAACTCCACGACGTGCTCGGCGCGGACCTGCGCGAGTACCTGCAGGTGCGGTAGGGCGGGGCGCGTCGACCCACGGCCGCGGCCGGCACGACGCGCGGGTTGACTCGGGATACCCATAGGGGTATCTTCGCATGAGTCTTGTACGTGTGCCGGGTGATAGGTGTCCCATGTCCCACGAGAAGTTCCGTGTGGCCGACATCGAGCGTCTCAACGACGAGAGCCGTTTCGAGACGACGCCTCCCGACGTCCTGTGGCAGGCGCTCGGCGATCCGGTCCCGGGCACGATCGTGGATATCGGCGCGGGGACCGGACTGTTCTCGTGCCGCTTCGCCGAGATGGCTCCGGGTTCCGAGGTCTACGCCGTGGACCTCGAGCCGGTCATGGTGGACTGGATGCTCGAGCATCGGGCCACGCAATGCGGGGGCCGACTGCACCCGCTGCTCGGCGACGAGGCGCACGTACCGCTGCCCGATGGAGTCGCCGACCTCGTCGTGATGATGAACCTGCACCACGAGCTCGTCGAACCGGTCGCCAACTACCGCGAGGCGTTCCGGCTCCTGGCCGCGGGAGGTTGGATCCTCGTGGTGGACTGGCTGCCCGGCGGTGCCGAGGCAGGACCCCCGCAGCACATCCGCGTCTCGCCCGAGGGCATCGGCGCCGCGCTGTCCGAGGCGGGATTCGACTCGGTCGTCGCGCACCCCGGCCTGCGGCTCCATTCGCTCATCACCGCCCTGCGACCCTGACTCCCTATCCCGAGAGAGAGGCCCACGACATGACTGGCTCCGTGAAGGTCGCGATCCCGACCACCGGCACCGGCGGCCTGGACGCCGAGCGCTCCGCCCACTTCGGGCACGCCGAATCGTTCACCATCGTCGAGGTCGCGGACGGGCGGATCACCGGCAGCGAGGTCATGGTCAATCCGCCGCATTCGCACGGAGGCTGCGGCATGACCGTGAACCTGCTCGCGGGCGCCGGGGTCGGCACCGTGATCGTCGTCGGCATGGGCGGCGGGCCGCTTGCGGCCATGAACGCGCACGGGATGACGCCGCTCTACGACGACGAGTCGCCGACACCGCGCGCGGCCGTCGAGGCGTTCCTCGCAGGCCGCCTCGTGCTGTTCGGCAGCGACAACACCTGCCGCGGGCACTGAGCGACGACGCTCGGGCCGATCTCTACACGGTGGGAGGTGCGCAGGTGCAGGACGTCGTCATCACGGTGGTCGACCTCGACGAGTGCGGTTGAAGCGGCGGGGGCGACCCCCACTCGGACGGTCTGTCCGACGCGCTGCTCTGGGAGGCCGAGATGCTCGGCATCGGGGCGCCGGCCGATGACGAGGCTGCCTGCGGCATGCCCGTCCCGGTCCAGATCGAGAACCTCCGGCGCGAGATCGCATCGCGCTTCGGTGCCGGGTACAGCGTCGTCAGCACGGATCTCTATGGGTTGCAGGGGGCCGCGCGTCACAACGCGCTGGACGCCGTCGTCGCCGGGGCACCCTCGCCCTTCGTTCTGATCGAGGGGGAACTGGTCTGCACGGGGGTCGTCGAGGTCGGCGTGATCATGGACGCGCTCGCGCGGATCGGGTAGCCGGCGGTCACCCAGGGAAGGACGCGGATGTTCGGATGGGGAGTGGCGAGTGTCACGGTCGACGAGCTGGCGGACAAGCTGGCGCGCGGCAAGCAGGTTGTGATCGACGTCCGGGAGCCGCACGAGTTCAAAGCGGGGCACGTCAAAGGTGCGGTGAACGTGCCGCTGGGGCGTCTCGCCGACAGGCTCCCGAAGCTCGACCCGGAGGCCGAGACGTTCGTCATCTGCCAGTCCGGGAACCGCAGCGCGACGGCCGTGCGCCGGATGAAGCGTGCCGGCTTCCTGCACGCCTACAGCGTCAAGGGAGGCACGGCGGCCTGGCGGGGGAAGCTCATGCGGTAGGCCGGGCGAAGGGTCGACGCGCGGCTACCGCCCGATGATGCGGTATTTCACCTGGTGCACGCCGTTGAACCCGAGCACGCGCACGACCCCGGGCCCGAGGTCCCACATGCGGCCCTTCGTGAACGGGCCCCGGTCCTCGACGCTCGCCACGCAGCGCTTGCCGTTGTACTCGAACTCGACGAGCGTGTGGAACGGCAGCGTCTTGTGGGCGACCATCATCGAGTACGGCGTGATCGCGGTACCTGCCGCGCCGTGTCCGCTGAAGTTCTTCGAGTAGTGCGACGCCTTCCCGGTCAGCCACGCGCCGGTGCCGGTGCGCTTCTGTGCGGCGGCCTTCTTGCGCGCGGCGGCTCGTGCCGCGGCCTTGGCTGCAGCGGCGACCCGAGCCTCGTACTCACGCTGCGCGGCAGTCCCCGCCGCGAGCGTCGTGCGGGCCTTCGTCACCTCATCGGAGATCGCGTCGGCGGCGCGTGCCGCCTCGACCTGCAGCGCCAGCAGCGAGCGGGCCGACTGCTCGGCCTTCAGGCGCGCGGCGTCAAGAGCGATCAGGTTCCGGGCGTCCTGCTCGCTCAGGCGAAGGAGCAGATCCCACAGCGTGGTGAAGTCCTCGATCGTGCCCGCACCGAACATGATCGAGAGGTAGTCGCTCTCGTCGGTGCGATAGAGCACGACGGCCCGGGTCTCGATGCCGGCACGCAGGCGCTCCTGCTCGGCGATCACACCGTCGAGCTGTGCAGCCGATCGCTCGAGGCGGGTGTCCAGTCGCGACGCACGCTCCTGAGCCGCATCCAGCTTCGTGAGTGCACGCACGACCGCCGCGCGGTCATCAGAGGCGGACCGGGCGATGGGGGGCGCTGCGAGGGCCGAGGCTGTGGGCTGACTCGCGAGGCAGAGAGCGAGTGCGACCACGAGCGTCGACATGCGTACTAGCCGATGAGACACGGCGATAAGTGTATCAGCGGTACGGATTCGTGGTCGGGATGAGCAGGTCGCCTACCCCGCGTGGTGCTTCATCGCCCGCTTGACCGTCTTCGAGAACTCGTAGGCATCGTGCTCGTGTTCGCGATCGATATCGACCCGGTACTTGATCTCGTCCGTCTCGAAGACGAGCCGCACCGAGGCCGTCCTGAACTTCTCGGGTCCCGCTTCTTTGACCGTCGAGCCGTACGCACCACCCACGACCGCACCCGCACCTCCGAACAGCGCTCCCCCGATGACCGCTCCTCCGAGCGTCGCCGTGGGCGAGGACTCGTCGGGCCCGTGTCCGTCGCTGACCACGTCGCGCACGAACTCCGCCCGGGTGATGTCGCCCAGCGGCATCGGGCCGGCGGGTGTGCTCAGGGCGTCGCCCTCCAGTACAAGGTCGAGGAACTCCGTGCGCGCAGGTGGGTGATCGTCGTGGTCGAACAGTCCCATTGGCGGGGCTCCCTTATGTCGCGGGTTTAGGCGGCCTCTGGATGAATACCCCAAAGACGCATGCGCCCGCGTCGCGGCGTGTCAGAGGAAGGGCGTAGGATCAGGATCGCAGGCACACGCGGACCGGCGCGGCTCGTTCGATGTGACGGCGAGGGAGGACAGCATGACGCTCTACACGTGTCACATGTGCGGGACGGTGTTCGAGTGTCCCGACTCAGCGGACCGCTGCCCGTACTGCGCCGCGGGGTTCGAGCAGATACTGCCATCGACCGTGCCTGAGATGGGAGCGGATGACGTCTGGATGGACGGCGACTGCGACGAGGGGCAGGACGGTTAGCGAGGCCAACTACTTCACGATGACCTGCCTGAACACCTCGCCGAACTCGACGCCGACGTCCGGGACGCCCGCGCGCATGCCGTACGTGGGTCCGAGAGGTCCGTTTCGCAGGCGAAGGATCGGTGCCACGAGCCCGGCGTAGAACGGGTTGGCGGTGCGATAGTCGCCGACCTTCGCGAACGCTTTGGCCTTCGTCTCCGCGACGGGCGCGTAGTCGACGATCACATCCGGCTTGCTCGATGAGAACAGGTAGAGGGTCGTGCCCCCGAGCGCCTGAGCGACCGCGGCCGCCGTGCGGCCTGCTGCCTCGTGGTCGGCGTGACGGTAGCCCACGGCCTCATCTGCAGCGTCGAAGGTGAGAATGGCCTTCGGACGGTACTTCTGGAACGCAGCCTTCACCTCGTCGGGGAAGGTGACCGCGTCGCCGAGTCCCTGGTCCGGATGTCGCAGGAAGACGACCTCGGAGTAGCCCGCGATCTTGGCGGTCTCGAGCTGGAGGCGTTCCCGGACCTTCGCCACGCCGGCCCAGCCGCCGGCGCCCTTCTCTCCCGATGTGCCCATGAGCAGGATCACCTTGTTGTTCTTCGCCAGCGAGATCGCTGTGCCGCCTGCGTAGTACTCGAGGTCGTCCGGGTGCGCGACGACGACGAGTACGGTAGCGTCGCGGAGGCCGAGCAGGGAGTCACCGGCCGCCTTGGCGGCCGCGGGGTCGGTGAGACTCGTGAGACGGAATCCGCTGCCGTGGGCGCCGGGCCGCAGGACGTACGCTGCTGCACCGCCGATCGCCGTCACCACGAGGGCGATGACGATGAGGATCGTCCTGCGTCTCTTGCTCACACCTGTCACCCGGGATCCACCTCTCAAGAGCACGTGCCATTCTCACGACGGTAGCATGCTTGCCCCATCGGATGGTGGCACGTCAGAATCCGAGATGGTAGCCGATCGATCCACTTGGGGGAGTGCCGTGAGAGTCTCGAGGCCGTTGCCGGGCGTAGTGCTGATCGTCGTGTTGGGGATCGCGGGGCTCGCGCTCGCGGGGTGCTGCGAATCGCCAGAACAGATGGAGGCCCTGCAGAACGAGCGGGCGAAGGCCGCAGCGCAGAAGGCCGCTGCCCAGGCCGGTGCGTCCAAGGGCGATGTCGCGATGTCCGAGGACACGAGCGACGCGCCTGCAGCCGACGCTCCCGCTCCCGGGAAGCTGTTCATGGTCGGCAACGACGCCGAGGTCTTCGGCGGGGGCAAGCCCACGAAGGTCACGCTCGCGACGGCCTCCCGCATCGCCGAGCTGTGGACCTATCACTGGAACGGCGGCGCGGGCGCACCGGCCGGGACGATCACGATGACCGCAGCCGACGGCACCGTCTACGGGCCGTGGCAGGCCACCGCGTTCAACAAGGTGTACTGGATAGCTAAGCCCGGCATCGACCTGCCCGCCGGCACCTACACGGTGACCGACTCCGATCCAAAGACATGGGCGCAGAACCCGCAGAGCGGCGGCCGCGGCCACACATGGGCGACGGGCGAACTGTCGAAGTAGGGTTGCCGTCATCCGGTCGTGGGCTGCACCAGAGTCGCGACCAGATTCAATGAAGCATCGTCGAAGGTCCGGATGAGGTTGATCTCAATGGACGCAGTCGGCGTGGGGACGTCGGCGAAGTCGTCGAGCCAGCGCCGGGCCGCTGTCGCGCTACGCTCAGGGAGTGTGCATAGTACGCCGGCTACGGTCCTCCGACGTACTCGTAGCGCCCCATCATCTTCCGGCGAGGCAGGTTCATGTCGTAGGTCTCGACCAACGAGAAGCCCAAGGACTGAAGTGATGCGCGCGAGACCTCATCGGAGTAGGTGAAGAGCGCCGACGCCCGGCCTTCCTTGAAGTACCTCACGAGCGCACGCTCGTACTCACTCTTCGATACGCCGTAGTAGTAGCCGCAGAGCTGTGGGTCCGACGTGTTGTAGAACTGCATCGACCATGCGGCGTGGCCCGCGGTGACACGGCCATCGATGACGCTGCCGAGACGGATCAGGGTGTCTCTGTAGGCCGTGGTCGGGAATCCGTAGACGTACTGCCGATCCGCCCAGACGGATGGCAGGATGAGTGCCGCGATCACGAGCCCCCCCGCGACCAGGCCGGTCCACGGGCGCGACGGGACATAGGCGAGTGCAAGCCCGATGACGAGCGCGACGAGGCCCACGCGGCTGAACGCAAGGGACTTGGCCGGGGTGAGATACCAGTCTGCGGGGGTTCCTGCGATGGCGGTCGCACCGAGGAAGAGGGTCACGACGATCGCGAGCCATGCTCCACCAATGATCAGATGCCTCCGTCTCGACCGGAGCCAGTCCGTGAACGGGCGGAATCGGATGAAGGCCACGGCGATCACTATGAAGACGACCGGGGCCACCGTGACGAACTTGCGACCCCAGTAGTCGGACAGGAAGACGCTCTGGACCTCGAACATCAGCATTGTCGCGACGATCAGGACGCCTAGGGGCCGGCGGGTCGTCATCGTCCACCAGAGGAAGACGCCGAGCGCGAGCAGGAACAGTAGCAGCAGCGGCTGATTCAGGCGGAACAGCGTGGACTGAAGGACGTACCACAGGCTCTTCAACGAGATTCCGGCGACTCTGTTCGAGCCACTGTAGGCGCCGATCCACGTCCGATACCACTCCGGGACCCCCAGCCCGTACATGAGCTTGATGAGACCGAAGTACGCGCCCGTGCTGATCAGGATCCCCGCGGCGAGGGTCGCTCCATGACGAAGGATCGCCTTCAGGCCGTCGCGCCACACCCAGGCGAGCAGGGCGATGCCAACAGCCGGGATGATGTAGGCGTTGTAGATATACACGAACCAGACCGACGCGCCCGCATAGATGCCGAGCGCCAGCGTGGGAAGGAACTTCGAGCGGTCTTCCGGAAGGAATACGCGGTTCGCCGTCAGGCAGAGCAGGATCGCGACAGCGAGCGTGCGTCCCATCGTCGGTTCAGCCACGCGGGATGCGACAAGGGTCGAGAACTCCACGAGCATGAAGACCGCGACCGCTGCCGTGATCAACAGAGGTCCTCGTCCTCCCGAAGCGCCTTCGCCCCGAGCGTCTCGCGCGAGCGCACGGACCGTGAGGAGGGTCGCGAAGAACATGCCGAGCCCCATGAGCACCGCGCCCATCCGCAGGCCGTAGTAGTTGGGGCCCCACACACTCAGGGTCCCCCAACCCACGACGTTGTCCAGCATGTTCATCGGCCAGCCGTACAGCGGTGTGTACGGTGCCGAGCGGAAGGTCCATGTGCCGTGCCGGAACAGGTTGATGGCCGGCATGAGGTAGGAATACTCATCGATCGATGAGTAGTGGGCGACGTGCCATCGTGGCTGATCGATGTCCAGCAAGTAGACCCGCGACGCCAGGTAGGACACCCCGGCGGCAACGAACAGCAGCGCACCGAGCACGCGTGATGAGACGGTCGCGCGCCGCGAGGGTGTCGCGGAGTCCTCGCGTCGTTGCGCCGCGCCCTCCGCCTCGTGAGGTGAGGCGGCCGTATCGTCGGCGCCGAGGTTCTCTATGCTGGCCATGCTCTCCAAACGGGTCTGAGATGTGGGATGGGCCGGGGCCGGTCGCGATGGTTTCGGCACTTCTCCGGCGGATGCTCAGGATACATCAGTCTCAGGGTGCCACGACCCGCCTGAAGGACCTCGCCGGCCGCTAGCAGCCCGCCGGTGCCAGCCGCTTCTCGAGCGCCGGGAACGCGGTCAGGACCATGTCGACCAAGGCGTCTGTCGGGCGCGTAAGCGCGTCGGTCACCGGGATCCCCAGTTCGAACTGATAGAGCGTGATGGCTGCGGTGACCTCAGCGTCGGTCATGTTCTCGTGGTTGATCGTCAGTCCGATGACTCGCGTATCGGCGAAGGTCTGGATGAGGTTGATCTCGCTGGCCGCGGTCGGCATGGGGACGTCGGCGAAGTCGCCGAGCCAGCGTCGCGCCGGGGCGTGCTGCAGGATGACCGCGTCGGGGCGGCTGCCGCGAAGGATGAACGTGGAGGTGAGGTAGGCGGGGTGGCTCAGGGCGCCCTGCCCCTCGACCACGATCACGTCGGGATGCTCGCGTTCGAACGCCTCGACCACGGTGGCCTCGAGCTCTCCGGAAGCGAACTGGCAGGGGATCGCGTCGAGCGCCACGCCGTAGCGGGCGCCCTGGATGAGCCCGGTCTGCCCCGTGCCGACGAGTACGGCTTTGATCCCGCGTTCGTTGAGCGCACGGACCAGTACGGTCGCGGTCGTGCGCTTGCCGATCGCGCCATCGGTGCCCAGGACGGCGATACGCGGGCAGGTCACCGTCGAGATGTGGCCGCTGAACATGCGCAGGTTCTTCTTGTCGCGCGGGCGACGCACGTCGAGGATCGTCACGTGGTGCGCGAGCGCGGCGGCCGCGAACTCCGGGTCGTCATTGAGGAACTCGTGCAGTCCGTTGACGATGTGCATTCCGAGCCCGATCGCCTCGAGCACGAGGCGGCGTTCGCGCGGCGAGAGCATGCCGCTGGCGGGCGCCACACCGAAGATGAAGTAGTGGGGGACGTGCCCGGCGTGGTCGATGGCCGCGGCGAGACTCGCGGTGATCGGGATGCCGTTGGGCGCATCACCGAGCACTTCGCCCGTGTCCAGCCCGGCTTGCCGGCTGTCGATGACCGACAGGATCTCGTAGCGCTCGGAGTGACGCACGAGCCCGTTGGCGGTCTTGCCGTCCGGCGCGCCGAAGTTCGCCTCGCAGTAGACCACTGCGGTGGGGCGAGCGGGGACGGGATCGGGAAGCCGGTCACTCGCGGCGAGCGCGGGAGCGATCTTGAGAGCGACACGTTCGAGTCTCGAGCTACGCGGACTCGACGGTTCGGGGGTGGGGACTGTGGACATGGCACTCCTCAGCGAGGCTGCGCTGCCCTGATTCCAGAGTTGATCTAGCGTTGCGCTGATGCGCGTTCATGGGATGGATAGTCGGACGACCGCCCGACCCTGCCGACATCGGCATCGTGTGGAGTATACGCGCGTTCGGGGGTCTCCGCCGTTATGCTGGTGTTCGAGACGTATCGACAGACGGGGGAGTACGCATGGGCGACGTGGTCCCGGAGGCGGTCGCAGAGGTGGTCCCGGACGTGCGCGAATACCACCCCAGCCGGATCCCGCGGCCGCTGTTGCTCGGGCTCGGATGGACGTGCGTCGTGCTCGGTTTCATCGGTGTGTTCATCCCGGGCATGCCGACGACGACGTTCCTACTCGTCGCCGCGTGGTGCTTCTACCGCAGCAGCGAGCGGGCGCACACGTGGCTCATGGAGCACCGGATCCTCGGCCCGTACGTACGCGATTTCCTTTCCGGCAAGGGCATGCCGCTCAAGTCGAAGGTCATCGCGCTATCGATGATGTGGCTGACGTGCGGAAGCGCCGCGCTCTTCTTCGTCCCGGTGCTGTGGGCCAAGGTGGCGGTGCTCTCGTGCGCGGTGATCGGCACCGTCGCGATCCTGCGCGTGCCTACCGCGGCGACGACCGAGTAGCCGTCCGCCCCGTCCGTCCTCGCACCTTCGCGCTCAAATGGGTATGAGCAGATGAAGTGGGACATCTGTGGGGGAGGGGCACCATGAGAAGCACACGCGCACTGTTGATCCTGTTCGTCTGCATCGTGCTGGTGGTTCCGGCGATGACCGGTTGCAGTCTGCTGGCGCCGAAGACCGAGCCGGCCGCGCCGGCGGCACCCGCTGCGACACCTCCGGCCGCCACGGCGGACGCTCCGTTCACCGTCGGGCAGAGCGTCGCGGCGGTCTGGAGCGACGGCAGCTACTACCTCGCCAACGTCCAGAAGGTCGAAGGCGACCAGGTCACCGTGAAATACGTGGATGACAGCAGCACGAAGGTCGTTCCGGCCACCGACGTCGTCGCGATCGAGAAGGGCAAGGTCTGGGCGACCGGCTCCGACGTGCTCGCCGTGTGGTCGTCGGGCCGCTTCTACCAGGGTCTGATCACCGAGGCCGAAGACGGCGGCAACTACACCGTGAAGTGGAAGGACGGCAGCGCGCCGTCCAAGGTCACCGCGGACAAGATCATCTCGATCCCATAAGCGCCCCCGGAACGAGGGCCCGGAGTGCCGGTCGGCCGCCGATGCTCCGGGTCCTCGGCACGCCCGGGCTCTACCAGCCGCGCGCTGCGATCCGCACCCCGGCCCGCCACGTCTCGGTCACGAGCGGCGAGCCCGGGCGGTAGGCGATGTGCGTGTAGGACGGCGCGTCGAGCACGGCGAAGTCCGCGCGCGCGCCGGGGTTCAGGCGCCCGATGTCGTCGCGCCGCAGCGCCTTCGCGCCGCCCGCGGTGGCCGCGAGCAGCGCCTGCGCAGGCATCATCCGCATGTCACGCACGGCGAGCGCGATCATGAGCGGCATCGAGGTCACGAACGACGTCCCCGGGTTGCAGTCGGTGGCGAGCGCCACGGTCACGCCCGCTTCGAGCAGGCGGCGCGCGTCCGGGTAGGGCGAGCGTGTGCCGAACTCCGCACCGGGAAGCAGCGTCGCGACCGTCGTTGAGGCGGCGAGCGCCTCGACGTCCGCGTCGGTGAGGTGCGTGCAGTGGTCCACGCTCGCCGCGTCGAACTCGACCGCGATCGCGACACCCGGGCCGTCGCCGAGCTGGTTGCCGTGGAGGCGCGGCATGAGTCCGGCCGCCACTCCCGCACTCAGCACACGGCGCGTCTCGTCCGCGTCGAACGCGCCGGTGTCGCAGAAGACGTCGATCCAGCGCGCGAGCGGCGCGCAAGCCGTCAGCATCTCGCCGCATACGAGCTCCACGTACGCGTCGCGCTTCCCGGCGAACTCCGGCGGGACGACGTGCGCGCCGAGGAACGTGGTCTCGTCGGTCAGCTCGCCGGCGAGACGGAGCAAGCGCGCCTCGGTCTCGACGTCGAGCCCGTAGCCGCTCTTGATCTCGATGGTGGTCGTGCCCGAGCCGGCCATCTCGCGCGCGAGCGCACGCGCGGTCGCGCGAAGGCGCGTGTCGCTCGCCGCGCGCGTGGCAGCCACGGTCGTCGCGATGCCGCCGCCGGTGTAGGGCTCGCCGGCCATGCGCGCGGTGAACTCGCCCGCGCGGTCGCCGTCGAAGACAAGGTGCGTGTGGCTGTCCACGAAGCCGGGGACCACCGCGCGCCCGCCGAAGTCGAGGCGGGCGTCGGCGCCTGCGGGCGCATCCGCCGCGGTGCCCACCCAGGTCACCACGCCGTCCTCCACGAGCATCGCCGCGCCGCGGACGATCCCGAGTGCGCGGACGTCGGCGGTGTCGGAGGCGCTGCCGAGCCCCGCGTCGTTGGTGACGAGCTCGCCGATCCCGACGATCAGCGTGGCGCTCATCGCGAGCTCGCCTCGTCCCGCTCGCGCATCGGCACGCGCACGCCGCGCTCGGAGGCGACCTCGATGGCGAGGTCGTAGCCGGCGTCTGCGTGGCGGATGACGCCCATGCCCGGGTCGTTCGTGAGCACGCGGGAGATCTTCTCAGCGGCCAGCGGCGTGCCGTCGGCGACGGTGACCTGGCCGGCGTGCAGCGAGCGGCCGATGCCGACGCCGCCGCCGTCGTGGATCGAGACCCACGATGCGCCCGACGCGGTGTTCACGAGCGCGTTGAGCAGCGGCCAGTCGGCGATCGCGTCGCTGCCGTCGAGCATGGATTCTGTCTCGCGGTACGGGGAGGCGACCGACCCGCAGTCAAGGTGGTCGCGCCCGATGACGATCGGTGCTCGCAGCGTGCCGTCGGCGACCATCTCATTGAAGCGCACGCCCGCGCGGTCGCGTTCGCCCTGGCCCAGCCAGCAGATGCGCGCCGGCAGCCCCTGGAACGCGATCTTGTCCTGCGCTGAGGCGATCCAGCGGTGCAGTGGCTCGTTGTCGGGGAAGAGCTCAAGCACGGCCGCGTCGGTCGCGGCGATGTCGGACGCCTCGCCGGACAGCGCCACCCAGCGGAACGGCCCCTTGCCCTCGCAGAACAGCGGCCGGATGTAGGCGGGAACGAAGCCGGGGAACGCCCACGCGCGCTCGAAGCCGCCGAGCTCGGCCTCGCGACGGATCGAGTTGCCGTAGTCGAAGACTTCGGCGCCGGCGTCGAGGAAGCCGACCATCGCCTCGACGTGGCGCGCCATCGACTCGCGGGCGCGCTCGGTGAAGCCCGCCGGGTCGGCCTTGGCCCGGTCGTGCCACTCCTCGAGCGTGCAGTCGAGCGGGAGGTAGGAGAGCGGGTCGTGCGCGGAGGTCTGGTCGGTGACGATGTCGACGGCCACGCCGCGGCGCAGCAGCTCCGGCAGCACGAACGCGCAGTTGCCCTGCAGGCCGACGCTGAGCGGCCGCCCGGCGTCCTTCGCGGCGAGACAGCGCGCGATCGCGTCGTCGAGGTCCGCGGTCCATTCGTCCATGTAGCGCTGCTCGACGCGACGCGCCAGCCGCGACGGGTCGACGTCGACGACGAGCACGACGCCCTCGTTCATCGTGACGGCGAGCGGCTGGGCGCCGCCCATCCCGCCGCAGCCGCCCGTGACGGTCAGCGTGCCACGCAGCGAGCCGCCGAAGCGCTTGGCGGCGATCGCAGCGAAGGTCTCGTAGGTGCCCTGGACGATGCCCTGCGTCCCGATGTAGATCCACGAGCCGGCGGTCATCTGGCCGTACATCGTGAGCCCGAGCTGCTCGAGGCGCCGGAACTCCTCCCAGTTGTCCCACTGCCCGACGAGGTTGCTGTTGGCGATGAGCACGCGCGGCGCCCACTCGTGCGTCCGCATGACGCCGACCGGCCGGCCCGACTGCACGAGCATCGTCTCGTCCGCCTTGAGCGTGGTGAGTGTGCGAACGAGCGCGTCGAACGAACGCCAGTCGCGCGCGGCCTGGCCGGTGCCGCCGTAGACGACGAGGTCGTCGGGGCGTTCGGCGACCTCCGGGTCGAGGTTGTTCTGCAGCATGCGCAGCGCGGCCTCCTGCGGCCAGCCGAGGGCGGTCAGCGCGCTTCCGCGCGGGGAGCGGACGGGGCGGGAACCTGCGGTCATCTTCGTGACTCCTTCGCGGAATCGGGGCGGGTTTGGGTGTGTGGCGGGCGGGCGGGGGCGGGGCTACTCCAGCGGGCCGACGACGGACTCGGCGGCAGCGATGACGCGGCCGTCGCAGACGAGCACGCGGACGGCCTCGATCTCGGGAGCGAGGTAGCGGTCGGGGCCGGCGCCCGCGACGAACTCGCGCACGAGCGCCTCCACGCCGCCGGTGCCGGCGGCCGAGGTGAGCGGGCGGCGCAGGTCGAGCGCGCGAACGGCGGTGAGCAGCTCGATGGCGAGCACGCGCTGGAGCCCGTCGACCGAGCGGCGCAGCTTGCGGGCGGCGTGCCAGCCCATCGAGACGTGGTCCTCCTGCATCGCCGAGGACGGGATCGAGTCCACGCTCGCGGGCGCGGCGAGGCGCTTGAGTTCGCTCACGATGCCGGCGGCGGTGTACTGGGCGATCATGTGGCCGGAGTCCACGCCCGGGTCGCCGGCGAGGAACGGCGGCAGGCCCTGGGAGCGGTGCGTGTCGAGCATGCGGTCGCAGCGGCGCTCGGAGATCGACGCGAGGTCGGCGGCGACGATGGCGAGGAAGTCGAGCACGTAGCCGACCGGCGCGCCGTGGAAGTTGCCGTTCGACTCGATGCGGCCGTCGGGCAGCACGACCGGGTTGTCGATCGCCGAGGCCAGCTCGCGCAGGGCGACGGTCTCGGCGTGGTCGATCGTGTCGCGCACGGCGCCGGCGACCTGGGGCGCGCAGCGCAGCGAGTAGGCGTCCTGGACGCGCGAGTCCTCGGTGCGGTGCGAGGCGACGATCGGCGAGCCTGCGAGCACACGCGCCATGTTGCGCGCGGAGGCGGCCTGGCCGGGGTGCGGGCGCAGCGCCATGAGCTCGGGGTCGAGTGCGGTGTCGGTGCCGAGCAGCGCCTCGATGGTCATCGCGGCCGTGATGTCGGCGACCTTCGCGGCCGCGCGCAGGTCGGTGATGGCGAGCGCGAGTGTGCCGAGCATTCCGTCGGTGCCGTTGATGAGCGCGAGGCCTTCCTTCTCCTCGAGTTCGACGGCGGTGAGGCCGGCCGCGGCCAGCGTGTCGGCCGTAGGCAGGCGCGTGCCGGCAGCGTCGAAGACCTCGCCCTCGCCGATGAGCGCGAGCGCGCAGTGCGACAGCGGCGCGAGATCGCCCGAGCAGCCGAGCGACCCGTACTCCGGCACGCACGGCGTGATGTGCGCGTTGAGCAGCGCGGCGTAGGCGGCCGCGGTGGACGGCCGGATGCCGGTGCGGCCGGTGCACATCGTGGAGAGCCGCAGCAGCATGAGCGCGCGAACGACCTCGGTCTCGACGCACGGACCGGAGCCCGCCGCGTGCGAGCGGACGAGTGAGCGCTGCAGCTGGTGGCGCTTGGCGGGTTCTATATAGGTGGTGGCCAGCGCGCCGAAGCCGGTCGACACGCCGTAGACTGGCCGGCCGGAGCTGGCGAGCGTGTCGACGTGGGCGCGCGAGGCGGCCATCGCGGCCAGCGCGTCGGCAGCGATCTCGACGGGCGCGCCGGCGCGTGCGACGGCGACGACCTCGGCGATCGAGACCGGGCCCGTGCCGAGAAGGACGGTGGGAGTGCCGGGCATGGCGGTGCCTCTCAGGTCAGGGAGCGCGACGGGCCTCGGGGAAGGCCCACAGAGGAGTATCTCCGTTTCGGGGGTTGGGGCATACG